>JANXTU010000563.1 GCA_025352235.1 Fimbriiglobus sp.
CGGAGCGCAGCGCAAGCAACTCGACCTGTTGATGAAGTTGAACCGCCAGCACCAAGCGGCGCGGGACGCCGACCCGCAGCTCGAAGCCCGCATCCAATCGTTCGAACTCGCTTACCGGATGCAGAGCGAAGCGACCGACGCCTTCGACGTGAGTAAAGAACCGAAGAACGTCCTCGAATCGTACGGCCCCGGCGACCAAGCGCGTTCGATCCTGTTGGCCCGCCGGCTCGTCGAACGCGGCGTCCGCTTCGTCCAAGTTTCGCACGGCCCGGTTCAGCCTTGGGACAGCCACGACGATTTGGAAAAAGAGCACCGCAGGCTGGCGGGGCAGGTCGACCGCGCGATCGCGGCGCTGTTGTCCGACCTCAAGCGACTCGGGTTATTCGAATCGACGCTGGTGATTTGGGGCGGGGAATTCGGGCGGACGCCGGTGGTCGAACTGCCGACGCCCGGCAGCAATGCCGGGAAGGTCAACGGCCGCGACCACAACCATCACGGCTTCAGCCTCTGGATGGCCGGCGGCGGCGTGAAGGGCGGGATGGCTTATGGGGCGACCGACGAATTCGGGTTCAAAGCCGAAGAAAACAAAGTCCACGTCCACGACCTGCACGCGACGATCCTCCACCTGCTCGGCTTCGACCACGAGAAGTTTACGTACCGCTACGCCGGGCGGGATTTCCGCCTCACCGATGTCCACGGCAAAGTCGTGAAGGCGATTTTGGCATAAGTCACACCTCTGCTTCCCGATCTCGGCTGAGGTTCCGCATGACGATTTCTCCGCGCGCCCGCCGGTTGGCCCTGGTGGCCGCGCTGCTCGGCTGGATGTTCGACGGTTTGGAAATGGGTCTGTTCCCGCTGGTGGGTCGGAAAGCGCTCACCGAATTGCTCGGCCCCGACGGGGCGGGTGACCTCGGTGTTTGGTTCTCGGTCATCAACGCGGGGTTCCTGATCGGCGCGGCGACCGGCGGTGTTCTCTTCGGTTGGCTCGGGGACCGGATCGGTCGGGTCCGCGCGATGACCTTCAGCGTCCTCGTCTACGCGGGTTGTTCGGGATTGTGCGCGTTCGTCGGCGCCCCCTGGCAACTCGCGGCGCTGCGATTCGGCGGGGCGCTCGGCATGGGCGGCGAGTGGGCGCTCGGCGTGGCGCTCGTCATGGAAATGTGGCCCGACGCCTCGCGCGGCTGGCTTGCCGGGGTCATCGGCGCCTTCGGCAACCTCGGCTATTTGTTGCTGGCGGTCGTCGCGCTCGGCGTGAATCAGATCGGCCCGTCGATCCCCGGTTGGCTCGACACCGTCGGCATTTCCAACGAGATGTCCTCGAAGCTCACCCGCAACGGAAACTGGCGTTTGCTCATGCTCGTCGGGGCGGTGCCATCGCTGCTGACGTTGTTTTTGCGATTGTTCGTCCCCGAATCGGCGGCGTGGCTCGCCGAGAAGAAAAAAGGCCTACCCTCGAAATGGGCCAGTTCCGATTTGCTGGTGGTGCTCGCCGGCGCGGCCGTCGGCGCCGGGGTCCTCGCACTTTGGGTCCTCGACACGAACTGGTTCATCAAGATCGCCGGGACATTCGCCGGCCTCGCGGTGATCGCCGTCTGCTACCTATTTCCCGCCCGGCAGTTCTTGAAGCGTTCGGGGGAAACGGCTCTCGAACGCCGGCACACGCTCGGGCGGATGCTTCTCGCGGCGGCGCTGAGCGGCGTGCCGCTGTTGGCGACGTGGGGCGGGGTCATGTGGGTCTACAATTACGTTGACACCTTGACGACCGACCCCAATGCCCGGCCCATGACGCAAGCCTCGTCGGCGTTCGGCGCCGCCGTCGGCAGCGTCTTGGCCGCGCTTTTGGGACACCGCATCGGCCGGCGGCCGGCCTATGCGATTCTCTGCGTGCTCTCGGCGATCACGCTCTTCGGCTTTTATACCTTCAACGACACATTCGATTGGGTTTTCGTGTTCACCGCCGGGATCGTGGGGTTGATCACGGGGTCGTTCTACGGCTGGTTGCCGCTCTATTTGCCCGAGTTGTTCCGCACGCGCGTCCGGGCGACGGGGCAGGGTTTCGGATACAACTTCGGTCGGATCCTCGCGTCGATCGGCTCGCTGCAAACCGGGGCGCTGTTGAAGGCGTTCGATAACGATTACGCCCTCGCCTGTTCCGCCGCAGCTGGGGTGTACGTGTTCGGGTTCGTCCTGATCTGGTTCGCCCCGGAGACGAAAGGGAAGCCGCTACCGGCGTGATCGATTCGTGGTGACACGTTTCCCAACGTGTCGGAAATCATGAGCCCGACACGTTGGGAAACGTG
>JANXTU010000587.1 GCA_025352235.1 Fimbriiglobus sp.
GAAAAAGCCAAGTCCACCGACCTGTCAAATCAAGTGGGTACGTTGCAGACCAGCCTTTCTGCGGCGAAAGCGGAGGGCGAAAAACAGTCCGCGCTGATTGGCAACCTGTCAGCCCGACACGTTGGGAAACGTGTCACCACACCAAAAAGGCCCAGAACATGCTCGATGCGCATCCCTTCACCGATCCCGAAAATCCCTTCCACCTCCATCACATGGGGATGGCCTTGGCCGAGGCTGCGCTCGCCGAAGACGAAGACGAAGTGCCCGTCGGCGCGGTGATCGTATCCCTCGAACGGCAGGAGGTCATCGCCTCGGCTCACAATCAGCGCGAGCAACTCTGCGATCCGACGGCCCACGCCGAGATTGTGGCCATCACGCAAGCCGCCGCGGCCTTGAAATCGTGGCGGCTCGAGAAATGCATTCTTTACGTCACGTTGGAACCGTGCCCGATGTGCGCGGGGGCGATCGTGCAAGCCCGCATTCCGGTGGTTGTCTACGGGGCGACTGACCCGAAAGCCGGGGCGTGCCATACCCTTTATCGCATCACGGACGACCCGCGGTTGAACCACCGTTGCCAAGTCGTGGCGGGGGTCGAAGCCGAGCGTTGCGCGGCGATGCTCTCGGGCTTTTTCGCGAAGAAGCGGGCGCTCGGGAAAAAATGAGCCCGCGCGTACCGGTATAATCGGTATGCCCGGTTTCGCGGCGCCACCCGGCAGACGGTTCCATCGACCGGGGCTATCGCAACGCTCCAACAGGGTGGTAAACTCAGAACGAAAGACGGGCCACGGCAACTCGGAGTACGCACCATGCGGTTGTTCCTCACGATGGCGATTGTGGCGGTGGCCAGCACCGTAGCGTTCGCCCAGCCCGCCCCGACGTATTCCCGCGCCATCCCGCCGTCCAAAGATGCATTGGAGCGGTTGAACCTGAAAGCCGATTGGTCGTTCTACGCGCCCGTTTCCGGCCAATCGGACGGGCTGGCGAAGGTCCAAATTCTCGACGAATTCCAAATCGCCGTGCAGACCAAAGCGGGCTTGCTCTGCCTCGTGGATCACTCGACCGGCCGGTTGCTTTGGAAGTACAAGTACCCGGCCAAGTTCAGCAGTGGCTTCGGGGTCGCCGTGAACGAAAAATTCCTCTTCGCGGTCAACATCGCCAAACTGTATTGCTTCCACCGCTACACGGGCGTGATGGAATTTGAATTCGACCTCCCCGAAGCGCCGTCCGCCAGCCCGGTGGCCGACGGATCCCAAGTGTACATCTCATTCACTGGCGCGAAGGTGATGGCGTTCCAGTTGCCGCCTTCGATGCAGATCAATCCGGACGCGGTGAACAAGAAGTCGGGAGTGACGGCGGACAACAGCAAGCTGCGGAATCCGGCCGACGTGATCGCCGATCGCTACGCGACCCGGATCAATCCGAAATCGGCGAACGACGACGAGTTCGACCGCCGCAACGTGCCGAAGTCGTATTTCGAGTCGGGCCAAAGTCTCAGCACGAATCAGCGGTCGCCGTCGATTTCGGCCATGCCGAGCGTCGTGCCGCCGTATTCGATCCACGGGTTGAACAAGGTCGAATCGCTTTCGATGCTCCAGTCGTTGCGGCAGCCCTACAAACTCCATCCGGACCACCTCGTCTACAACCAATATTCTCCGTCACTGGCGGTACTACCGCCGTCGGTGGCACACGTGTACGAACTGTCGAATTTGCGGCCGCAAGGCGTGAAGCCGCAGATGGCGTGGACGATCGGGACGAAGCAGAAAATCGCGTATGACCCGATCTTGGTCGAATCGAAATCGCAAATCACGTCGCCGCGCCTTTGGATCACCGAGTCGAGCGTGAATTTCCTGAGCGTCTCCCAGAGCACGGGCGGAACCGAGGTCTCCGGGGCGTTCGGTTCCGAGCCGACCGGCCCGCTGGTCGGGCCGTTCGCTTACGGCAAAGATGCTCTGCTGGGCTTCGTCGCGCTGTCGGATGGCCAAGTCATGGCCATCGACCTCACCGGCGGATCGTCCGGCTTGCCCCGCTACGAGTGGAAAGCGAACGTCGGCGGATTCTTGAACCACACGCCCCTCGCGGCCAAAGACGGCGTCTATGTCTCCGGCGATCACTCCGGGGTCGCCAAAATCGATGTCGCATCCGGCGACGTGACGTGGCGCACCGAAGCGAACGCGGATCGCATCGTCGGAGCCAACGCCGAGTTCGTCTACGTGTTGAACCGCCGGGGCGAACTGCTCGTCTATGCCAAAGACCGCGTCCACGACACCGTCAGCAAGCGGGCGAAACCGTTGACGAGCCTCGACGTCGCGGATTTCAACGTGCCGATCACGAACGCGACCTCCGATCGGGTGCTGCTGGGGGCCGACAACGGTTTGATCGTCTGCCTGCGGGACGCGGGCGCGAAATACGCCAAGCCGAGCCGGATCGCCCCGCTCGAAAAACTGCCGGTGCCCGTGAAACCCGAAGTGAAACCGGGCGAACCGGCCCCGGTTCCCGCGCCGAAGAATTGACCGATCGTCGTCCCCGAGGGCGGGGACTGGCCGTTGCATTCAGGAGTCGCCACACATGCCGCGGCTTCTGTTCTCGGCCCTGCTCGCCTTGATCCTCGGTCTCCCCCTGTTCGTTCTCATCCGACGAAATCTTTCGCTTCAGTCCTTCGAGCCAATTTGGACCGACCCGGAGCCTTTCGGTCGATTGCTGGCCAACACATTCGCCCTCATGATGCTGGTGGTGCTGCTCGCGGTCCCGCCCGGGGCCGCGTTCGCGTTCGCCCTGACGGCGCGGGGGGTGCGCGGCCGCCGTTGGCTCGGCACCGGGGTACTCGCGAGCCTGTTCGTGCCGCTACCTGTCTGGGCCGTGAGCTGGCAAATCCTCTTCGGCGAACTGTTGCCACCGCTGGCGCTCGAACCGGGCGACGTGGCGTGGCGACCGTGGAAGCTCGGGATGTTGCCGGCTGCTTGGATTCATGCCGTCGCCGCGGTGCCGTGGGTCGCGGGCATCGTCTGGCTTACCCTGCAAACGTCTGATCCGGCTCTCGATGAGGAAGCCCGGCAGACGGGCGGCCCGCGCGGGCATTTCCGCTGGGTGCTGCTCCCGCGATTGGTGCCGGCGCTGGCGTTGGCCGCGGCTTGGGTGGCCCTGCAAGCGGGGACGGAGATCGCCGTCACCGACGCGATGATGGTGCGGACCTTCGCCGAAGAAGTCTACACGCAGATGGTTGTCCGCAGTTCCGGGTTGGGCGGGGCCATCGCGGCGACCGCGCCCGTCTGGCTCGGCACGGCCTTCGCGTTCGGGCTCCTCGCGCGGCTGGGTTTGCGGCGATTCGGCCATTCGATCCAAACCTTGCGTCTCGGAACGGTCGACCAGGGCACGGCGACTCTCCGCGCGACCCTGCTCGCGTGGATCCCGTTCGCGCTCTACCTCGGTCTGCCGGTCGGAGCGCTCGTCTGGAAAGCGGCCGGGGGCGGGTTGCTGCCGGCGCCGTCGAGCGCGGAATTCGGTCTCCGCCTCGACAAAGTCATCCGCACCGAGTGGCCGACACTCCTGGATAGCCTGGCTGCGGCGGCGCTCGCGGGAGTCTTCACCGCCGGTCTCGCCTGGATCGCGTGCGCACTGGGCTACGGCGCCCCGCTCTACCGCATGGGTTTGCTGATCGTTTGCTTGTTGATCGTCGCCTTGCCGGGACCGATCCTCGGATTCGCGTTGAAACAGGCCACGGTCGAACTCGTCTCCGCCGAACAATCGGTCTTGCGCTCGCTCGATCTGCACCCCGACTTTCCCCCGCTCCGGTCGCTGCTGTATGACCAACCGTCTCCGCTTCCGGGCATCTGGGTCGCGGCGCTGCGGTTCTTCCCTCTCGCATGTGGAATGTTGGCCGTGGCGATGGGGCGCATCCCGAAATCGCTGCTCGAAGCCGCGGCCGTGGAACGGCGCGGCGTTCTCAGCCGTTGGCGCTGGGTGCTCGCCCCCCTCACGGCCCGCGCATTCCTCATGACCGCACTCGCCGTCACGGCGCTCGCACTCGGCGAAGTGAGCGCGGGGAAACTCGCCCAGCCGCCGGCTCGGGGGGTGTTCATCCTGCGGTTGTTCGATCAAATGCACTATGGGGCCGAAAGCACCGTCGCGGGTTTCTGCCTCTTGCAGTTGGTCGCCACGTGGGGGATACTATGCCTGTTCGTCGGGCTCAAACCGGAACGGACTCCGTGAACCTTCCCAATCAGGAAGACCGCTCACCCGGAGGCTCAGACATGCCGAGCATCGAGTACACCAGTTCGATCACGCCGTTCGGAGAACTCTTGCTGGCCGCGACGGACGAAGGGGTCGTCGCCCTCGGTTTCGGCAACACCGAAATCGAACTGACGCAATGGCTGAAATCGGAATTCCCCGGCCACCACTTGGATCGCGACGACGCCGGCTTGCAAGCGAGCTTGGCGGAAGCGCTCGAAACCCTCGACGGCAACGGCGGAACGATGCTTCCGCTCGCGGCCCACGGCACCGAGTTTCAACTCCGCGTCTGGGAGGCCCTGCGGCAAATCCCATTCGGCGCGACCCGGACGTATACGCAACTCGCGGCGATGATCGGCCGGCCCCATGCGGTGCGGGCGGTAGCAAGCGCCTGCGCGAACAACCCGATCTCGCTACTGGTACCGTGCCACCGCGTCGTCGGCGCCGATGGCTCCCTGCGAGGGTACCGCTGGGGACTCGAGCGCAAACAGCGACTACTGGAACACGAACGGCAAATCTTCCTCTCCGGACGCCGCGTCGGCATGTGCCTCTCCGCGTGACCGGGAGTTCACGGAGTTCGACCGACCACGTCCGGAG
>JANXTU010000601.1 GCA_025352235.1 Fimbriiglobus sp.
ACCTCGGCCACGAATTCGTCCGGGGCGTGCGCGTGATGGTGTCGCCGGCGACGGCGACGCAACTGCGGACGGGAAACCTCGCCGATTCGTTCGCGGTATTCGAGGTGCGTCAGTCGCTCGCCGATGTATCGTGCGGTTGAACGGGTCGAAACAAAATCCGAAAGTGGCTGCCGCCGTCCGGAGGGCAATCGCAGCGGATCGTGGCCCCCATCGATTCCACGATGCGGGCGGCGATGGCCAAGCCGAGACCGACACCCGGCACTCCTGCGCTCCGGGCATCCTCGGAGCGGAAGAACGGCTCGAACAGGCGGGCGCGGTCGGATTCCGCGATGCCGCCGCCTCCATCCTTCACCCCGAGCACAAGAGAACTCTCGACGTGTTCGACACGGATGGCGACGGGCGTTCCCGGCCGGCTGAATTTCAAAGCGTTGTCCAGCAGATTGCCGAGGGCTTGCCCCAAGAGAAGCGGATGGATATCGACCTCGGCGCGGGTGGGTTCGGAAATTCCAACTTCGTAAATCATGTCCGGCCAACGGAGGTGGGTACTCCAAGTCTCGCGAACGTAGGTCGGCAACCAGTCCCGCAAGTCGATCCGCCGGAGTACCGGCCGCATCGCATCGGCATCCGCGCGAGCCAAGAACAGCAGGCTTTCAATGATCTCCTGCATCCTCAAAGCTTGCACATTTATCGTCGACAGTGCGGCCCGGTAATCCGTCGGATCCCGGTCGCGGCGCAGCGCCACTTCGATCTGCCCGAGCATCGCGGCGAGGGGCGTCCGTAGTTGGTGCGAGGCCTCTCCGGTGAATCGGCGCTGTCGTTCGAAGGAGGTTTGAAACCTCACCAAGACCCCATTGAACGCCGCGGCGAGTTCGCGCAGTTCATCCTCCGCTTCGGGCATCGGCAGTCGCTCGCCGAGTTGGTCGGGCGAGATCGATTGCGCACCCGCGGCCATCGTCGCCACGGGTCGGAGCGCCCATCGGCAGAGCCGGCGCGCCGCGAACGCGCAAACCAGCCAGACCATGGCGGACGTGCCCAAAAGACTATACGCGAGTGTGCGTAGGACGCGATCCATCGGGGCCGTTGGCAAGGCCGCCACGAATTCCAAATTGCGGTAACGGTGCGGTTCCAGCGTCGTCGGCAGTGAATCGGCGTCGGGATGGCAGATGGTCCGGCGCACGGCGTAGCCGTCCGTTTCCAATGTCGGAAGTCCGCCACCGTCCAAACTCGCTCGGGTCGACGAGTACACCGCCCAAAAGTGCGCGTCGCGTTCATGGGGGAGCGGAGGGATCGAGTGTTTCGGTTCCCATTCCACACCCTCGGGTTCGACTTCGGCGCGCGCCGTCACGATGTCGAGCAGGCCCGAGGTGCGGTCGTGCAATTCGGCGTGCAGGTGGCGATGGGCCAGCGTGTACAGCGTACCGGAGAACGCCGCCAGCACCGCCGCGAGCGTGCCGAGGTAGAACAAGGTTAGCCGGGTCGTCAGCGTCATCGCGTCTCCACGTCGAAGAGGTAGCCGCGACCGCGGACGGTTTGAATCAGCCGCGGGCCGTGGGCTTGGAGCTTGCGGCGCAGTTCGACGATGTGGACTTCGAGCGTGTTCGAAACGCCGTCGTAGCGCTCGTCCCAGACGTGTTCGTAGATGCGCGTCCGCGTCAGCAGTTCGCCGGGGTGGCGGAGGAAGAAGACGAGCAGCGCGTACTCCTTCGCGGTCAGATCGAGACGCTCCCCGGCGCGTTCGGCCCGATGCGAGGTCAAATTCACGGCGACATTCCCGTGGGACAATTGCGCCGTAGTGCGCCCGTCGCGCCGGCGGGCCAACGATCGCACGCGGGCCAGCAATTCTTCGAAGGCGAACGGTTTGCAGAGGTAGTCGTCCGCCCCGGCGTCGAGCCCGCGGACGCGGTCCGTAACGGAGTCGCGCGCCGTGAGGAACAGCACCGGTATCTCGTGCCCCGCGGTGCGGAAGCGGTGGAGCAGCGTCAGTCCGTCGGTGCCGGGCAGCCACCAATCGAGCAGCACGACATCCCACGATTCGGTCCGCAACTGGTGGTCGCCGTCGGTGCCATCCGCGGCGTGCTCGACCGTGAAACCCTCTTCACGCAGACCGCGCACGAGGAAATCGGCGATGGCCGGTTCATCTTCAATGAGGAGAATCCGGGCTGCCATCGCGGTCACTCCCCCGGGTTTGAAACGATTTTCAAAAGCAGCATTTTGTCGCCGAGTTGGTCGGCCCCTTCCCAAGGGTAGGTCGCTTCTTCGAGGATCACCGCCGTGTTCGTCTTCGCCAATTGCGGCAGATAGCGTTTGCGGACGATGACCCAGCGGATTTCCCCGGCCCGCACCGCGGCGTGGAAGGTTTCGGGTTCCTCGAAGTCGGGTAGTGCCGTCGTACGATTCAATTGGAAAACGACATCACGGGAGTGGTACAGCGCGAGTTTCTCCGGTTCGGCCGCAGTCGCGCGGTTCACATCTTCCGCGAACCCGCGCCGGGTTCGATATTCGTCCATGGCCGGGAAGACCACGAGCAGGGCGAACCCCAATCCGGCGGCGGTGACCGCGAGCGCGGCGAATGGGCGGAGGTGCGGCCGGAGTATTGCGCCAGCGACGAGCGCCAGCGCCAACAGCCAACCGACGGCGAACCACGGCCGTGCGGGCAGCGTCGGTAGCCGGTCGTACGGCGCCGGCAAAATATCGGCGGGACTGAGTAAGAGCGAACCCGCGAGGACGACGCCGATTCCCATCGCGAGGTATGCTGCGTTCCACAATTGCCGGGTGATCGGCTTCAACGAATCGAGCGGCGTACTCAGCAATCGCGACACGAGCAGCGCCACGGCCGGGAGAATCGGCAGCAGGTAATAACTCCGGCGCGAGGCCGAGAGGGTGAAGAAAAAAAACAGCCCCCAGAAGAAGGCCTTGACTGAGCGATCCGACTCGCCAGCATCGCGTCGAGGGACCAAGGCCGCCGGGAGGAACAGACCCCAGGGCGCCGCGAGTAGGAAGAGCACCGGCACGTACAAATAGACCGGCCCCGTGTGGTTGTGCGGCTGGAAGAACCGCTTCACGTTCTCCCGATAGACCATCCCGAGGCCGTCGCCGACGCCCGATTGCCAACCGGAGATGGCGTACGGCACGAGGAACACCGCGAGACCGAGGGGAACGGCGACGACCGTCCAACGGTTGAAAAACCAGCGGTTGTGCGTGAGGTACCGCGCCGGGACTGCACGCCACTTGATGCGATCGACGAGTATCGACCAGATGCCGAAGGTGCCGAACACGACGACGGGCAGGGCGAACCCGAGCAGGCCTTTGGTCAGCGAGGTCAGCCCCATGATGAGCCAAAGACCGAGAACCCACACGGTCGATTTCCGTTCCCGGCAATAGGCGAACAGTGCGACGGCGGCGAGCGTGCCCGTCACGGTTTCAATGTCGGCGGTGGCCCGGCGCGCATAGAAGGCGAAGCTGAAGCAGGTCGCGAGGACCGCCCCGGCCCACAGCGCGGTGCGGTCGTCGTAGAGCCTTCGGGCGAGCATCATCACCAGCAGTACGCCGAGCCAGCCGGCGATGGCCGGGGGCAACCGCGCGGCGGTTTCGTCGACGCCGCCGGTGAGTGTCGACGCACCGGCGATCAGCCAGTACGAGCCGAGCGGCTTGTCGTAATAACTCTTGCCGTTGATAGTCGGGTGGAAGTAATCGCCCGTGGCGACCATCTCGCGGGCCACTTCGGCGAAGCGCAATTCTTCGGAGACGACATCGCGGTCGCCGAGGCGGAGACCGAGGAGCAACGCGGCGGCGAGGAGGATGCCGGCGGCGCTGAAACGGAATGGAAGTGTCATGGAGGCATCGGGGTGCGGAAGCGGTCAGACCGAAGCGGTATCGGCCCGACCTTCGGACTCAATTTATTGCTTGTCCTTCTTCTCATCTTTCTTTTCTTCCTTCTTCTCCTCGGTCTTCAGAATCTTGCCTTCCGGAGATACTTCGACTTCGAACATCTTCTTGTCGGCGGTTTCCAACAGCACTTCGTAGTAGGCGATCACTTCTTTGCCTTCGACGATTTTGGTCATTTCTTCGTAGACCTTGCCGGTCGCCTTCGGGTACTTCTCGGCGATGGCGGCGGCCACGGCTTTCGGCAGATCATTGGCGGCGATCACTTTTTCGATCAGGGTGATTTTGCCGTCCGGGCTCAGCATCACGTCGTACTTGGTTTCGCCGTCTTTGAGAGTCACTTCGTACTCAACCTTGTCGCCGTCGGTTTCTTTGGCCGCTTCGACCAGCTCCGCTTTCGGGAAGCGTTTCTTCACGGTCTCGCGTACCGCCTTGGGCAGTTTGTCGATCGCGATTTTTTCTTCGTCCGCGCGGGCGCTCGCGCCGAACGCCAGAACCGCACCGAGAACCATCGTCAGCATCGCACGCATGGGGAACTCCTTAGAACACCGCAACCCGCGTCGCCGGGAACACCCCGCCGGCGCAAACCGCACCCGGAGTCTATGCGAGCGGCCTGAGCGTTGCGTGAAGGCCGGATAAATTCGGGTTTATCCTCCCGAGGCGATCCGAGTCCGGCGCTGATAGAATTCTGTCACGCCACTCGATGACGAGAACCCGACATGCTCCGCTGCACTCTGCTCACCCCGGCTTGGTTGCTAGTCGCCGCGGCCGCGGGTGCCGCCGAACCGAAGGATCTCGCGGAGTTGTTCCCGGCGGGGACGCTCGCCTACGCCGAGATCGGCCGACCGGCGGCGACTTCGGACGCCATCGCGGAGTTCGTGAAGGGGACGCTGTTGGCGGATAGCCTCGGGCACAGCCACGACCGCCGCGACAAGATGCAACCGCCCGGTGCGCTCGCGGGTTTGAGACGAGTCGGCGAGGGCAGCGCGCTCGTCTCGCCGGAGATGCTCGCCGACTTCAAAAAGTTCAAAGGGGTCGCCGCGGGACTGACCGGGTTCGATGCCAAGACGGGTCGGCCGTCGCTGGCGGTGGCGTTCGTCCTCGGCGAGAGCCAAATCGCCGGGTTCCTCGTGCGGCAGTACTTGCTTTCGGCGGCGAACATCCGTCGGGTCGGCAAAATTGACGGTATCGCGGTCTATCAAAATCGCGGATTGACCGGCGCGATCATCAATGAAAATAATAAATCGGAGCCGATTTTAGACCCGGCCCCGGCGCAGGGATTGTGCGAGCCGACCTACTTCTACGCCCCCGGTTTATTCGTGATCGGATCGAGCGTGAACGCGGTACACGATGTCTACCGCCGCTTCGCGGGGACCGAAAAATCCGCGGGTTTCTCGACGGCGCCGGTGCTCGAACCGCACGCCGCGGCGCGCAAGAAACCGGGCGTCTTCTTCTGCGTCGATGCGGCCGCGCTCGATGCCCAACTGATCGCGGCGAAGAAAGTGTCGAATGCCGACTGGCACAAATCGCCCGCGATTTCGTGTGTCCGCTTTTTGCTGAACCCGAAAGAGGTCGAATCGGTCACGGGTTCGCTGCAGTTGCACCCGGATGGCTGGGAGTTGACCGCGAACGCCGGTGTGAAGGCGGGCGGGACCTGCCCTCTGTTGGCGTTGCTCAGTGGGGGCGAGGCGAGCTTCCCCGAGGTGGACGCGTACTCCGCCGCGTTGCAGTTGGCGTTTCCGGCCAAAGAAAAACGGGCGAAGGCGATCCTCGACGCCGCCGACGCCATCGGGCAAGCGCTGGGGCAGGCCGGGGGATTGCCGAGTGAACTGGCCGCGGAAGCGGAGAAGGGGGGCTTCAAATTCGCCGCCGAATGGCTTCCGCTGGTGCAGTCGGCGACAGTTCTGTTTCCGAAACAACCGGCGGATGCGAAGGCGAAGCCGGCTCATCCGCTCGCGATCCTGACCCTCGACGACGCGGCCGCGGCGCAGGGCTGGCTCGCGATTGTCCCAAAGATTTCGCAACTGCTCACGGGCGCGGAGAAACTCCCCGATCCGGCCGGTGAGTCGATTCAATCCGTCAAGGTCTGGGGCCTCGTCCACGATTCCACTCCGATCCATTACGCGGTCTCCGGGAACCGGCTGATCCTTGGTCGGGATCGGGACGCCGTGGCGAAGAGCGCGCTGTCGACCGCGAAGTCGCTGTCGAAGGTCGATGGACAACCGGCCGGCATCGGGACGCTCGCTTTTGAGAAGGTTTGGGATCTTGTACCGGTCCGCAATACTTCGCCGTCCCCGGCCGATGGCGTGAGCAATACGCTCCGAATCATCGATGAGGCGCAGCCACCTGATTCGGGTATCGCCCTCGCGAAGGAGTGGGGCAAGGCCCTCGCCGCGATGCCGCCGCTGGTGCTCCGGGCGAATGGCTTCGGTCAAAAGTTTTCGGTAAAGTTGACTCAGAAGGATTTGAAGAAGCCGCTGGCGAAGTGGCTCGAAGCCCTGTGGCAGATGATCGAACAGCAACCCGCGGACGAGCGAAATCCATTCGATCGATTGGAACCGTTTCGGGGTCGGAGTGCCGCCACCCGCGACAAGCTGATCCTGAAATTCGGCGATAACATTGCAGAGGGGGATCGGCTCCCGTAAGATGAATATATGGCAATTGAACTCCGGCTGACGAACCTCGCGCTCCTCGGGCTTATCCCAAGCGACGAGTTCCGCGCCTGATTCCGGTTGCGACCGAATCGAACAAGGCCCCGGAACTCGTATGAGTTCCGGGGCCTTGTTCGTTCCCCCCGAGCGAGTGACACCGCTATGACCGCGACCGACCCGAACCGCGTCTTGATCTTCGACACCACGCTGCGCGACGGCGAGCAAAGCCCCGGTTGTAGCATGACGCTCCCGGAAAAGCTCGAGATGGCCCACGCCCTCAAGCAACTCGGGGTGGATGTGATCGAAGCTGGGTTCCCCATTGCGTCGCCCGGCGATTTCGAGAGCGTCGCCGAGATCGCCCGTCAGGTCCACGGGCCGATCATCTGCGGGTTGGCGCGCTGCAACCCCGCCGACATCGACCGGGCCGCCGACGCCGTGAAGCATTCGCCGAAGCCGCGTATTCACCTGTTCTTGGCGACGAGCGCGATCCACCGCGAGTTCAAATTGAAGATGTCCCGC
>JANXTU010000031.1 GCA_025352235.1 Fimbriiglobus sp.
GTCGTGATGGCGACGTCGGTCTCGCCTTTCTTGAACGCGTCGATCGCTTGCGATTCGGCTTGGAGGCCTTCCGAGCGGAGTTGCTGGAACTCCACGTCGGTGAGGGCCTTCATTTGATCGGCGAGGTTGGCCGTCGGGGTCGTTGGCGTGCTCGGGATCAGCGTCGAGGGCGGGGTCGTCGGTGCGGCGCCCGGCAGCGGCTCCTTGGCCTTGGCGATGGCCGCGCCGCTCATGCGGAGCATGGCTTCGTGGCTCTTCGCCTGCTCCGGCAACAGCATCGACGGATCGATCAACTTCAAAAGCTGTTCGACGCTTTCGTACTGCTTGGCGTTGAAGGCGTCCGACGCGGCCTTGAAGGACGCGATGGCTTCCTTCTTCTTGGCCGTGTGCATTTCGGCGTCGATTTCCCGCAGAAGCTCTTGGGCTTCTTTCTTCACGCCGCCATCGGCGTTGTGGGCCTTCACGGCCAAGTTGCGGGCCATCTCGACATTGCCGGCCTTCAACTCGGTGACGGCGTCGTCGAGCAGTTTGCGACCGGGGTTCGCGACCGGCTTCGGTTCCAGCTTCGGCAATTCCGGGACGCCGACCGTCGGCAACTCGAGGATTTCGAGCGGCTTCGACAAGTCCGGGAGCTTCGGCGCGTCGACTTTGGGCGAGGTCAGTTTCGGCAATTCGATCTTCGCTTCGCCGGGGAGAACCGGGAGCGACGGCACATCGGGCAGCGTCGGTTCCGGCTTCTTCGGCGAATCGGGAATGACCAATTCGAGGTTCAGCGGCGGCGCGTCCGGCAGTTGCACGGACGCGAGTGCCAGGCCTTTGCCCGACTTCAGCAACGCGACTTCCGCTTCGATGCTGCGGGTCCGCATTTCGAACCCGACCGCCAGCTTGTGGGCCGCGGCGTAGGTCACTTCGGCTTTGGCGATGTCTTTGCGGGTCGCGAATTCTTGGGCGATCCGGCAGAGCGATTCGATCTTCTCTTTGCCCTTGGCGGCCGCGTCTTGCAGGCAGCGGTCGGGGTTTTCTTCGCTGTACGCGAACGGCACGTTCAACTTGTTGGCTTCGCCGAACTTTGCTTTGGCTTCCAGCAACAGGTCTTGAGCCAGCAGCGCCCGGCCTTCTTCCATCAGCTTGACGGCGGCGGTGCGGCCGTTCCCCGTCGACACCGGAGTGGCCGCGGCGATGGTCGGCGTGACTTCCAGGGGCTTCGGCAGCGTGATGCCATCGAAGGTCGGCTTCGGCTTGCCGGTGGCCGGCTTGGCGCCGGTGATGCGGGCTTCGTTCGGCGCGGGCACCGTCCGGCGGATCTTCCCGCGGGCCGAATCGATTTCGCGCTTCAGGCTTTCGGGCCGGTCGGCGAATGGATTGAGTTCGTCGATGAACCCGGCGGGGCCGCAGAGAACGCAGGCCCGGTCGATTTTGGCCGCGGCCTGATCGAGGTAGGCGGCGCGATCCGCTTCGATCTTCGCGGGACGGGCGAAGAGGTCCTTGGCGTCTTTGATCAACTGCGCGGCTTCGACCTTATCGGCCTTGGCGCGAGAGCTTTGGCAGTCTTTCAGCAGCGACTCGGGCGTATCGCCGAGCAGGCCCCACCGGCCTTGCGGGTTGTTCGCGTCCGCTTGGCGGGCGAAATCTTGGGCCGCGTCGTAGCGACCCTCCGCGAGGGCCTTGCGGCCTTGTTTGAGCAGGTCTTTCGAGTCGTTCGTGGTCACGCCTTTCGACGTGTCGGCCGCGCGGGCTTTGCCCGTGTCGGCCGGCTTTGAGCCGGTTTGCGCAGACGCCGGGACCGCGAACGGGCCGGCCATCAAAACGGGCGCGAGCAACATCCGTGTCGCCAGTGCCTTCCAACCCCATTTGTTCGCCTGAGACTTCATGGCCTCGTTCCCCTCCGAATGCGAAGACCAGCATGTATGCCGGCACGTCTCCGGTCCCGCGGGCAGCGTCCCCCGACGCCGTTCCACGGAACCTCGGAATGCGAGCCGCCGAGGGCGGTCGCTCCGTTCGAACCCCGGCCGATTCCGGCCGACTACGAAAGAGACTGTGTGTAAGCGGCGGGTTGATAGCCACGGGTTCGGGCAGGGTCAAGCGGCTTTCATCACCAAATCCGAGATTCGCCCAGATTTTCTCCGCGCCCGGCTACCGGCGGTGTTAACTTGACAAGGGCGAACCGTCTCCATTGAATGCCGAAGTTAGGCAATTTGGACCGATACCCATTCCGAGATCGCCACCATGAAGCTTCGGGTCTTGCTCTCCTTCGCGGCCGGGATGGCCTTCGCCGCCGCGGCCTCCGCCCAGCCCGCCCCCAAGCCCGTCTGGATCTACGCCCACGATTTGAAAGTCCGGACCGGCGGGCAGACCGATTGGGACAAAGCGATCAAGATCGGTGTCGAAATCTTCAAAGAACCACTGACGGGCGCGACGCTGGCCATTTCGCAAGCCGGCAACCTCGCGGTCCTCGATGCAGGCGAACCCGATGTGGCCAAGAAAAAAGCCGAATGGCTGTTCGCCCACGACATGCGCTCGCGGAAAGCCGACGAAGACAAATTCACCAAAGACACCACCAAGTACGGCGTCGAAGTGTTCCTCGACACCGGTACCGGCAAGCTCATTTACATCAGTCAAACCGGCGGCCTCGCCCTCGGCGGCCTCGCGGTCGCCACCAAAGACAAAGGCCCCGTCTGGCACCACGCCCTCCTCTTGAAGGTGCGCGGCCCCAACGAAGACGGCTTCACCAAAGACACCAAGAAATTCGGCGTCGAAGTCTACAAGGACGAAAACACCGGCGGCTTGGTCTACATCACCGAAGCGGGCCAACTCGCCGCCGGCCCCGCGCCGGCCATGGCCCCGGAAGCGGACAAAATCAAGGCGCCCAAGCCGCTGTACGGCTTGACCTGCCGCGTACGCAAAGCCGACGAACCGGACTTCGTCGCCGATAAGACGGCCAAGTTCGGCATCGAAGTCTTCAAGGACGAAAACACCGGCGGCCTGATTTACATCAGCGAGTCCGGTTCTCTCGCGATCGCGCCCGCCCCGGCCGCGATGAAGGAAAAACAAGGTCTGGAATGGAAGAAGGCCATGAGCCTGAAAGCCCGCCCGGGCGGCGTCCCCGAGTTCGGCAAGGCCAACCGGTACGGAATCGAAGTGTTCGTCGATAAGAACACCGGCAACTTCCTCTTCATCAGCGACACGGGCTCGATCGCCGTCGTGGCCGGGAAAAAGTAGTTGAGGCGTGCTTCGCCCGGACGACCGAACATCGAGCAACTCCGAGAAACCGGGTTGCTCGACACCTCCGAACTTTTCGCCGGTGCCACCTTCGCCTTCACTTCGCCATCTCGACGTTCCTCGTCTCGCGGATGACCGTCACTTTGATCTCGCCGGGGTAGTCCAGCTCTTGCTCGATGGCGCGGGCGATGTCGCGGCAGATTTGCAACGCTTGCGCGTCGGTCGTTTCGTGGGCATTGGCGATGACTCGGAGTTCCCGGCCGGCTTGGATGGCGAAGGCGGCACTCACGCCGGGGAAGCCGCAAGCGACGGCTTCCAGCGATTCCATGCGCTTGACGTACTTCTCCAAAGTCTCGCGGCGGGCGCCCGGTCGGCTAGCGCTGATGGCGTCGGCCGACGCGACGATCACCGTATAGATGTTGTCCACGGTGATGTCGTCGTGGTGGCCGACGATCGCGTGGAGCACTTCTTTACTGGTCTCGCCGTAGCGTTTGGCCAGTTCGGCGCCGACTTTCGGGTGGCCGCCTTCCATCTCGTGATCCGCCGCTTTGCCGATGTCGTGGAGTAGCCCGCAACGCCGCGCGAGTTGGGCGTTCAACCCGAGTTCCGACGCGATCATGCCACTGAGGTGCGCGACTTCCATGCTGTGCAGCAGGACGTTTTGGCTGTAACTCGTGCGGAATCGGAGGCGGCCCAGCAGTTGCAAAATCTTGTCGTGGGGCAGGGCGATGTCGAGTTCGATCGCGGCCTTGCGGCCGATTTCCAAAATCGTCGCGTCCATTTCCTTTTGGGTTTCGAGGACGATCTCTTCGATGCGCGTCGGGTGAATGCGGCCGTCTTGGATCAGCTTCGTCAGCGAGATGCGGGCGATCTCGCGGCGGACGTTGTCGAACGCGGACACCACCACCACGCCGGGTGTATCGTCCACGATCACATCGACCCCGGTCGCTTTTTCGAAGGTGCGGATGTTCCGCCCTTCCCGGCCGATGATCCGGCCCTTCATGTCGTCGCTGGGGATATCGACCGTGCTGACGGTCGCCTCGGCCGTGTGGGCGCTGGCGTAGCGCTGCACGGCCGTGGCGAGGATTTCGCGGGCCTTCGCCTCGGCTTGCTGTTGGTAGCTCTCGTTCGATTTGCGGATGCGCGCCGCGACTTCTTCGGCGAGTTCGTACTCGATGCGCTCGAGGAGTTGTTTCTCGGCTTGCTCGCGGGAGAGGCCGGATAGCTTCTGCAGCGTCTTGGTCTCTTGGTCGATCAGGACTTCGAGGTCTTTGGTCTTCTTGTCGAAGAGTTCCTTCTGGTCGGTCGCTTTCTTCACTTGGCCATCGAGGGTCTTCTTTTTCTCGGCGATTTCTTTTTGTTGGCCGTCGAGGGTGTCCTCGCGTTTTTCGAGCCGGCGTTCGGTGTCTTTGAGGTCGTTGCGGGTCTTCTCGAACTCGCGAGTGATCTCCTCACGCCGTTTGAAGGCGTCGTCCTTCAGTTTGAATTCCCCTTCTTTCACGATGCGGTCGGCATCGCGGCGGGCTTGTTCGAGGATGTCGCGGTTTTTGTTCTCGGCCTGCCGGATGAGTTCCTTCGCTTGGACTTCGGCCTGGCGCACGGCTTCCTTCATCTGGGCTTCGGCTTGCCGCAGCAAGGCCGGATCGACAGAGGCGATGTCCGCCACGAGGGGCGAACTCGCGACCGGGACCAACGGTGTTTCGGCCGGCCGCTGGCGCAGCATGTTGCGCAGGGCGATCAGCCCACCACCAACGATCAACAAGTTGGCGAATACCAACCCGCCGAGGACATAATCATTCATCGGGCCACTCCAGCGGTGGCCCGTTGCGTTCCGACGTCGAGTCATCGCGGGCGGGGCGAGCGCCGCGGGGTCTCACGGTCTCCGGGGTATGGAATCGTCCGCCGAGGCGGGTTTGGGTCCAGGGTGTCATTCCGCCGCAGGGCGGGCCGGGTGAAGCAACGGGCCGACCGAACGTATTGATTCGGCGTCTGCAAGCGGTTGCGACGCAACCGCCCCCGCAGCTCGCCGGATGGCTGCGGGGATCGAAAAACCCGGGCGCATCCTCGCCGGGAAGTCGCATTATGGAAAGCCGAGTGGCCGGACGCAACGGAAAACACCCCGGCTCCCGCCAAGTTTCCCGCGGAAACTCGGATTTCCCCAGTCGTCTCGGAATCTTCATACTCCCTACGCCGTTTCCCCCTCATTCATTTCTAACCTGCAAGTAGTGGCATTGGGGTCGCCGGTTTGTTTTTTCCCGGAGTCTGTCTCATGAAGTCCGCTGTGCGATCCGCATTCACGCTGATCGAACTCCTCGTGGTCATCGCGATCATCGCGATCCTGATCGGCCTGTTGCTACCGGCCGTGCAAAAAGTCCGCGAAGCGGCCGCCCGCATGCAGTGCAGCAACAATTTGAAGCAGATCGGCCTCGGGTTCCACAACTACGAGAGTGCCAACGGGAAACTGATCCCGGGTGGCCGCGACGGGCGACCCGCCGGCCAAGCGAACATTAGCTGCTGCAACTGGAACGATGCCAATGCGGCGACACTGAACGCGGCTGGGCAGATGGACAACCGCGACGGCTTCAACTGGCGTTACTACTTGTTGCCGTATCTCGAACAAGATAACATTTTCCGCCTCACGAGCCGGGCCGAGCTTTACGTCAGCACCGTCAAGACTTACTACTGCCCGACGCGGCGTGGGCCGGAAGTGATCAACGGCGGCACACGGAGCGACTACAACGGCAACGCCGGATCGACCTTCGACAACGGTACTCCAGTGGACGGTTCCGCCGGCGGCGCGAACACGTTCAACGGACTGGTCATCCGCAGCAACGTGGGCCCGGTCACGATCGTCGGCATCACCGACGGCGCTTCAAACACGCTTCTGGTAGCCGAGAAATGGCTGCACCCGCAGCGCCGCTTCATGGCCGGATTCACGGGCCAAGACGGCGGCGATAACGAACAAAACTTCAACGCCGGCTGGGACGAGTGCATCGGCGGCGGTACCTTCACCTACGATTACAACAACGGCCAACCGGCTTTGCAAGGCACCGGCACACGGACAATCCCGCGGACGCCACGCCCTGACCTCGAAGCCCCGTGCGTCATCAATGCCTCGGGTAACCCGGTCACGATTTGGAACCAGCAATTCGGCTCGTCGCACACCGGTGCGATGAACGCCGTCTTCGGCGACGGCTCGGTCCGCAGCGTCAAGTACAGCATCGACCCGGTCATCTGGTCCGCCGTGTGCACCCGCAACGGCGGCGAATCCAATACCAACCTCGACTGACGGAGAATCGGAACGTGAAATACCTGTGTATCGCAGTAGTCGCCCTCGCGGTTTCGACCGCGCTGGGCTGCTCGGATAAGTCCGCCGCCCCGGTCGATAGCCCCGAGTTGAGGGCGCAGCAGGACAAGTCGCAGAAAGAAGCGGATCAAGACGAGATCCAGTACCAGAAAGAACAAAAGAAGAAGTAGTCGCAGAACACTGCCGTTCCCATGGCCCACAGGCTCCCGCTGTGGGTCTATTCTTTTCCCGAGAAACACCATGCCCCGACACGCGATCATTTCTACCGCGTTATTCGCATTGTTTTGCTCCGGCTGCGACGATGCCGGGCCCATGAATCAACTGCACCCGTTGAGCGGGACGATCCAACGCGACGGCCAGCCCGTGAAAGACGGTGGGTTAATATTCATTCCGGACGGTTCGAGTTCCAGCTTGATCGTGAACGGCGCCGTCCAAGCCAACGGGACTTTCACGGTCCGCACCGAGAAGACCCTCTCCAGCGGCAAACTCGAAATCAAACCCGGCGCCCCGGCGGGGATTTACAAAGTCGTTTATCACCCGGCGAGCGACGGGGCGACCATGGGGCTTGAAGTCGAATTGGCCGAGCGAGTCACCGTCGAACCGGGCGGCACCGAGGTCCTGTTGACGCTCCCTTCGGTCATGCCCAAAGGCCGGGGCGAGCCGCGCGACGACCATCTACCGGAACCGAAAAACTAAGCCCGTCGAGTCGTCGGCGTGAGCCGCCGGATTGGGGATCGCCGGGAAGAATCCGGCGGCTTCTGCGGCCGGCTCGCCCGATTTCTACATTCCCCGAGAAAATCGCCTACAATTCCCCAGCGGCACTGCGTCGATGGGACTGCGGGCCGGGATACTCCCCGACGACGATTCGAGGCCAACGTGCAAGTCAAACTGTCGGTCCGCCACGGGCACTTGAGCGAAGAGCACCAACTGCGGATTACCCAAAAAGCGGAAAAACTCCTCCACTTCTTCGACCGGTTGATGATGATCGAAGTGATGGTCGATCTTTCGGGGCCGGACAAGCACGTCGAAGTGATCGCCGAAGCGGAGCACAAACATGAATTCGTCGGCCACGGGCACGACCCGGACGTGATGGCGTCGGCCCGCTCGGCGATCGAGAAAGTTACCCAGCAAATCAAGCACTACAAAGACACGATCCAAGATCACCGCCGGAACCCGTCCCACGGCGGAACCGAAGGAATCAAAGACTGAGGTGGCTCTGCGGGGCCTCGAACGAACGGGTATGTATGAAGGGGTATGCATGCGGCTGAATAGTTTCATCGTCCGGGAAGCGATCCTCCCGGATCTGAAAGCGACGACGCGCGACGCGGCCATCACCGAGATCATCCAGAGCCTGAAAGATGCCGGCCACTTCACCGACGCCGACGTCGCGGACATCAC
>JANXTU010000036.1 GCA_025352235.1 Fimbriiglobus sp.
ACCACGAGCCGGTTCCACCCCGTGATCTGCCGGTTCACGCTGACGCGGTTGAACTCCACCGACTGATGGCCGCCCTGCAAATAACTGAGGTAGTCGAGCAGGAACCCCGGCGACCCGGTGACAATCATCGCCGCGAGCAGATTCAACCCGGCCACCCACGCGACGATTTCCACCGGCCGGCGCCAGCCGCTGAGAAACCACGCCAGCGGCAGCAGCGGAATCGCCAAATGCGGCTTGATGAACGCCACGGCCCAAATCAACGCTCCGATCCGTATCCAACCGGCGCGGTGTGCCGCTTGCCCGAGCACGGCGCAGGCCGCAATCAACAACGTCGTCTGGCCGACGATCAGCACGAACAGCGACAGCGGATTACACAAGATGACCACGGCCGCCGCCGCCGTGAACCAGGGTGGGAACGCGCCCGGCACGAATGCCTGCAACTTCCACGCGACCGCGGCGCTCAAAGCGATCATGATTCCGCACCAAAGCAATTTCGCGGCGATCCACGGCAGCGGCACGAACGGGGCGAACACGAGAATCGCTTGGGGAGTCAGGAAGAAGCCGTTGTTATCAATCAAGTCGACGTCGCTGTACTGCTCTGCAACGCGGGCGTGCATCTTCGGCGTATCGTACGGCGATTCCCCGCGCAGGCCGAGCGCCGCGCCGGAGGTGTAAATCCACAGGTCTTCGCAGTGGTTGTCTTCGACCGCGACGCGGCCGGCCCACCAACCGGCGATCAGGACGCCGAGGATCGTGGCGACGACGGCGAGCCGGGTGGAAGAATCGCGCACGGCCGGACCCCGAGATTGCATCGCGGGAAGTCTAGAACAGGATCCGCCGCATAAGAAGTAAGGTTGACAGTAGTCGTGCCGGAGACCCCATGCCGCCGCCCAAGCTCGATTCCGCGCACTTCGCCAAATTGTCCGCGTTGCTCGACCTCGAAGCGGCCGCGGAGCAGGAAGCCGCGCGTAAAGCGGCGCAATCCGACACCGGCCTGCGCGACGGCGTCACGCTGACGGGCCTCGAAATCCGCAACGCCGAATTCGGCCTCGGCGGTCGCTTGCTGTTGACCTTCAGCCGGAGTCTGCGCAGCGACCGGCTCCCCCCGAACCGGCTCCAACCCGGCTCGCCAATCGTCCTGAATCAAACCGGCGTCAACCGTCGCCACCCGTCGTACCGCGGGGTCGTTTTCGACCGCGATGCCAACACCATCGGCATCGCCATCGAGCCGCCCGACGACGACCTCAGCGACGACGCCACCTGGCGGCTCGACCTGTCTGCCGACGAAATCTCACGCCAGCGCCAGCAAGAAGCCCTCCGCCGCGCGGCCACCGCCAACGGCGATCGCCTCGCCGAGCTCCGTACGGTTCTCTTGGGCGAACGCCGGCCGGAGTTCGACAAACTGCCGCATTTGCAACTTGCCGAGCACCTGAACGAATCGCAACAAGACGCGGTGCGCTTCGCCTTGAGCGCGAAGGATGTCGCCATCATCCACGGCCCACCGGGGACGGGGAAGACGACGACCCTTGTCGAAGCGATCCGCCAAGCGGTGCTACGTGGCGAACGCGTCTTGGCCTGCGCCCCGAGCAATCACGCCGTCGACAACCTGCTCGAAAAACTCATCGCCATCGGCGAGAAGCCGGTGCGCGTCGGCCACCCGGCCCGTGTCGATCCGGCGCTGCGGGACCGCGCGCTCGACATGCTCGTTCAAAAGCACGTCGACGGCCGGCAGGCCCGCAAGTTCGCCAAGGAGGCGTACTCGCTGTTTCAACAGGCCGACAAATGGACGAAGGAACGCCCGCAACCCGGCGAGAAGGCCGCGCTGCGGCGCGAGGCCCGGGCGCTGCTCGGCGAAGCCCGCAAGTTCGAGACCCTCGCGGCGGAGCGGATTCTCGATGAAGCGCGGATCGTCTGCGGGACGATGACCGGCCTGACCAGCGACCGGCTCATCGGGCGGCGCTTCGATTGGGCCATGATCGACGAAGCCGGCCAAAGCACCGAACCGGCGAGCTGGCTACCGCTGTTGCGCGTCGATAAGCTCGTGCTGGCCGGGGATCACAAGCAGCTGCCCGCGACGGTCATTTCCCCCGAAGCCGCCGGTCGGGGCCTGAGCATCAGCCTGATGGAACGGCTGGCGAATGGATTCGGGGATACCGTCGCCCGGTTGCTGACGGTCCAGCACCGGATGCACGCGGACATCATGGGCTTCTCGAACGCCGAGTTTTACAACGGGGCGCTCGTCGCGCACGAATCGGTGGCCGGGCACCGGCTTTGCGATCTCGACGGCGTCACCGCCGGGGCCGTCACCGAACAACCGGTGCGTTACATCGACACGGCCGGCGCGAGTTACGACGAAGAGCGCGAGCCCGAAAGCGGCAGCCGGCGCAACCCGTTGGAAGCGGAACTGGCCATCAAATACGCCCGACGATTATTGGAAGCCGGTGTCCCCGCGACGGCCATCGGCATCATCACGCCGTACCGCGCCCAGGTCCGATTGATCCGCGAGAAGCTCGCCGACGTGCCGGATCTCGAAGTCGACAGCGTCGACGGTTTCCAAGGCCAAGAGAAAGAAGCGATCCTCTTTTCGTTCGTCCGCTCGAACGCCGAGGGCGAAATCGGCTTCCTCGCCGACACCCGCCGCACCAACGTCGCGTTCACCCGGGCCCGGCGCTCACTGCTCGTCATCGGCGACAGCGCGACGCTGTCGATCCACCCCTTCTACCAACGCATGATCGCCCACTTCGAAACCATCGG
>JANXTU010000077.1 GCA_025352235.1 Fimbriiglobus sp.
CTGCCGGGATGGGCGACTCTGCGCGCGGCGCTGACCGGTAAGCAGGCCGGGGGAATCGACGGGGCGTGGGGATCCTCGGCGGCGCTGGCGGTGGCCGCGCTCGCGGGGGAAGCGGCCGCGACGGTGTTGGTCGTCGTGCCGAACCTCACGGATGTCGGGCCGTGGGCGGAAGACCTCGCCACCTTCGGCCAACGCCCGGCCGTCTTCCCCGCTTACGAAACGTGGCCGCCGGTCGAGAAGGCCGGCAAAATTGCCCCCGAAACCGGCGCGCGGTTGCGCGTCTTGCAGAACCTCGGCGGGGCGACTCCGCCGAAAGTCGTGCTGGCCCCGTTCGCGGCGGTGCTGCAATCGGTGCCCCTGCGCGACGACCTCGCCAAACGCGGCCGGCGCCTCCAGGTCGGGCAGGCGCTGCCGCCGGATGAATTCGCGGCGTGGCTGCTGAACGCCGGCTATCAGCGGGTCGATTCCGTCGAATACCCCGGGGAATTCGGCAAACGCGGCGGCATCCTCGACCTCTTCCCGCCCGACGCCACCGACCCCGTCCGGCTCGAATTCTTCGGCGACGATCTCGAATCGATCCGCCACTTCGCCGCGCAGACGCAGCGCAGCCTCGACAAATTGACCGAACTCCTGATCCTCGGCGCGTTCGATCCGCACGCCGGTCGCGGTGGGCTGGGGTTCTTACTCGACTACTTCCCCGCCGGGTCGGTGGTCGCGCTCTTCGAACACGGCGACCTGCGCGAACAGGGGAAGCATTTCTTTGAGCGCGTGAACAACCCGGCCGGATTGTTCACGCCGGCGGGGGCGTTCGAGCAGTTGATGAAGCTGCCGACTGTAGCGATCTCGGCGATGCCGCGGCCGAGCGTCGAAGCGACGGCGCATTTGCGCGTCGAGAGCATCGAGCGATTCAGCGGGAATGTGCTGCGGGTGCGGGAGGAATTGGATACGGTCGCCGCGAACGACCGCGTCTGGATCGCCTGTCAGACCGAGGCGGAAATCCACCGGCTCACGGACGTGCTGAAAACGGGCCAACTCGCCGAGAGCGGCCGGGTGACGCTGATCGCGGGGCACGTGCGGGCCGGGTTCCGCCTCGTCGATCTCGGGGCGCTCGTACTCGGCAGCCACGAACTCTTCCACAAGGAGCTGCTGCCGCCCGGGGTGAAGCAAGCGGGCGCGGCGGCGGGGCGGAAGATCGAGTCGCGGGCCATCGACAGCTTCTTGGATCTGAACGACGGCGACTACGTCGTCCACGTGGCGCAGGGGATCGCGCGCTTCCGCGGGATGCGCACACTCGAAAAAGGAACCGTCGGCGGCAACGACGGCGGGCTCTTCCGCGATTCTCAACCCTCGACGCAAAGCGCCGGCCTCGAAGAGTTTTTGATCCTGGAGTTCCGCGATGGCGTGCTGCTCTACGTTCCTGCGACGCGGATCGATTTGATCCAACGCTACATCGGCGGGGCGCAGGGGGAACCGAGGCTCTCCAAACTCGGGGGCACGTCGTGGGGCCGGCAGAAGGACAAAATCTCCGAAGCGGTCATGGACATGGCCGCGGAGATGATCCAGATCCAAGCCGTGCGCGCCGCGATTCCGGGTCACCCGTACCCGGCGGATTCGGACTGGCAGCGCGAGTTCGAAGGGGCGTTCCCTTACCAAGAAACACCCGATCAACTGACCGCCATCGCCGAGATCCGGGCCGACCTCGAAAAACCCAAACCGATGGATCGCCTGCTCTGCGGAGACGTCGGCTACGGCAAAACCGAGGTCGCCATCCGCGCCGCCTTCAAGGCCATCGACAACGGTAAGCAGGTGGCGATCCTCGTGCCGACGACGGTGCTCGCCGAGCAACATTACAAGACGATTCAGCAGCGCCTCGCCGAGTACCCGTTCCGCGTCGAGGTGCTCAACCGCTTCAAAAGTGCGGCGAAGCAGCGCGAGACGATCAAAGCCCTCGCCGAGGGGACCATCGACATCATCGTCGGCACGCACCGACTGGTCTCGGACAAAGTCAAATTCAAAGACCTCGGTTTGGTCGTCATCGACGAAGAACAGCGATTCGGCGTCGAGCACAAGGAACGGCTGAAACGGCTGCGGACGACGGTCGATATTCTGACGATGACGGCGACGCCGATCCCGCGGACGCTGCACAGCGCGCTGCTCGGCGTGCGGGAAATCTCGAACCTCGAGACGCCGCCACCGGATCGGTACCCGGTCGAAACGCGCATCGTCAGTTGGGACGACAAGCTCATCCGGCATGCGATCCACCGCGAGTTCAACCGGGGCGGGCAAGTCTTCTTCGTGCACAACCGCGTCCACGATATTCTCGATGTCGAAGCCAAATTGAAGATGATCGTGCCGGAGGCGAAGATCGTCGTCGGCCACGGCCAGATGGCCGAGGGGGAACTCGAGAAAGCGATGGTGGCGTTCATCCGCAAGGACGCCGACATCCTCGTGGCGACGACGATCATCGAAAGCGGCCTCGACATCCCGAACGCCAACACCATCTTCATCGACGACGCCGATCAATACGGCTTGGCCGACCTCCACCAACTCCGCGGCCGCGTCGGGCGCACCAAACTGCGCGCTTATGCGTACCTCATCGTCGACCCGGTCAAGCTGGTGTCGCCGAACGCGCAGAAGCGGTTGAAGGCGATCGAGGAGTTCAGCGAACTCGGCTCGGGGTTCAAGATCGCCATGCGCGATTTGGAGATCCGCGGCGCGGGCAACATCCTCGGCACCGAACAGAGCGGCCACATCGCGGCGGTGGGCTACGAACTCTACTGCCAGCTTTTGGAGAACGCCGTCCGGCAGTTGAAGCACCAAGCGCCGAAACAAGCCGTGGAGGTCAACGTCGATCTGCCCTGGCCGGCGTATCTGCCGCGCGATTACGTGCCGGGGCAGAAGCTGCGCATCGAAGTCTACCGGCGCTTGGCACGGTTGCGCGACCCGAATAAGCTCGCCGATTTCCGCAAGGAATTGCAAGACCGTTACGGCCCGACGCCCGAACCAGTGGAGTGGCTGCTGCGGACGACCGAAATCCGCTTGGGCTGCGTCCGCTGGCAGATCACCGGCGTTCACCGCGACGGGAAGGACTTGGTCTTCACCTACCGCAACGCGAAGAAGGCGACGCAGTTGAACGCCGGCTCCGCGGGGCGGATCAAGATCGTCGATGATCGGTCGCTGTATCTGCGCTTGCGCCCCGAGGAAGACGCCCCCGAGCCGATGTACGAATTGCTGAAGGGCGTTTTGGGGGCGGTATGAGCACTGCGGGATCAAGACACGGATCCGATGATTTCATTAAGCCCGACGATCAGTTGATCCAATTCTTCGGGATCGACTCGGCCGATTCGGTTCCCAATGCGTTCGACCGAGAGCGTTCGTACTTGGCCGATTTTCGCCCACGAGCGCATTGGTAGTTTGGAAGTGGTCAACTCGGGTGTCAACGGAAAACCGACACGCGGGGGTTGACTGGTGATGGCCACGGCGATCACGGTGCCGGATCGGGCATTGAAGACATCGGCACTGATGACGACGACGGGGCGTTGACCCGCTTGCTCATGGCCGCGCACAGGGTTCAGGTCGGCCCAAACGATATCGCCCCTTAGTATTCGGGCCATTGTTCCAACTCGAAAGCCATGCCTTCCTCGGCGAGTTGCGATTCCTCCGCCTGATCGAGTTTGGCGCACTCGCGCGCCAATCGGCCGCGATCCATGCCGTCGAGTTTATCCCGCAGAGCATCTTGAAGAGCCCGGCTCCGACTCGGGAAACGGCGCTCTTTGACGAGGCGGTCGAGCCGTTCGAGCAATGTTTGGTCGATGGTGATGGCGATCTTGGCGCTGCTCATGGTTCGCTCCCGGTCTGGTGGTCTATCATACCCACCCGAAGTAGTCGAGCTAAGGTGAAATGCCGCGGTCAATTTCCCCGTGCTTTTGCACCGCGCTCGGCGAACGGATGCGAGGAGTTCCTCCACTTCCTCCAGGACGAATTGTTCAAGGGCGTTTTGGGGGCGGCACTGTAATGTGGGACTCGGCGAGCCAACTCACGCGGCCGGCTCGCCATACCACCGTCCGACCACTTCCCCTAAACTGTCGCCATGGCCGAATCGAACTCCGGACCCGAAAACCTTTCCGATGTCCTCGGCCGGCTCTTCATCGCCCGGGGTTGGGGACGTGTGTCCGAACGGACGCGCCTCGAGACCGCCTGGGCAGAAGTCATCGGCGCAGAATGGGCTGGGCAAACCCGCGTCGGTAGTCTGCGGCGCGGGGTGCTCGAAATCGAAGTCCGCAGCGCCGTCTTGCAGCAAGAGTTGACGCAATATCACAAGCGGAAGTTGCTCGCCGGCCTGCGGATCAAACTGATGGGCGTCGCCATCGGCGATCTCAAGTTCCGCTCCGGAGTCTGGTGAACTTCAAAACACCACCCGTTCGCCGAAGCGCCGGCGGAGCATAGCCCGCACCGGTTCGGACAGTTCCGTCCGCTTCAGAATCAGCCGGTCGAGCGATTCGAGCCCCCGCGCCGTGGCGAGGGTACTGCCAACGGCATCGCCGAGGCCGGGGAGGCCGGGGATGTCGGAGAGATCGAGCTCTCGCAAGGATTCGGCAAAAGAAGCTTCTTCGAAGCGCAAGAGGAACTCAGTCAGGACCTCTGAGGCGACGGCATTCCCGCCGATGTCGAGGTGTTGTAGACCGGCGAAATGCCGAGACCTGGAAAACAGGAGTAGCCATGTGTCCTCGGGGATCGAGTGCCCGTTCATCGCTGCGGGGTTGATGCCCGGACCGAACCGGAGATGAGTGAGCCGGCTGACATGGTGGCAAGCTTCGAGGTGCGCGACCCTGTTGTAATAATTGACGAGTACGAATGCGATTTGCACCCGTGTGATCGGGACCGTCTCGAACAGCGCACTACTGGTCAGCAGATCACGCCAAGAGAGCCGAACACTTTCGATGAACCCGCGTTGCCAAACGGGCCGGCCATCGGTGTGCAAATGATCGGGGAGATCCCAGATCCAACTTCCGAGGTAGAGATTAAGCAGCCGATCTTGCAGCGCCTCCGTCTCCCGGTATTCGGCGCTCCTCGGAACCAGTTGCGTCAGCGCGATTTGCGCTCGAATGAAATGCGCCCGCGCGATGGAATCGGGCTCGCCGGATTCTTCGAGGAAGTCAGCGAAGACCAACCGGGGAAGATCGTCGGCGGGATTCGCGGCGACGGCACGCAAGAAGGGGAGGTGTTCATCCATCAAGGGAGCAGATCCGCAACGCGGATCGAGCCCGACGGGGCCGCGAGCGGGGCGACGCATTCGGTTTCGGCGAAGGTTTGTTTCGTTGAATACCCGGTTGCCGACGGATCGCGGAAGCCGAGGAGTCGGCGAGCTTCGATGTCGAGCACCCAGTAGTCG
>JANXTU010000120.1 GCA_025352235.1 Fimbriiglobus sp.
TTCGATTCGGGACTGGCCAGCGCGGAGCCAATTGCGGAAAATAGTTTTCACTCGGAATCCTCTTCGGCGTACAGATCTGCGGGATGCGTCTCCATCCACAGACCCCGGAAACCGTCGAGGATTTCAAGCTTTTTGGCATTCCCAGAAAATAAACGGGTCGAGATCACGCTTGGTTGAGGGCTAGTCAGGCGTAACGTCGGCTGACTCACGCCGCGCGGGCCGACCGGCTGGCGACGATCCGCAGCTCCCCCGGTGACACCGACCGGCCCTCGCGCACCGCGTAGGGCCGGCGGCCTTGCTTCTCGTAGAAGATCCGCGTCAGGACTTCGCCGATCAACCCCAGGGATAAGAACTGGACGCCCATCACTTCGAGCATCACGCTGAGCAGCAGCAGCGGATTGCCGGTCATCCACTGGCCGCCGGTCCACTTCATGGCGACCGTCGCGATCAGGGCGATGAACCCGGCGAACATCATCGCGAGGCCGACGCCGCCGAAGAGGTGCATCGGCCGGGTTTGGTAACTGGCCAGAAATTTCACCGTGAGCGCATCGAGGATGACCCGGACGGTGCGGGAGATCGTGTACTTCGATTTCCCCGCCGTGCGCGGGTGGTGCCGCACCGGCACTTGGGCGATGTACGCCCCCTGTTGGACGGCGAGCGCCGTGATGAACCGGTGCATTTCCCCGTAGAGTTGCAGGTCGTCCACGACGCCCCGCCGCATGACGCGCAGGGTGCAACCGAAGTCTTTGAACGGGACGCCAAGGAAGCGCCGCAGCAGCCAGTTCGCGCACCAACTGGGCACTTTCCGCAGCAGAATGCGATCCCGCCGCCGCGTCCGTTGGCCGAGTACGGCGTCGTACCCTTCGCCGAGTTTGGCGAGCATGTGCGGGAGGTCGGCCGGGTCGTTCTGGAGGTCGCCGTCCATCGTGGCGATCACGTCGCCGCGGGCGAAATCGAACCCCGCTTGCAGCGCGGCCGACTGACCGAAGTTGCGCCGCAATCGCACGAGCCGGATGCGCGGGTCGTAGTCCGCGAGCGATTGCAATTCGAGGTGGGTGCCGTCGCGGCTGCCGTCGTCGACGAAAACCGCTTCCCATCGGCAAACCGGCGACAACGCGTCGCGCAGCCATTGCACCATCGGGCGGATGTTGTCCCGTTCGTCCTTCACGGGGATTACGACGCTCAGCAGCTCCATGCCGCAACTCCTCGGGCATCCTTCATTTCACCGTCAACTCGGCCACCAGCGAGTCGTCGCCGAACTTCACGAACGAATTCGTGAGGAACGGGATCCCCCCGGCGGTCGAGTCGTGCATTTCCACGACCAGCTTGTACTCCCCCGGCGGCAATCCCGGAAGGGGAATCGCAATCTCCGTGCTCGCGCCGACGGGGACGGTCTCGAAGCGCAGGCCCGCCCGGTCGCTGGACACGTCTTGGCCGTCGCGGTCGAAGACGCCGAACGACACGTGGACGCCGGCGAATTTCCCCGGCTTCAACTCCCATGGCACGTTCGAGCGATTCAAGGCGCGGACCGCGAACGAACGCGGGGTGTTCGCCGGGATACTCGCCGGGAACGGATCGACCCAAGTCAGCGTCGACCGGGCTGGGCCGGGGGAATAGTGGTGCGTCAGCCATGCGCGGATTTCGGCCGGCGCGTGCGATTTCCCCACCGATTGGAGGTACAGCTCGTACTGATCGAAGAATTGGCCCATCGCCGCGGTGCGGCCCAAGCCGAGATGCCCGTAACGCGGCCACAATTGTTGCCGGGCTTCACCGAGGGTCGCGTCGGTGTAGAGCAGCAACGCGAGCGCGCTGACCAAGCCCGTGCGGTCGGCCCCGCGCCGGCAGTGGATCAACACCGGGTATTCGCAGCGGTCGAGCACTTCGACCACGCGGCGGAGTTCGTTCGGCGACGGCAGCGCGTTCGCCGAGAGGGTGATGTCCTCCTGCGAGATCCCGAGTTCGGCGGCGGCGCGGGTCTCGTCGCGGTACCAGTCGAAGTCCGGGCAGAGACCGCGCAGGTTGAGGATCGTTTTGATCTTCCGGTCGCGCGCGAGTCCACGGATGTCGCCGTCGGAGGGTTGCGCCGAACGGTAGATTTTGCCGGGGATCACCGTGTGTCGGTTGGCCAGCGCCGTCACGCGCACGAATTCGCACAGGAACGCGGCCAACCCGACGACCAGCGCGATCCCCACGATCCGCCGCCAGATCGGGCGGCGGGCGGCGGTTTCCAACGGGAAAGTCTCCATCCGAGTATTGTGCCGGAATCGGCCCGGTTTGGATAGGGGAAGCAAGTTGTGGCGGGTGTAGCAACGATTCTTGGAGTTTATGTTCCCGGTTCAGGCTGCATTCCAGAATCTCTCCCAGCAGTCGCTGTACAAGGCCGAGCAGAGGCCGGCCATTTTCCCGACGTTGCCGATGCACCAGGGTGTGGCAAAACTTTCTGGCAGTATTTGAATTGCTTGCAATTCCAACGGAGACTTCACCCCCCGGCCCCCTCTCCGAAGCGGGGTCTTTCGGCCCGAAGCCGGCTCGCTGATCGCCGCTTTCGGCCATGCCCCTGCGACCGGCGTGTGGACGCTTTTGATCCGCGATGACGCCCGACGGACACGTATCAACGGACGGCTTGGAGTATCCGGTTCGGATTT
>JANXTU010000133.1 GCA_025352235.1 Fimbriiglobus sp.
TGCGCCCGATGCGGGTGTGGCAACCATTCTTGGAGGTGGTCTTCCGAGCGGGGCGGCGTCAGCCCCCCGTGTCTGCGAAACTCACTGCGGTTCAATTCCACGGGGGACTGACGTCCCCCGCTCGGGAAGAAAGCTCCAAGAATCGTTGCTACACCCCCCCCGATGCCGCGGAGATATTTTAGCGTGACCCGCGGCCCGTTCCCGACGAATGTGGCGCGGCCACGCCGCGAGGGACATGAACCGAGCGTTGCGGGTACGTTGCGGAGCGGGGTCATTCGACGGCCGGAGGGTTTGGTATGAAGAAGTTCGCGTTGCGGGCCGACCAGATCCGGCCTCTCGTGGCGGGTCGCGGCGGTTGCTTCGCCACGGACAGGATTACCGTCGAAGGCCGGAAGGTCAGGTATTTGAAAAACGGGTGAACATAAGGTGGAATTCGACGCAAGTCCTTACTGGGCATCGGTCGTTCCGAAAGTCGGACGTCATTCCACGGTTGGGTGGGTGGGTTCGCGCTGGAATGACAAACTCGGGTGTACCGGAGAGTTCGTGGCCGTCGGGGACGAGTAGGCCCAGCTCCTTGGATCGGCAGAAGCTTCCAAGCGTGAAGCCCTTGTACTTCCCCGCGGCGATTCGGTCGGCTTGGTGGTGACGGGCGTAGGCATGATCGACCTAGACGATCATCCGTTCAGTTTAGTTCGGAACTCGGGATCGCAACGGCAGATCTTACCAGTTCGTCAGTTTGAGTTGGTCCAAAACCGGAATACCAGCGCGAGGGCGATCCCGACGGCCGCGAAGATGACCGCAACAATTCTGTAAGGGGAACGCCGCGCCGGGCGTTTCGACACCGACCGCATCGGGATCGTCGGCGCCCCGGCCAGGAGACCGAGCACCGGCCGGGTTTTCTTCGATTGCGGTGCGGGCGTAGCCATCGCGCTCGCGTCGAGTTCTGCCGGCGTGGGCCGGAGCAGTGGGGTCCGGGTATCGGCCGGGACAAAGACCGCCGCGAGCGTTACCGACAGCGCGGCGTGGACGCTACTGCCGTTCGCCGCCAAGCCGTTGCGGCGCGTGATCGGGCCGTCGCCACCCCCGGCCGAATGGGCGAGGAACGCGTCGGTGCCGTCGCCCGCGGGCAGTTGGGTGAACAGGTCTTCGGGGAAACCGGGGACGGGAATGGCCCACGGCGCCAAAGCATCGGCGGCTTCGAGCGCGGTTTGATACCGCCGCGCCGGATCGCGCGCGAGCATCGTGGCCAAGACGGTCGAGAGCTCTTCGGGGACATCCGGGCGGAGAAGGTGGATCGGCGGAGCCTCGGTCGCCCGCGCATCGAACAGGTGCGAGCCCCCCTCGGGGAAAGGAGGGTGACCCGCCAGCAAGAAATACAGCGTGCCGCCGAGGGAATAAATGTCGGCGCGGCCGTCCACCTCGTGGCTATCCCGCGCTTGTTCGGGGGCGAGGTAGTCGAGCGTCCCGAGGATCGGGCGGCGCCCGTCCGGGCCGAACGTGAGCTGGGAGGTCTTCCCGCGCAGCAGTACGATCCCCAAGTCGAGAATTTTGATGACCCCGGTGCGGTCGAGCAAGAGGTTGGCCGGCTTGATGTCGCGGTGGACCAACCCGGCGTCGGCCGCGTGCGCCAAGCCGAAAGCGATTTGCCGTCCGCAGAGCGCCATGGCTTCGACGCGTAGCGTCCCCGTCCGGGAGACGATGGCTTGCAGGCTGAGCCCGTCGACGAATTCCATCACCAAAAACGGCGGGGAATGCGCCGCGTCGATGGCGACGACCTTGACGATGTTGGGATGGTCGAGCGACGCGGTGGCGCGGGCTTCCCGCACCAAGCGGGCTTTGGCGATGGGATCGTCCGCGACGTGGGCGTTCAACACCTTGATGGCGACCGGCCGGCGCCGCGCGCGGTCTTCGGCGAGGAACACTTGGCCCATGCCCCCATTGCCGAGGCGCGCTTGCAAATGGTAGTCGCTGAGGACCAACCCGCGCCAGCGGCCTTCGCCCAGTTGCTTGGCTTGGAACGGCGTGAGCAAGTCGTCTGCGACCATCCGCGCGAGTAAACTTTCCGGCGTGAGTCCGCGGAGGCCGTCCTGCTTCGTGCGGGAAATGAATTCCTTCACGGCGCGATCTTCGACCAACCCGCACTTGCGAATGAGATCGATCGCGTCGGTGAGGGTCGCGGGTCGCGGCATGGGCGGTGATATTCCGGTCGGGGCTCAAGAACGCAGAGCCGGGTTGAGTTTACGACACAATTCCGCGCCGGGGGCGCGGTTGCGTCGAGAAAAACCGCAAAGGCGCCGCTCCGAAGCCGCGCGATTTCCGGGAACGTGTTCTAGGTTCGAGCAGTGGGATTTCGATCCCGGTGCCCGGTGCCCGGTGCGATCCGCAATCGTGCGAGGTAGAACATGCTCCTCCGAAAATCGAGTGCCCGGTTCCGGGGGGGGGCCGCCGCCGCCGAGATGGCCCTCGTGATGAACTTCATCATGGTGCCGCTGATGATCGGCCTCTGGGAGATGGGCCGCGTCATTCAGGTGACGCAGATCGTCGCCGATTCGGCCCGCGAAGGGGCGCGGATGGCTTCCCAAGGGACCACGATCAACCCGTCGAACTCGCCGACGCAGATCCGTCGGGAGGTGTGGCCGAATCCCACCCAATTACCGAACGTCAAGGCGGCGGTGATGCAGTACCTCTCGGGCGCGGGGCTCAGTCAACTGACCTACTCCGATGTCGATGTCACATTCGCGTTCCTCGACACGCCCCAAGGGTTTGTCCCCGGCGCCACGGAGCCGTACCAAGGGGTGCGGGGGCAGCTCTTCAGTGTGCGGGTGCTGATCCAAGACACGGTCGCCAACGGCGACGCTCTGAAGACCAAATGTCTCTGGACGGCCCTCGGGCTGGTGCGGCCGACGTCCGTCGAGTTCACCGTCCAGTGGCGGATGCTCGTCGACGACACCTTCAGCATTAACTCCACCCTGCCCATCAATAACCCTTGACCCCGCGCCGGAGGAACCATCATGCGCTACTGTCCGGTTGCCCGCCGCCGTCGCGGGGGCGTGACGATTGTCGAAGCGGCCTTGCTCCTCAGCATCTTCCTCCTGTTCCTGTTCGGCGTCTTCGAATACGCCCGTCTGCTGATGCTGCTCCAAGTGGGTACCAACGCCGCCCGCAGCGGGGTCCGGCACGCCACCGTGAACGTGGACAAATCGAGCACCTTCGTGACCGTCGACGAAGGGGGCGTGCTCTGCATCAAGAATCACGTCAAAAGCCAGATGGGCGGCGCCGACACCATGATTTCCGGATTCGAAGTGACGGCTTGGCCGTGCGACATCAACGCCATGTACCAAAACCCGCCGCTGATCATTCCGAAGTCGGGTAGCCCCGCGTGGAACCAAGCGTCGTTCACCGAGCGCATCGCGGTGCAAATCACGGGCGAATTCCAGCCGATTCTGCCCGGGTTCATCTTCTTGTACACCGGCGGCGGCAGCACGACCGTGCCGATCGTGATCACCGCCGCCGCCGGCAGCGAAGGCTGACGCGTCCGCGTCGACATCTGGCCCATCCGATTCCGGGAGATTTCCATGCTCGCACCGCAGACGCGGCCCGTCCGAACCGGGACCATCGTCCCGATCCTCGCCCTCTCCGTGACGGGGATGTTCGGGTTCGTCGCGCTCGCCATCGACCTCGGCGTGCTCACGGTCGTCCGCACCGAGTGTCAAAACTCCGCCGACTCCGGCGCGCTCGCCGGCGCCCGCGTGCTGAACAACAAAGACACGGCGACGGACAACGACAGTTCGATCGCGATTTCCACGGCCACGACCGCGGTAACGAACAACGTCTACATGAACACGAACTTCACCCCGGCGAATCTGCCCAACGCCGGCGACGTGAAAGTGGGGTTGTATGACTACGACGCGGTCGCCCAGAAATTCATCGCCACGTTCCCCGGCGCGAAGCCAACGGGCAAGTCGTGGTCGGCCGTCAGCGTGAACATCACGGCCAATCAACCGATGTTCTTCGCCAAAATCTTCGGCATTTCGTCGATGCCGACGGGCGCCGTCGCGGTCGCGGTGCACCGCCCGCGCGACATCGCCTTCATCCTCGACTTCACCGGCTCGATGGGGTACGACTCGTCGTTGAACTGGCCCAACGGCAGCGGCACCATCGAAGGGACGATGAACCCCGACCCCGCGTACCCGCAATTCGGGCACTACGCGCGCTACGCCTACTACCAAAACACCACGCCGTCCGGGCAGGGCGATTCGACTCCGTCGACCCGGCCGAATCCGCTGCAAATGAAGGGGTTCAACGGGAGCTACTCCCCGAATAATTTCACGATGGAAACCGGCGGCGGCCCCGCCATGATCGAAGACTTCGTGACCTACGCCGGCAATCCCGCGAGCATCAATTCGTCGCTTGCTTCGACGAATGCTTTCAAAATGTGGTCGCCCGTGAAGACGGGTCTCGCCAACACCAGCACGCTCACCCCGGCGACCTTCGACTACAGCAGCTACCCGCCCATCGCCGGCGGCGACCTGACCCTAGCGGTCCCGGCTCCGGACAATTACACGGTGCAATCCGATTCGCCCGTGGCCTACCTCGGCGACAAATGGCCGCGGATCGACGGCTCCCGCGGAAACCAAGTCGCCGCATGGTCGACGCTCAGCGGGAGCACCTTCACCGACAACGGCGCCCAGACGCTGAAGCAGTACTTGAACTACACGGTGACCGCGGCGGCCGGTCGGGACTTGGCGAATATCACCAAGCCCGGCGGCGGCAACGCCACCGGCCTCGTCCCCAACGGCGTCGACGGGGGCACGACCGACGCCATGTCCCTCGACTCGGTCTGGGAGCGCTACGGGTACGACATCGACATGGTCGGCCTCCGTGCCCAAGCCGGGACTAGTAAAACCGTGGCCTTGGTCCCCGCGACCAACCGCTATAACGGCTACTCGATGGGGCCGGGCTACTGGGGCAAGACGCCATTCGTCTGGCCACCCGACCCGCGCTGGGGCGCCGATTCCGATACCTACGGCACAGTCAGCGGCGGAGCCGTCCTGCCGCACTCGGTCAACGCGACCAACCCGACCAAAGACACCAACGGCAACTGGATCTGCGATTGGCGCCGCCGCTTCTTCCTCCGCGGCGACGGCGCGGCGTTCGACCCGCAGATCGACAATATCAACAGAATCTTGTTCCGTACGACCGCCGGGCACACGCTCAACGTCGTCACGACCAACCCGAGCCTGGGGAGCTCCAATACGCCCGGCTACTACCAACTCAACTACAAAGCGATCATCGCGTGGATCAAATCCGGCCCGCAGACCTTGCCGGGCAACGTCCGCGGCGGCCGGCTCCTCTACTACAGTACGTTCCCGGACGACGTCACCGAATCGGCGGCCGGCGACATCAACGACAAACGCTTCCTGCGGGCGTACATCCACTACGTCATGGGGGTCGATCAATTCAATGCGACCAACGCGCCACTGCAAACTTGGACCTACAACTCCCCGGCCATGATCGCCGGCGTCGAATCGCGCAATCCGTTCGGGACCCTCGCCGTCACGAACGCTGCCGCTTTCACCCCGACCGGCAAGTCCGTGCCGAACCGCAAACCGTACATGGCCTACACCGACAACGTCAACCGGCCCCGCGGCCACTGCTGGTTCGGGCCGCTGTCCATGTTCACGTTCATAAACCGCGCGAGCGAAACTCGCCCGTGGTGGTCCGGGACGACCCACCAGTCGCAGTGCTGGCAGTTGAAGGCGTCGATCAACTCGGTGCTGGACGACGTGCGGAAGAACCACCCGAACGATTTCTGCGGACTCGCGTACTTCGCCAACCGCAGCAACTTCAACGTGCCACTCGTGCCGATGGGCCAAGATTGGTTTTCGCTCAAGAACTCGCTCTTCTTCCGCAAAGACACCGTCGCCGCGCTCAAGGCGGACCCGAATTCTTCGCTCGAACACCGGCCGTACACGTCGACCATGGCGAACGATACTTCGCAAATCCCGAACGCCAGCGGTTCGACCGATCCGAACAGCGGGCTGGCTGTCGGCTTCAACTTGCTGTCGTCGTCGACAACCCTCTCCGCGGCCGATTACGGCGCCTACGCCCGCAAAGGCGCGGCCAAGATCGTGATCTTCGAGACCGACGGCATCCCGAATGTCACGCGCAATTGGTCGCTGACGGGTTCGGGCGCCGACACCCAGTATCAGAACAGTGGCACCGCCGAAACCTGGAGCGGGGACGGCTTGCTGAACTCCAACGGCCAAGCCGGCGTCGCCATCGTCAACCGCCTCGTTGCGCAGACTTCCGCGACGCCTTACGCCGGATACTCCACACCCAACACGCCGGCCCGCGTCTATTCCATCGCCTTCGGTTACATCTTCAACGGGTACGACGGGACCAATTTCAGCAGCTTGAACGCGACCGCCCAAGGCGCACTCCGGTTCCTACTGCGGGTTCAACAAGTGGGGAACACGTCCGGCCCCGGCGACCCGCCCGGCATGGCGATTCCGTTCGAGCAGGTCATCACCGGCCCGTACCAACGCCAAGATCCGAGCTCGCCGGAAAGCCCGAGTAACCCGGGCGGCCGCATCGAGAAGATGCGACTCTGCCTCGAACGCATCATGCAGTCCGGGACCCAGGTCACACTGATTCAGTGATTCGTTTTCGGATTCGGGTTTGCGGATTTCGGATGGAAAGAATGTCTTTCGATCCGCGATCCGCTTTTTTTCGTTTACTGTCCGACTTTTCTTCCGAAACGCGCACTAGTGTTCGTTGCGATCCGTTAACACTTTTGTGCGGGGGCCATCGTGACGGCCGCTTTATTCGAGAATGTGGGCAAGGTCTACAAGACCGGGTGGTTCGCCCGGTCGGGCATCCCCGCCGTGCGCGATGTGTCGCTGACCGTCCCGATGGGCTCGGTCTTCGGATTGCTCGGCCCCAACCGTGCCGGCAAGACGACCCTCGTGAAATTGCTGTTGTCGCTGGCGCGGCCCACCGTCGGCCACGTCGCCCGCTTCGGCGAGCCGATCGCGAATCGCCGGACGCTGTCCCGCGTCGGGTACATGCACGAGAACCACGCCTTCCCGCGCTACCTCAGTGCGGGCGAAGTACTGAATTTCTACGGCGGCCTCTCGGGCGTCTCCGGGGAAGAACTCCCGCGCCGGGCGGATGCCCTGCTCGAACGCGTCGGCCTCGCCGACCGCAAACGCGAGCCGATTTCCCGCTTCAGCAAAGGGATGGTGCAGCGCCTCGGCCTCGCCCAGGCCCTCATCAACGAACCGGATCTGCTGATCCTCGACGAACCGACCGAAGGGCTCGATCTCCTCGGCCGGCACCTGCTGCGCGACATCGCCCGCGAGTTCAAAGCCGCCGGGAAGACGGTGCTGCTCGTGTCGCACGTGCTGAGCGAAGTCGAAGAACTCTGCGACGAAGTCGCCGTGCTCGTCGCGGGTCGGGTCGCCTTCCGCGGGACGATGGCCGCGCTCACCCGCGACCCGGCCACCGGCGCCCAACGCCCGCTCGAATCGGCCTTGCGCCCGCTCTACACCCAACCGGAGACGGCGGAATGAACCTGCCCGACATCATCCGCTGCGTCCGTTGGATGATCCGCGATACCTTCCGCCAGTCGATCGCGACCAAGCTCTTCTACGTGATGGTCGCGCTGATCGCCGTCTGCACCCTGCTCTGCGCCAGCGTCCGCGTCACGGGCGACGTCGCCCCGACGACCTACGACTGGGAAGTGCCCGCGCTGATCCCGAAAGACGAAGCCGAGAAGCTCGGCATGGACCGCGTCAAGAACGACGGCGTCCGCGTGATCTCCGGCGAAGTGTCCTTCGGCTTCGGCGCCACCAAAGTGCCCCTCGGCCGCACCCGCGAAGACGCGGTTCACTTCATCCAAACGTGGCTCGCCGGTTGGCTCGCCGACACCGCCGGCGTCTTGCTCGCGCTCCTCTGGACGGCCGGGTTCTTGCCGACGTTTCTCGAACCGCAATCGGTCACGGTGTTGCTCGCCAAGCCCGCCCCGCGCTGGTCGATCCTCCTCGGTAAATACCTCGGGGTCGTCGGCTTCGTCGGCTTCCAAGCGACGCTATTCATCGGCTGCACCTGGCTCGCCCTCGGCTGCGCCACCGGGGTCTGGTCCGCGGCGTACTGGCTCGCGGTGCCGTTGTTGGTGTTGAACTTCGCGGTCTTCTATTCGGTGTCGGTGTTCCTCAGCGTCTGGACGCGCAGCACGGTCGCCAGCGCCTTCGGCACCTTGATGTTCTGGATGCTCTGCTGGCTCGTCGATTACAGCCACCTGCGGATGCTCGGCCAACCGAGCGGCTCACTCGCCCCGCTGTCGCAGTTCCTCATGGACACCGGCTACTGGATCTTGCCGAAGCCGCTCGACCTGAGTGGGATCTTCTTCGACGCGATGAACGCCGAAACGATCTCGAGCAAGCCGCAAGAATTGAAAGTCGCCGAGAGCGGCGGCCTGCACCACCCGGAATGGTCCGTCGCCAGTTCGCTCGCCTTCGCCGCCGGCGTCCTGGGTCTCTCCGCCTACGAGTTCAAGATGACCGATTATTGAGTCGTCACTCTTCGGTTTTCCGGCGGCGCTTGGGCTTCACTTCCACCGTGAGCGGGTTCGCCAACTTTTCGTACAGGGCGAACAAGAATTCCACCCGCTCGCGGTCACTGCTGAACGGTTCCTTGCGGTAGCATTTCTCGACGGCTCGGTCGAGTTCGGCGTGCGCCTTCGTGAGCGCCGGCGGCATCGTGTTCGGATCGTACAAATCGGCGAGGCTAGCATCGGGGAAAAGGGCGCGGGCATCGAGCACGGCCTGCGCCTTCGTTTCCACGCCGGCCTTCTGCGCGTCGGTGGCCTCCATCGGCCACGGGTAGTTGTTGTAAACGAGCGACGCGGAGTAGCGGTAATCGGACTTCAGACGACCTCCGATTTGACGGACCCAAGCCATGTGCATGGTTGAGGTCAGGACGCCGAAATGGAAGACGGTGACATCCGTATTCACCAGACAGAGATTGCTGATGATTGTTTCCGGAGTGACAAATCCAATCGGGATGTATCTCCTCCGTTCGGAGGAAACGCTCGGGATCACAATGAAGCGCCGCTTGGGCATGTTTTCGACGTGAAATCGAGTCGGTGTGTCGGCGAGTTTCCGGGTCCCGGCGCTGATGCTGGCGAGCCGGAATTTCTTGACCGCCGCCACTCGCTCGACCACTTCCGGCATCGCGCGGAGTTCGTTGGGCGGGCAGTCTCCGAGCCAGAGACACCAGCGTTCCCAACCGTTGATGAACTCCTGAGACCCGAGCCAGCGCCGGAACCACTTCTTCGACTTCGGTTCGATCTTGATGAAGGCATCGCGCTCTTCAGTCGTGAAAAGGTAGTTGCCATCGTCGATCGGCTTATTCCCGATGCCGATCTCGGGTACGTTGCACAGCGGCTTGCTCCGGTTCACCACGACCGAATCGTTCCCCTCCACGAAGTACGGGCCGATGTTCTTCGCGACCGTCACGGTCGGATTTGTCTCGTCCCGCTCGTAGTCGTAGATGCGCTTCGCGCCCGTGGGCTCGCCGAAACCGAAGCCGACGATGATGACGTGGACGTGCGCCTTGCCGCGAGCTTCGCTCTGCCAAGGGAACGTCCGGTGCGCGAAAAGGATCTTCGCACCCCTGCGGAAAAGTTCTCCCCAGAGAATCCCGACCTGCTCCCCTTGGCTGATGCTGTTCGTGGAGACGAAGCCGATGGGGGCTTTCGAGTCCTTCGTGTAGTCGGCGGCCTTGAAGTACCAAGCGCACACGTAGTCGAGCAGGCCGACGTTCTTCAGCCCCTTCGCGACCGCTTCCATTTCGGCCCGCTGCTCGGCACTTTGGAGCTTGGCACCGATGAACGGCGGATTCCCGATTATGTAGGTGCATTCGCCGGCCGGAAGGACGTCGTTCCAGTCGAGATGCAGTGCATTTCCGTGGCGGATCGTGGCCGATTTCTCCAAGGGTAGGCTTTGGGCGGCGACGCCGAACTCGCGCGCCAGTTCCAAGTTCATTTGGTGGTTGACCAGCCAAAGCGCGACTTGTGCAATTTGCGCGGGGAACTCATTGATTTCGATGCCGTGGAAGTTCGCCACGCTCAGCTTGGATAACCCTTCGACGTTGAGCACGCCCTGTTTGATGCCCGATGCCTTGAGTACTTCGATTTCCAAACGGCGGAGTTCGCGGTACGCGATCACGAGGAAGTTCCCGCACCCGCAGGCGGGGTCCAGGAATTTCAACTTGCCGAGTTTCTCGTGAAACTCCGCGAGACGAGCATCACGGCGGGTACTCCGGTCGGTTTTGATGATCTCGAACTCGGCTTTGAGGTCGTCGAGAAAGAGGCTGTTCACCAATTTGAGAATGTCTCGTTCGCTCGTGTAATGCGCCCCGCGCTTCCGACGCTCGGCGGGCAGCATCACGCTTTGAAAAAGTGAGCCGAACACGGCCGGAGAAATTTGGCTCCAGTCGAACCCGCAGCAGGTGAGTAGCGCGTCCCGCATGGCGCGGTTCGTATCGGCGAATTCGAGGGTATCGGCGAAGAGTTCGCCGTTGACGTAAGGGAGTTCCGTCAGTTCTTCGATGAGGTTGCGTTGCCGAGTGGTCGTCGATTGGTTCAACACCTTGAAGATGCGGGCCAAATGCATGCCGAGATCGGAACCGTCTTCGGCCGTGTGGTTTTCGATGTAGAGGCGGAAGGCGTCGCGGTTGAAGAGGCCGGTATCTTCGGCGAAGAGGCAGAAGAGGACGCGGACGAGGAGCCGTTCCAATTCGTGGCCGGTGTACCCGCCGGCTTCGAGCAGATCGCGGAACTCCCCGAGGAGTCCCACGGCTTCGATGTCGACGGGGTTCTGCTCGGCGAGCTTGTGGATCTTGTAGCCGGGGATGAACGCGAAATAATCGACGTATTTGTGCAGGTCTTCGAGGGGGAATTCGACCGACAGCCCTCGGGCGATTCCGAAGTACGGCTCGTCGGTCTCGGGGTCTTCTTCGAGGTCGTACAGGGCGATCCGCCGGAAGTCGGAGACGGCCACGTAGCGGGGGACTTCCTTGTGCTTTCCTTCGCGGGTCAACGATTGGATGTAGTCCATCGCCTGCGTGTGCGCTTTGTCGAGCGATTCCCCCGCGCTCTTGTGCTCGGCGAGGAACATGCCCTTCCAAAAGAGGTCGATGAAGCCGTACTGCCCGGAGAGCTTCTTGACCGGGTGTTCGTAGGCGGCCACGGTGCGGCGCTTGATGCCGAACACGGCGAAGAATTCGTTCCAAAAGGTGCCGGCTTCAGCGCGCTCGCGGGTTTCGCTGGCCCAATCGCGGGCGAAGTGGATCGCGTTGGTACGAATCTCGTTCCACGAAAGCGGCATTGGGATTTGGTTTCATCGGAAGGAAAGCATGTGGGAAGTCTATCCCATGCTTCGCCGACTCCAAGGGATCGGACTGTTCCAAGATTCGTCCAATCGGTCGGCTCCGCGATTCTCAGGCTTCGATCGGCGCAAGTCCTTGCTCGGTATGGTGGAGCGGCTGCCGCCCCGTTCCGGCTCCGATTCTTCCAATTCTTTTAATTGCTTCCAAAGGGGGGTGTCACACA
>JANXTU010000151.1 GCA_025352235.1 Fimbriiglobus sp.
CTCGTTGACTTTGATCCAACCGAGCATGGCGAGGCCGGTGGTTTCGATCAGCAACGCTTGGCCGGACGACTTCGTGATGCTCGTCTCGGCACCCGCCACCGCCCCGTCTTTGTCTTGCTTCTTCGCCAATCTTTTCAGGAGTGCGATCCCCTCGGCCTTCTTGCCGCGGTTGATCAGCGAGTTCGCCACGAGGCCCAGGTAGTAGGAATCGGTGCTCCATTTGCCCTCTTGGGCGAGGGCGTGGATCGCGTCGATTTCCTTCGCGAGGTCGGTTTGGGTCGCGTCTTTGCGTTCCGACTCGGTGAGAGCCCAGACGATGTACGCATTGGTGATTTCCACCGGGGCGTAGCCGAAGGTGTCGAGGGCGCGGGCGTTCTTCTCGAAGCCGCCCTTCCCGTCGCGGCGGCTCAGCAGGTAGGCCTTGGTGCGCGCCACCATCGCGGCATCGACCGGGTGAACGCGGGCCATGTCGGTGAATTGCAGCAGGCCGTAGGCGGTGAGGGCTTCGTGCGGCGGGGCGGTGCCGCCGAACCATTCGTAGCCTTTGCGGCCGGGCTCGTTCGGGACGGCGCACTCGAAGCTCGTGAGCTTCGCGTAGCCCCTGTCGAGCAAGTCCTTGGCCCGCTTGCTGACGTCCGGTTTGGCTTGGTTCGTTTCGTTGAGGTAGTCGAGGACGAGCACGTTCGGATAGTTCGACGTGCTGGTCTGTTCGAAGCAGCCGGAAGGTTCGCGGAGCAAGCCTTCGAGTCCGGCTTGGACTTCGGAGAGCGTGTTCGGGTAGACCGCCACGCGGAGTTGCAGCGTGCCGGGGACGAGCATCTCCGGCAGTTTCAGTTTGGTCCCGACGCTGCTTTCGAGAACGTCCGAGTGCGACCCAGCGGCGGGGAAGCCATCGGCGACCACCGCGAAGGTGCGTTCGACCGAATCGCGGTAGGCTCCGGCTTTGCCTTCCAATTTCAGGCTCAACGGGCCGTCGAGTTTGTCGGGCGTCAGGCGGATGATCTTGCGGCCACCGCCGTTGGCGGGGAGTTCGACCGTCACGAGTTCGTTGCCGACGAGCTTGAGGCCCTTCGGCAGAACGGTCACTTGTCCGGTGAGCGCGCCGTCGGTGTTATTGGCCCCGAGCAATACGACATCGAGCTTGTCGCCCGAGCCGATTTCGACCGGCAGTTTCGGATCGAGCGAGAAGGGTTTGCGGACTTCGATGGTGCCGGTGATGGCGCCGATGCGGCCGTCGAGGGTGTGCCCGGCGACGAGCACGCGGTACGGATTGATGGCATCGCTGAGGGTGAACTCGACGGTGACTTTGCCGTTTTTCGGCGTCACGAGCACCGGCTGCCAGAGGAGCGTCTCGGCGAAGTCGGTGCGGGTGGCGTCGTCTTCGTTCGCGTTTGCTTCGCGGCTGTGGGCGTATTCCCGGACGAGCAGCGACGGCACGCGGGGGATCATCGATTCCATCAGCCCGATGGCGTTTCTGTTTTTGAGATTTTTGCCATCGGCGAGACCACTGTTGCGTTTCCGCAGGAACTCGCCGAAGCGGTCGTTGGCCGTCGGCGGGAGTTGCAGGCCACGGTTTTTCCGTCGACCAAATTCCGCGTTTCCGACCGGGTCCATCATCTTGGCTTCGCCGGCGAAGCCCGCCTCGCCTTGCGCCAATTGCTCTTTGAATTTCATCCCTTTGTCAGCGAATCCGCGCCCGGCCGGGGCGCCGAATTTCGGGGCCATCGCCATGGGGGCGATCCGCTGCGGAGGGCGTCCGCCACCGATCCCGCCGGGGCCGGCGAACGGAGCGGGGGCCGGCATTCCGCCGAGCATAGCGGCTTCCGGGGCGCCGAGCGGATCGTTACCGAAAACCTGCATTTTTAGATCAACTCGACCGGCTTGATCCTCCGGTGCCCCATCCAGTCCGGCGGGAGCCTTGTTCGCCTCCATCGACCTCGCCCATTCGGCGGATGCTCCGCGTTCTGGCTTCGGGGCCACCGCCGCCATCGAACGCCAAGCGTCGTTGTCCCGACCAGTCCAAGCGGCGACGCCGCCGAGGAACCCGGCCAGCAGCAACAGTGCGAGCGAGCCCCAACCGAGCGAGCGGCGCTCCGGCGCCCCACTCCGGAAGGCGAAGGCGCGGGTCGTGAAGAACGCCCCGGCCAAGCCGATGAGCAGGATCAGGTAAAGCGGCAGCGAGTTCCGCCGATTTTGGAGCGAGCCGTCGTAGGCTTCGAGTTCGACCGCTTCCTTGCCGAAATCGTTCAACTTGGCAACGTACACTCGGTCGGCATTTTGCAGATCGGCTTCGGGGTTGCCCGTGTTCAGCAAGGTGAATTGCTCGCGTTCGGCGGCTTCGAGGTCGAGCAAGCTCGCTTCGTACTTCGGCCAATATTCGTCGAAGACTTTGCGCACGGAGGTCCGCCAGCCGGTCGGGATCGGCCCGGCGGTCGCGGCGACGAGCAGCAGTTTCTCGGCGTCCTCGGCCGGGACGGTCTTGCGGAATTCGGCCGGGGCCTGTTCCGCGAAGCGCCGCCAGCCTTGGGTGCCGAGCAGCAAATCGAGCGATTCCCCGGCCTTCGGGTGCTTCGTCAGCAGGAAGTCGGCGTGTTCGAGTTCGTCCCCTTTTTGCACTTCGCCCGACAGCAAGAAGTGCGTCGGCAGCAAGCGTTCGGTCTTTTCGTCCGCCATCGTGATGACGCTCTCGTTGACGACGGCCGTCCAAAGGATCGCCGCTTTCGGGGCGTCGGTTTCGTCGGTCGCCGTCACTTCGAGTTCGACGCGACTACCGGGCGTGAAGGTCTTGATCGCGGTACCGGTGCCGGGCTTCTTCGCGGCGTAGCTCAGCTTCAACGCCTCGCCCGGTTCCCGGTAGATCAGCCGTTCGGCGAGCGGTTTCAAATCGTCGCGGCCGACGGCTTCGCCGTTGGGCAAGTCGAACACGGTGATCCGCGTCACGCCGCCGAGCTTGGCATCGGTGACGGCGAGCGTGGCGTCGGTCGCCTTGCCGGCTTCGAGTTTCACGGTCGTGTGGGCCACCGGCCGGCCGCGGGAATAGGCCCCGACGAGGACGGTGCGATCGCCGCCGACCGACCAGAGCTTCACGCCGAGGGGCGCGTCGGGCTTCAGCACGCCTTGCGTCACGTGCAGCACCACACCGGCATCTTTGCTGGCCGGCAGGGCGTAACCGTCTTTCGGCTGGATCACACTCGTCGGCTTGTCGAGCCGCACGGCGTACTTCTGCCCGGCCACCGGGGTGAACTCGAACCGGCCGAAGCCTTGGTTCGCCCCCGGATGCTCGGCGTCGGTGAGTGTGGCGATGGGGGTGATGTCCTTGATTCCATCGGTGAGCCTCCCGCTGATGTCGGCCGGTTTGCCGAAGGTCGTGGTCGCGCGGAAGTAGACGCGGTTCGGCACCCCCGCGATCAAGTCGCCTCCTTCGGGAAAGAACTCGACGTTCAGCTTGCGCGTGGCCAGCGGCACCTTGCGCGTCAGCGTCTCGGTGATCCCCTTGGCCGTGGCCGTGATGCTGACGCGGGCGTCTTTGATTTCGTCTTTTTTCGGCAGCGTGAATTTCAGCGAGGCCGTGCCGTCCGCCTCCGTCTTCGCCGGGCTCGTGCTGAGCTTCACGACTTCGCCGTCGACCATCACTTCGATGACCAGGTCGGCGGCGCCCAAGGCTTGAGCTTGATCTTTCAGGTCGAACTTCGCCGCGACTGGATCGCCGGGGCCGTAAGACTTGCCGTCGAATTCGAGTTTCTTCAACAAGCGGTCGGGCGTGTATTTGTTGACGAGGAACTTGCGGACGGCCAGCGGCTTCGACGGGCTTTTGCGGCCTTCGACCGGGGCGGATGCGTCCCAGACTTTCAAAATGTATTCGCCGCCAGCAAGGTCGGGCGTGAGCGCGAAGGCCCCCGTGCCGACGCCGCGGATCGGTTGGCCGTCCGGCCCGAGGACCGGCGTCAATTGGCCGGCGGGGTTCAACGTGGCGGGTTTGGCGAGGCCCATGAGGTCCGACCCCGCCAGCACTTGGCCCGACGGCGCGAGGATTTCGAAGCGTAAGGTCGTTTCGCCCGTCGGCGGTAAAAATTTGGACCGGTCGAGCGTCAGCGAGCGGAAGAACACGACTTCGCCGGGGCGGTACATCGGTTTGTCGGTGGTCAGGAAGGTCGTGTAGACCGGTTCGAGCATCCGCAGGTTTTCGGTGAGGTCGGAGCGCAGGCCAGTTTTGGAATCGACCACCGAGACGTGCAGAAAGACGTCCGACTCGGCTTTGGCGTTCGCCCAGATTCCGGCCGGGAGTTTCAGGACGTTGCCGTCCGGGTTCTTTTCGGGCTCGAATTTCTTCGTGAACAGGTTCGTCCCCGCGGCGTCTTTCACCGTCGCTTCGATCGTGGCCGCTTGCGATTTCCCGCCGGCATCGGTGACGTGGATGCGGTACTCGTTCGGCGCGCCCGGGATCGCCGTGCCCGGCCCGCTCAGTTGAACTTGGAAGGGGCGCTCGTGCGCTTTCTTCAAGGCCTCCGATTCCGCGGCGATCCACATCGTTTCGAGTTCGACCTGCTTCTTTTTGCCCTCGTTCACCCGGTCCGCGGCGTCTTGCTTTTTCTTCGCGAGTTCGCCCCGCAGTTGCGTCCGGCGGGCATCGATGTCATTCAATTGAACCAGTTCCCGATCCACCGCCGGGCGGTAACGGCCGTAGCCGATGGCGTCGACGAGCGACGGCCCGCCGAGCGCGGTCATCGCCAGCAACACCGTCGCGGCGACGGTCCACTTCACCCATTGGCTTCGCGCGGTGCGGCCCGCCTTCACCTCGATTGTCGGTTTCGGTACCCGGCTCGGATCGAAGCGGACGCCGGGGAAGTTGCCGAGGGCGGCGCGTTTGAACAGGCCCCCGAGGCGGGCGGCGTTCGCCGCGCAGGCGGGGCACTCGGCCAAGTGGGCGACCACGATCGCGGCTTCGGCCGGTTCCAAAAGGCCATAGGCGTGATCGAGCAGTTTCGGTTCGCAGGTTTCGCAGGTGAACATAGTGGAAGCTCCTCCCCGATGGGAAGCGAGGGTATGGGTGAAATATTTGTTTGAGGCGTGTCGGACTCGATCGCGAGTCGGGCGAGTCGTGTCAATCGGGCGAGTCGGGATTCAAAGCGGACCGCAGCTTCTGCAGGGCGGAGCGCATCTGGGTCTTCACCGTGCCCACGGGGGCTTGGCGGATCTCCGCGATCTGCTCGTAGGTCAAATCGCCGTTCTGGCGCAGCAAGAAGACTTCCTGTTCGTCCGAGCGCAAATGCGCGATGGCCGTGCGCAACAGCCGCACCGACTCTTCGTCTTCGAGGGCGGCCCCGGTTTTGGATTCGCGGGAGACGAGCATGATTTCCTCCGCCCCCAAGGGTTTGACCTTCCGACTCCAAGCGCTGCGACGCAGGTCCTTCGCGGTGTTCAACCCGACACGGAAGATCCAAGCCCGGAGGTTTTGGACGTCCGCCACCGTGTCGCGCGCCCGCCAGCATTTCAAAAACGCATCCTGCGCGGCGTCGAGCGCGTCGTCCCGATTGCCGAGGACGTACACGAGCGTCGAGATCAGCTCGTCGCGCAGGCCGTGGAAGGCGACGACGATCGGATGGTCGGGCCGCGGCTCCGGAGTTCGCTCCGGGGTGCGGCCCGCCGTTCGCCGACCGGTGAGTATTGTCCCGCTGTCGCCCATAGTCCTTACCCCAATCGACGGGGGAACCCCCGCGACCGATTGCGCAATCAACAGATGTTACACGGAATGCTACAACCGACCGGGGCGCGGGTGCAAGGAGAAAGGTGAGCCGGTCGCAACCATTCTTGGAGTTTTTTACCTGAGCGGGGGACGTCAGTCCCCCGTGGAATTGAACCGCAGTGTTTCGCAGACACGGGGGACTGACGTCCCCCGCTCAGGAAGAAAGCTCCAAGAATTGTTGTGACACCCATCACCGGCGGACCCACGTCGCGCCGCTCGCCTGCCCGGCGCCCCCACCCGAAAAGCGAAAGTTTTTCGAGCGCGGCCTCCGGCCGCAAAGAACAAATCCAAGAAGGGAAGAGGATAAAAGAACAGAGAGAAAAGTGTAAATTAGTCCAGGACAACACACACGCGGAATCCAACGTCGTTGCTGCGAGACGCGGGCGCGATGTCGAGGCGGTGCGCGACGCGGCAGTAGACCGGATAGAAGCCCCAGGAGCCACCGCGCAGGACACGAGCCTTTTGTTCACCATCACTGTTCGCCCCCGGATCGGTCACGTCCCCGCGGGCGTACCGCTTCGCGTCGTACCAATCCAAACACCAACTCAACACGTTCCCCGTCATGTCGTACAGCCCGAACCCGTTCGCCTGGTACTTGCCCACTGCCGACGTGAACGGCTCGCCGTCATCGAAGTCGAAGTACGGAAACTTGTCTCGAAGCTCGATCTTCTTCGCCTTGAGGGATGCGTCCCCCACGTTCGCGTAGCCGTCCAGATCACCCGCCGCGTTCCCGGACTGGTAGATCGTCGTCTCCCCGCCCCGGTTCGCGTACTCGTACTCCGCCTCGGTCAACAACCGGACACCCACCGGCGTCTTGTAGTCGGTCAAATCCCACTTGCCGTCCGTCTTCGCGAACCCGCTCTTCAACTTGTTCTCGGCGCTCATCCACCCGCAGAACGCCGCCCCGTCATTCCACGTCACGTTCACCACCGGGTGCTTGTCCGTCTGAGCCCAACCCGTCTCCTTCCAGGAGTACTTCGCACCCGACGCAATGTCCTTCCCATCGAACCCGGAACCACCCTTGCCGTCGGCTTCCGCCTCGCTCTGGTACTTCTTCGCCTTCACGAACGCCGCGAACTGCCCCTTCGTCACCGGGTGCTTCGCCACCCACAGGGCCTTCGTGAATTTCACCTCGTGCGCCGGCGTCTCGTCGTCCTCTGCTTTTTTGTCTCTCTTCGGGTCCGACCCCATCGTGAACTTGCCCGCCGGCACCTTCACGAACTCCATCGTGGTCGTGCCGCACTTCAGCGTCCGCACCGTGCGGGTGCGGCGTTCCCCCTGCCAGGTGTACGCCTCCGTCGTCTCGTCTGGCGGGTCGCCGCCCTTGGCGGAACCGCCGTCCGTATTGCAGCCGATGAGCAGGAGTGCGGCCCCGCAGCATAACATGGGATGGAACCATCGCGTCATCGGGCACCTCTGCTTCTGCCGCCGAACAGGGATTCTCCGGCGTAGGGGCCGGGGAGTTTTGAGACAGATTCGCCCGGCGATTGGGCCGTGTCAAGACAATTCCGCTTGATTCCGCCCCCCGTGCAGATCACACACCCGCTATTGTCGTCATCGCCATAAGTCTTACGCGGGCTTGGTCATTCCGAAGAGTTGGTCGCTTTCCGGGCAGAAAGTTACTTTCCGACGGGGGGTGGGGGGGGGCCGTCGGAAAGGTCGAACGGCGTGCGAATTGCTAAGGTATCCCGAACAGAATCGTTCGGAGCATCGGCATGGCGACCGCGAAAAACGTCCTCGGCACCCCGCTCAAAAGCTGTTCCACGCAGCCCCTGACGGGTTTTTACCGCAACGGCTGCTGCGACACCGGCCCGGACGACCTCGGTTTGCACCTCGTCTGCACGCGTGTCACGGCCGCATTCTTGGCGCATCAGAAACAAATCGGCAATGACTTGAGCACGCCGATCCGCGAATACGGCTTCCCCGGCCTGCGCCCCGGCGATCAGTGGTGCCTCTGCGTCACCCGGTGGAAGGAATCGTTCGAGGCCGGCATCATCGCCCCCGTCGTCCTCGAAGCGACGCACATGTCGACGCTCGAATTCGTCGACCTCGAAGATTTGCAGCGCCACGCCGCCGTCGAATCGGTCTGATCTTTCTCAATCGCAATCGTTCCCCACGGATCTCGGCCATGGAACTCGGTAACTCGGAGGAGCGCGGCGACGTCGAAGACCGCCGCGGCAGCAAGAAACCCCTCGCCATCGGCGGCGGGATCGGCGCGATCGTCATCGCTTTGATCGCGGGTTACTTCGGCATCGATCCGAAAGTCGCCCAACAAGTTGTCAACGGCGGCGGGGGCAATACACCCGGCACCGGTAAGGCCGACGGGTATAAAGATTTCTCCGAAAAGATCCTCGGCAGCACCGATTCGGTCTGGAAAGAACAATTCAAAAAGAACGCCTACAAGAACCACCGCGGGGCCTACGAACCGCCGAAGATGGTGCTCTTTTCCGATAGCGTCGATAGCGAAGGGTGTGGCGTCGCGCCGTCGGCCGTCGGCCCGTTCTACTGCCCCGCGAGCCGCAAGGTGTTCCTCGACCCGACATTCTTTGAAGAACTCGAAACCAAACTCGGCGGCTCGAAAGCGGAGTTTTCACAAGCGTACGTCATTGGCCACGAAGTTGGGCACCACGTCCAACATTTGCTCGGTTACGTCGTCACCGACGAATACCGGCGGCTCGACGGCGAAAAGAACGCGGGCATCCGCCCGGAGTTGCAAGCCGACTACCTCGCCGGCGTCTGGGCCCACCACGCCCGGGACAAATTGAAGATCAACGAAGGCGACATCGCGGCGGCGCTCAAGACGGCCAAGGCCATCGGCGACAACCGCATCCAAGAGAAAATGGGCCGCAAATCGTGGCCGGAGTCGTTCACCCACGGCACCGATACGCAGCGGTTGAAGTACTTCAAGCAGGGTTTCGACACCGGCGATGCGAGCGAGGCCGCGTTGAATCGATTCTTCGATAAACGGGTGAAATCGCTCGATTTGTAATTCCCGGAGCCACGCGAGTGGCTTCACACCAGCGCCGGCTCTTCGACCGACACCGGTCGTTCGAGCGGGGAAATGGGAATGTGCGCGGGACGTAACAAGAACGACAGACCCAATGCAACGGCCGCGAAACCGACGGCGACCAACCCGGCTTGCGGATACCCCACCAACGGGGCGCTCTCGTGGGATTGCGTGATGATCGCGCCCGAAACCAGCGGGGCGACGCCGGTCGCGAAGTGCGAGACGGCGTTGTTGAGGTTCATGAATCGGCCGCGCACCAGCGGCGGGCTCGAGCCGATCATCATGGCTTGCGCCGGGATCATCCGCCCGGCCGCCGTCAGCATAAACCCGGTCGCGGCCGCGGCGTATACGGCGACGCCCCACGGCGGGATGTTCGTAGCGACCACCGTCATGAGCATCGAACCGCAGGCCGCGATCAGGAAGACCCGGCGCTGGCCGAAGCGGTCGGTGAGGTGGCCGACGGCGTTCATGCCGACGAGCGTGAAAAGCCCCGCGACGGAATAGACGACGGCGATTTCGCCGCGGGTGGCGCCGCAGTTCAATTCCAAATACGGGGCCAAGAACGGAATGATCGTGAAGGTGCCCATGACGAGGGCGAACATGAATGCGAACGAGCGCAGGTGGCTCGGGTGCGTCATCACCTGTTTGAGTTCGTCCCAGATTTTCCCGCCCGCCCGCTGACGGTGGCTTGTCAGCGACGGCAACCGGTAGTAGGCCGCGATCCAGACGGGGACGCTAAGGCCTGCGAGGGCGAAGAACGGTGCCCCGAGGCCGAAGTGGGTGGCCAACAACAATCCCGCCGGCAAACCGACGATGGACGCCACGGCGAACGCGGAGGTCACGGCGCCGATAGCCGCGCCGCGGCGCTCGTTCGGGAAGACATCGCCTATGATGGCCATGATCGCCGAGGCAGTAATGCCGCCGAACGCCCCAGCCAATCCGCGGGCCAGCAAAAGCCAGGTGTAATCGGGGGCCAGCCCGCAGGCGAGTGTGCTGACGGTGAAGCCGGCGTAGTTGAACAGGAGCACGGTGCGGCGGTCGAAGCGGTCGACGACGGTGGCCGCGAGGACGCCGGCGACGCACGCGGCAATCCCGTAGACCGAGAGGATGTAGCCGAACTGCGTGGGCGAAATCCGCAGCTCGGACATGAGCTGCTTGCCCAGCGGCATGACGATGACGAAGTCGAGGATGTGCGTGAAGTTGACCGCGGCGAGCAGGAGGATCAGAGCCCATTCTGTCCGTGTGATTTTGGGCTTCGTCGCGGCGGGCGATTCGGAACTCATGATGATCCAAGAAAGACGGTGAGAAACCACAGAGACCATACCGCCGGCAAGGTTCACCGCTTACAGCCGTCAACGAGTTCACCCGGCGGACGTTTTGGTATCGTCGGTGTCGCGTGAACATCAATTCAAGTGAACCCCCGCGAGCCGTTGAAAGAACTCTTCGAAGCG
>JANXTU010000196.1 GCA_025352235.1 Fimbriiglobus sp.
AGCGAGCCGGCGCTTGTGGGCTGGTGGAATACCCCCTGAGCAAAGTGATCGATTGAGCTGGGGCGCGAGAAGTCAAGCCCTGTAGGGCGGGTGGAGTCTTCGGAACCCGCCGCCGGAAGAAAGGTAGATCCCGCCGGATACCGATAGGTCGTCCCATTCTGCGGCGGGTTCCGAAGACTCCACCCGCCCTACGGGGCTCGGCCCGTCGGAGCAACCTCCAAGAATCGTTGCTACACCCTATTTCAGGGGTCGTAGCCGATAGCCGCGTTTTCTTGAGCCTCGTTCGCTTTTGTTCTGCGGATGCTTTCTGGCCGGAGTTCCCCCCACGCCCTTCCCACGGCGGTGGGGCTGCGTATTTCGGATTACTCAGGGACTGGCCCCGGCCAGGCAGTATCCTGCCTTTCAGACACCCATTTTTTCGAGAGAACTCACAGTGGCCAATACCCCGAATCGCTACGAAAACGACGAAGACGACCGGCCGCGCCCCCAGCGTCGGCGCGATGAGGATGATGGTGATGGTGACGAACGCCCCTCGCGGCCCGCGGGCCGGTACCGCCGAGACGACGACGCGCCCGCCGGCAAGAAGAAAATGAGCATTTTGGGAGTGCTCTCCGTGATCGGCGGCATCTTGTCGCTCATCGTCGCGTTCATCCCGTGCGTCGGGACGATGTCCATCGGCACCGGCGTGATCGGACTGGTCCTCGGCGGCATCGGCCTGTTGGTCGCCGGCGGCTCGAACCACGGCAAGGGCTTCCCCATCGCGGGGATCATCGTGAATCTCCTCAGCATCATCGTCGCAGTCGTCTGGCTCGTCGTCCTCGCCGGGATGAGCAAATCGAACGCCGACGCCATCAAGGAAGTCGAGAGCGCCGACGCCATCAAGATCTCGGCTTCGGACTTGAGTAAGGAGTACAACACCAACGTCGTGAAGGCCGACGCCACTTACAAAGACAAAGTCGTCGAAGTCACCGGTAAAGTGAAGCTCGTGTCCAAAGAGCGGCCCGGCCGGATTACAGTCGAGATCGGCAGCAGCGACACGATCGATTGCGACTTCGGTTCCGCGACCCAATCCGAATTGGCGGGGATCGACATCGGCCAATCGGTGACGATCCGCGGGAAAGTCAAAGGCCTGGACCGCAAATCCGGATACGTCATTCTCGAGACCTGCAAGCTCGTCAAAGGCGCTGAGCCGGCGACGGTGGCCACCAAACCGGCGCCAGCCCCGGTCGTCACCGACGCGGCCAAGCTGTTCAAAGATTACTCGTCCAACACCTTGAAAGCCGATGGCCTATACAAGGGCAAGTACTTGGAGCTCAAACTTAAGGTGGAACGGGTGTCGATCGAAGACGGCAAGCCAACGCTCGTTGCAACCGCGCGAGACGAGGACGAATTCGGCACTGTTCAATGCGAGTTTCCCGCATCGGCCAAAGACCAACTCGCGATGCTGGAAGCCAAAGACGCCGTCACGGTCCGCGGGACCTGCAAACACGAAGACGGTCAAATCACCCTGACGAATTGCGTCCTCGTGAAGTGACCGACTGAAACGGAAAGGTCCGGCGCACCGCGGGATGCGCCGGACCTTTTTTATTGTGGTTTTACGCTGTCATCCTTTCGGATACGCCTGCGGAGCGATCTTCCCTAAGAGTTCCTTCGCCTTCGCGGCGACGTTGGCTTTCGGTTTTTGCAACTCGGCGAAACCCTGCTCCAAAATGTCCGCCCGTCCGGAGTCTTCCTTGCGAATCTCCGTGACCAAGTAAGCAAACGAGGTCGTTTCACTGCCGAGGGCTTGCCCTTTGGCGTACCCTTCGAGCAGTTTCTTGGCTTGGTCGAGGGGGGTGTTTTCTTGGACTTCGATCGACTTCTCGCGGACGCGTTCACCATCGCCGCAGCCCGCGAGGGCCAAAGTCAGGATCGAAGCGAACGTGGCGAATGATACTGCGCGAATCATGGTTCCGATCCTTCCGTTAGTAGTTGCCGACGACGAGACCGTCGTTGCGGTGACCGAGGCGTTGGAAGGTGACGAGGTCGATCGAGTTCACGATGAACCGGACTGAGCCGTCGCCGAGCACGGCGTTGACGCCGCCCGTGTGGAGGCTGCGCGGCGGCAGAATGCCTTGGCCCCAATCGTGGGCCCCGCCCGGGCAGCAATCGCCGCCGGCGCTTGGGTACTGCCAGTTCGGTGGCGCGGCCGTGTTCAGCGAGGAATGCCCCGCGGCGTACCACGCCCACATGGCGCCGTTGTTCGATTTGTATCCGATGGGGCTGGTTTGAGCTTTGCCGCCGATGCTTTGGAGTTCGGCTGCGGTCGGGAAGTTGCGGTCGGCCACCGCGTTGAAGTAGCCCCCGCCCGTGTAGAAGATGTCATACGGATACTTCCCGGCCGATCCGGTCTGACCCGAGCCCGAAAGCATTTCGGACGCGAGCAGCGTGTTCGATAAGCCGTCGGTCGTGTCGGCCATGCGGCGGTCGGTTTGGTACGAGATCATCCCGTTGAAGCGGTTCCCGGCCCAGACGACTTCGATAGAGCTGCCGGTCGACCAGCCGTAATTTCCGCCGGGGCCGTCCCAGCCTTGCGGGTGCGAGCCGCGGGCCGGCGCATTCTGCGCCGACGGGCAAAGGAACGTCGCCACCTTCGTGTTCATCAGCGTGTTGTAGGTGACGCCCCAATTGGTTTTGTTCGCCTCGAATTGGGCGTGCAGGTTGCCCTGTTCGATGTACGGCAGGATCGCGACGTTGGCGCTTGTGGCTTCCCAGACGTTGCCGCCGACTTGCTGGTTGTAGTCCCGCGGGAACTTGCCGATGGCATCGTGGTACGAGTGGCTCGCCAAACCGAGTTGCTTCAGGTTATTGCTGCATTTCATCCGGGCCGCCGCTTCGCGGACCTTCTGTACGGCCGGCAACAGCAGGCCGATCAAAATCGCGATGATGGCGATGACGACGAGCAATTCGATCAGGGTAAAGGCGCCGCGGCGTTTCGACGGGGTCATGACGGACTCCAACGGGAGAAACGAGGAGAGATCGACCGGGCTCGCGATTCGGAAAAGAAAACAGCAGGCTCAATCTAAATAGATCATCGGCGCGGATGGGGTCGGGGTCAAGTCGAAACTTGTGACGAAATCGATTCTTCTGTCCATGTGTAAATATGGCACCTAATTTCGGCGTTGTCAAGAAATTCCCGCCCCGGCAAGCCGATTGACACGATTCGCCCTCTGTGTCATAGCGGCATTTCCTGGGCACCGGAGATTCCCATGCTTCGCAGCGTCGCATCGGCCATCGGGTTGTCGGTTCTCGCATTCGCGTCGACCGGCTGCACCGCGCTCAGCAACACCGAGAAGGGCATCGGGTTGGGCGGCTTGTTCGGAGCGGGGGTCGGCACTGCCGTCGGCGCCGCATCCGGCAATCCGCGCACCGGCGCCGTCGTCGGCGGGCTCCTCGGCGCGGGCGCCGGCGGATGGATCGGCAACGACATCGACCGCGAAGACAAACACCGCGCCGCCGACGAAGCGGCAGGACGCGCCTACGACCGGGCCCAACCGGCCCGCATCGACGAAATTGTCCGGATGGCGAAGAACGGCCAGAGCGAACGGGTCATTGTGAACCATATTCGACAATCCCGAATGCGCTTCAGTTTGAGCGCCGATGAACTGAATGACTTGAAGGCGAACGGCGTACCCGACGCGGTCATCGTCGAAATGCAAAACGCCGCCGAGCCGAGTCCGGTGATCGTCCGTGAGCCGGTTTACCTCCGCGGGGGCCCGCCGCCGTTGATCATCGTCGAGCCGTACGGCTATCGCCGCTGCCGGTGATATTCCGAGAAGTCGCCCCGCCCTGTAGAATGCCATTTCGGGGCCTTAGCTCAACGGTCAGAGCAGGGGACTCATAATCCCTTGGTTCTCGGTTCGAATCCGAGAGGCCCCATTGATGCCAATCGACGCGGACCGGTGCTTTTCAGCGCCGGTCCCTACCTTTTCTAGGGGTTCGTGCGGGTCGTCACTTCCGCCCCCGAAAACGCTGAGAGTGCACATCGGTGCATTGCGATGCGGCCGAATGCCCCCCGTTGGTACACCCCGTGGTACACCCGGCGGTACACCTTTTGGTACACCCGAATCGCCATCGGTGCCGGTCATGCGAAGGGGGATTTCAACGGGGATCGGCATCGGGGGGACGAGGTTCGGAAGCTTACTCACGGCCCCGGCCAAGTCGTGAAGGCGCCGGTGCGTGTAGCGGGCGGTGAGTTCGGGTGTGGAATGCCCGGCCAATTCCTGCGCGGTGCGAAGATCGACCCCGTTGCGGCCCAACATGGTCAAGTAGGTGTGGCGGAGCGCGTGGAAGTCTGCGTATTCTGGGCCATCGGGGCCATCGACCGCATAAGCGATACCGGCGGCTTCCAAGTCGCGGCGGAGCATTTCCGCCCCAGTGCATCCGCTGGACCACGTCCCGCCCCAAACCAGAGCGTTGGCGGGCTTGCCGGTGAGGTAGTCGCGGATCGCATCGGCCACGTCGAGAGGAATCGGTTGCACCTTTGTCTTCCGCGACTTGTTGAACCGGGCGGCGAGCGTCACGGTGGCTTCGGTCCAATCGAAATCGGCCGGGGTCAAGTTCGCCAGCGCGTTCGCCCGGAAGCCGGTGCCAGCGGCCAAGAGGTAAAGGTGATACCGATCTTCACCCGTCAGCCCCCGGAAGGCGTTTGCGCTCGCCCTCGTGCCCCCCAGTAGCGTTTGCAGTTCCTCGGCGGTCAATTCCCGTCGAGCGTGCCGCACGTCCAATGCGGTGTTCAAGAGCGTCAGGGATTCGAGCGGGTTCGAACCCAAGCGATTCGCTTTCACGAGCCAACGGAAGAATCCCCGTACGGCCCGAACGTAGTGGTTGGCCGTTTCCGGTCCGCACCCCTTCGCCCTGTTCAGCACGAGGGCTTCGACGGTTGCCCTCGGGTAAAGGCGAGCTTTGCCATTGCCGGCCGCGGCCAAGGTCAAGCGCTTGACGGCGGAAGAAACGGCGACGCCTGAGATGCCGAGTAACTTCGCGGCCGCGGCCGGTGTGAACGAATCCCCGGCCGGTAGCGCGACGGGGATTCGGTTTCGGCGGAGAGTGTTCAACCAGCCGGAAGCCTTCCCGGCATCGGCATCCCTCGGAAAGACGAATCCCGCCCCCCGGCAAAGTGCTCCGATTCGGCCGATGGTTTTTGAGATATGGTCCGGTGAATCCCCCTTGGCTTCGAGGGCGGCGGCGTAGTCTTTCAAGTGTTCGGTGAGCGGGCGGCGGGCTTGCGCTTCGGCCGGGTCGATGATCCCGACGCGAACCCGAGAAGCGGTGCGTTCCATCTCGGCGGCGAGTTGTTCCGTCGCCTTCAAGTCGGCGAATCCCTTCACCCGGCGAACGATACCGTTCCCGTCGCGGCTTTTGAAGTACCAGCTCTTCGAGGGGCGCAGGTAGTTCCGTCCGTCTTTCGTGAGCGGGAACAGAGTCGTACGGCCTTTCCATTTCAGGCGAGCGTGCGGCTTGCCATCGTGGTCGATGAATTCGGCGTCGGGCGGGAGTGGGCGCGGGCTTGCGAGCTTGAATGGCTTTGGCATCGGTGGACCTTTCTGAGAACGGCCGGGCCGACGGGATGCGGTTCTCAGGTCGCATCCCGCCGTCCGGCCTAAAGGCGGGTGAAGTATAGCCGACGGTCGCACGGCGCGCCAGGTCAGTTGGAGTCAGTCCGGCACGCCGCGGGGCGCTTCCGCGGAGTCGCCGAGTCGGCCTTCGGAGATTTTCAGTTGCGCTTCTTTCAACGCGGCGGCGCGTCGTCGTGCCACTTCTTCTTTGCCGAGGGGCGGGGCGTCATCGCCGGGAAATGATCCCGCATCTCCCGCTTCTCCGGCATCTGAATCGCCCGATGCAGGATATGCGGGAGAAGCGGGTTGAGTTTCCGGCGGCTTCGGGGTCGTGTACATGGGGAATACAGCCCAGCGATTCGCCTTGGATCGATCCGTGCCGGCTTTGTCGAGCATCTTCCCGCCGAAGTTTCGCCGTTGGAAGTGCTTGAACCGCCCGCCGAGTTTGCGGCCATCGAGCTTCCCACAGAGTTCTTCGATTGCTCCACGAAGTTCCCCGTCATCGGAAGAATCCCCTTGGCATTTGACGATGAGGTCGGCAGTGGTCAAGCCGTGGCGGTTCGGGTCAAGTCGTTCCATCTCTTCGAGTATGGTTCCCATGCTGGCCGCGTCCCGGTCGGCCAGCATTTGCAGTTCTTCCCGTGTTTTGCCGGGATCGGGAAGGCCGGCGAAGACGATGGCTTCCCGGACGATGGCCGACCACCCTTCGTACGATCCCCAATTCGGCAAGTTGTGAGTCGGCCGGCCGGCCACGTGCCACCCGTGCAGGATCGTGAGCGCGGCGGAAAGGTACTTCGCCCGATGCTTTCGGACGTGAACCCGGAGTTCCTTGTGGCGGAAGTTGCCTTTGAGCTCCGGCCGTTCTTCCGGGCTTTCCATCCGGATATGGCACACACGCCGGGACGTGTCGGCGCCGAGTTGCACGTTGTTCCCGGTTCCGAACCACGTGACGTGAAGCGGGCCGTCGAAGTTCTTGTTCCCGCCGAGAAGTCGATCCTTCCACGACGCCGAAGTGAGGGCGTTATCGAACACGTCATTGCCCACGGCCCCGGCCAAGTTGTCGAGCAAGACCGCACGTTCCCCTTCCACGGCCAGCGAAGTGATTTTCTTGCGGAGTTCTTCGCGGTCGTTGGTGTAGGCCATCGTGGAGAACCGCCGGCCGAAAATGACGATAGCGATGACATCGGCCAGCAACCCCTTCCCGGCGCCCCGGACGTTCGCGTCGATGAGGAAAAGAGGCGCCGGGCCGTCGAACGCGAACCACGCCAGCGGTGTGAGCAAGCCGGCGAACCACGCGGCCTTGTGCGCCGGAGTTTGGAACGGGAAGTCGACCACCGCGTCTTCGAGGATTTCGACGGCGCGGGCCACGTCTTCGCGGGTCGGGTTCGCCGGCACGTTCACTTCGAGGTTCGCTTCGAGGGACAAAAACAGATGGCTTTCGGGGTCGTAGCCGGGTTCGGAGAGAAGCGAACCGTTCGGGAGGAAGGCCGGGTGAGTGACGATGGCTTCGAGGTGCGGTACTGGCCATTGGCCATGGTCGTACACGGCGCCGACGCACCACCCCGGCGGATGCTCCGGACGTTCGACGATTCCCTCATCCGTGATCTTGCGGTTGACGAACTGGGCGCACCGAGAGAGGCGTTCCCGCAAGCTCGCCTGCGATAGTGGGCGAACCAGTGTTGCACCGTGCGGCCGGCGAATCAGGGCTTCGGATGGGGAATCGGCACTTTGAACCACCACGGCCACCAACTGGCCACCGCGTTGATACAGTTCCGCTTCCTCGGCAAGCGCGGCCGCAGCTTCGCAGTTCACGCGGTACTCTTCCGTGTTGACGATGATCTTCCGCCGAGCTTGCGTTGAACTCGGATCCTCGGCATCGTCCGGCGGTTCCTCCGGCGTCGCGGCGGCGAGTAGAAGCGCGGCGAGTTCTTCACCGCGTTGCGGCCACGGGGCTTCGCTGCGGGCTTTGGCGGACAACCACTCCCGAACGTCCTTCACTTCGTCGGGGGGCAGCGTCCACTTCACGGGCCTTCCGAGCTTCTCGGCAAGCATCTTGGCCAACCCCTGCGCGCCGTCCCGGCCGGGCCAATCGCCGTTGGGCTTGCGGTCGTTCTCCCCGACGATGAGGAACTCGCCCACCCACTCGGCGAAGAAGACCGCCAAGTGCTTCCCACCACCGGAGCAGGACGGCCGGCCGATGGCGAGCAAACCGGCGGCGGTCATCGCCAAGAAGTCGGTCGGGCCTTCAACCACGAACGCGGTTCCCGAGCGTTCGCTCGTTCCGATGGGAAGGGTCAACCCGCGCTTGCCACCGGCCACGAATTTCTTGTCGGCTTTCTTGTCCTTCGCTTCCGTCCGGGTCGCGATGCCGATGATCTTTCCTTCCGCGTCCGTTTCGGGGATCGTGAACTCGGCGAAGGTGTCGAGCGTGTGGTTGCGAATGCCGAGAAGCGGAATCGCATCGAGCGCGGCCACGGGCAACGCGAGCTTCTCGGCGAGCGTTTCCCGGCTAGCCGGTAGCCTGGCCAGATTCTCGGCGAAGCGCTCCGCTTCCGACTGCCAGCTTGCCGTCTTTGAGGTGCTCTCCGGTTTCGACTGTTTCCCTTTCTTCGTTCCGATCCAGGGCGCAGAAAAGCCGAAACGATGAAGCCAACCGGCTTCACCGCAGCGTTTCTCGCTTTCGGTACGGGAACAGATGGCAGCGGAACCGTCCGGAGCGATGAGACACCAATCGGGTTTCTTGCAAACGGGGCACGGCTTCTTGGCGCTCACCGGCCCCAT
>JANXTU010000240.1 GCA_025352235.1 Fimbriiglobus sp.
GCCACGAAGATCCAACCCGCCGACGGATCCGTCGCGATGGTCCGTTCGATGTGCGCGGCGAAATCGGCCTCGCCGCGGGTCTGCTGCACCGTCGGAGCGATCACCGCGCCGGTCGCGACTTCGAAGTTGCCGAGGAGCACCTGCGTGCCGTGCCGCTTGTATTCGACCTCGCGCCGCTCGATCAATCCGGGCCGCATCGGCTTGGTCGGCGCCTTCGGTTCGAGCGCTTGGATGCTCGTCTTCTCGTCGACGCACACCGTGTGAATGCCCTGCGTTTTCAGCCGTTGCGGCGCGGCCCGGTAGGTTTCGCACACGTCGCGCACTTGCTGTTCAAAGACCGCCGCGTCCTTGGGAGCGGCGTTGAGCCAGTACCGGCTCTTGTGCGGCTGAAGCGCCGCCGCCTTTTAAAAAACGTCCGACCTGGCGGACGGAAATCGAGGTCGCGATGCCGCGTTTCACGGCCTCGTCGGCGAGTTCGCGCGGCGTCCAGTGCGGCACCGGCCGACCCGATTTGTCGGGCGGTTCGCAGGCCACCGCGAGGATCCGCGCGATCGGCTCGGCGGTGAACTTGCCGCCGCAGCCGGCCCGCGGCAAATCGCCGAGCACTTCCGAAATGGCCTCGCGCAACGCCGGCGGTTTCTCCACGCATTCGATGACCGTCAGCCGGGAGAAGGCCCGCTGCCAGCGCTTCCGCCAGATGCCGACGCCGTGCCGCTCGCACCGGAGCTTTTGGGCGATCTCTTCGTTCGTGAAGCCGTCGAAGGCCAGCAGGATGATCTCCGCGCGGTGGGCGAGCCCTTGCGGGCAACCCCGCGCGAAGGCCATCGTTTGCAACATCTGCTGCTGACGTTCGGTGATGACGACCTTGGCGGCCATTCCTGGCATGGCGTCTCCTCCACGGGTACGGGCTTGCCTCCGTCCGAGAAGATGACAAAGTGAGCCATCAGATGGAAGCCCGATTCAGCCAGGGTAATCTAGTGCGCGTAGTGCTCGGACGGGTAGGCGTAGACGGCCTTTTCCGCGCCGCCGTGGATCGTCAGGTCGGACTGCTCGTCCCTCGATGTTCAGCGTTGTCACCCGCAGTCTTTGGTCGACCAGCGTCTTGTCGATCGACGTGAGCACCGTCGCGCCGTCCCGCTCCACCCGCCGGGGCCGGCCGACGCTGAGTGATACGACTTTCATGGGTGTCTCCTCGCGATCGCGGGTCATGCCGGGTCGTCAGTGGGATCCGGGCACCCGATGACTGGAGATGAACGGGCCGCAGCACTCCGTCTTGAACTCCTGTCGATATCCGGCAGACGCGCAGGTCGAGATGGTGCCAGCCTCGGAGTCTGTGCGGAGGGTGGGGAAAGACGGAGTCGGTCCTCCCGAAATCTTACGCCACTGCGATGTCCGGTACGAACAGCGCGAGCTTGCCCGGCGGGCGAATCCCCGCCGCCTTCTTTCCGGCGATCTGCTCCCACGCTTTGAGCGCGGCCACGAGCCGCTTCTGTGCCGCCGTCATCTGCCTTTCCCGAGCGGCCTGCACGCCCAAATTATCGGCCGCGAACGACGCGGTGTGGGCGGCCCGCTGGTAGCTCAGGTGGGCGATCAGGACGGCGCTCCCCAGGATCTTCTCCAAGATCGACGGGGTCGATCCGAGCAACTCGCCCTTCATCGCCGCCATCTCGTCTCGCAGGGCTTTCTTGGCCAGTTCGTCGGTTCCGGTGTGACGATCGACCCAACAGCCCTCGACTTTGGTCGTCAGGTCGTCGAGAGTGCGCACCAGGTGCCGCATGTCCGGATGCAGCTTCAGCCACTCTTCCAGGTTCTCGACCGCCAGCAAATCGCCTTGCTCGGCCCGCTTTGCGAGATCCAGGATCGTGTACTCGATATATTTGGGGGTTTTGCAAAGGGCGATTTCTCAAGCCCGCGAGCCCTCCTTGGGTCCCTTCTTCTTCTTAGCCACGTTTTTTCTCCTCCAGCACCCGTGGTAGCAATGATGGCCGGTCAACACCAGCCAGACGGTAGAAAGGGCCTTTGCCCACTTGTTGAGATCGACCACCAATCGCTCGGCCTCGCACCCCGGCTCGTCGACCGGCCCGGTCGCATTCGCCCGCTTGGCGGCTCGGCGGGCCTCCTTCCGGCTTTCGATCACGCCGGCCATGAGGTTCGCGGCCGTCCTGCGGCCGTAGTACACCTTCCGGACGCCCTCGGGGGTGCGGACCGAGAGGTACGGGGGCAGGTGCCGCCGCTTCACGGCGTAGTTATACATGGCCCGGCACGTCTGCAAGACGTACTGGATGCCCTTGCCCCGCAGTTTCCTTTTGGCCGTGTTGGCGTGGCCGTTGGGGGCGACTTCGATCCTGCGGAGGTAGGCCGCGAAGTGCTGCACCGGCAGTTCGTGGGCGGCCGGGACCTTCGGAAGCGTGGCCACGAAGTCTTCGAGGTGCTGCGTGGCCGAGCGGTAGCGATTCAGAGTGCCCACCGCGGAATGCAGGACGTGCTCGTGATAATCGAGGAACTGGCGGCGGAGTTCGGCGGGAGAAATCGGTGTGAACGTCAGCAGGGTCGGCTCGCTGCTGGCGAGCTGGGAATTGACGCGGGCGGCGACCCGTTCGGCTTCATCGCGGGTGCTGGCGACCTTCTTCCGGTGGGGGCCGGTTCCATCGCGGTAGTAGATCCACCAAGCGCCGTGGTGCTCGTAGACGCTGACCTTGCCGACGCGGAACCGTGGAGAGGGACGGGGCTTTCTGGGGGACATGGCGCGCCTTCCGGTGCACAACTTGTGCACCAGGAGTTCGGAAGCTGCGGAAGGGCCGCGACGCAAGTTGATGCAATTGTTGCACTTGCGTCGCGAGACCGGCAAAAAACCGAAGTGAAAACGGAGAGGGAGGGATTCGCTCCCAGCCGTTTTCGGAACCCCTTGCCACAGAGTCATTTGCGCCGAAATTCCTGAAGGCTACAGCACTTGCGCTCTTGGTGTTCGTGCTGGTCATTTGCGGTTGTTTGGCGTCATCGGGCATCCTTTCCAGCACAAATCCAGCACAGCCGGGTTCCGTCAACATAGTAGCCGGAGGACCGCGGGTCCGGGCCCGCCGCCGCTCCGGCGAGCAGGCCTACACCCAAGCTGGGGTCATCGCCGCCTCCTACTCGCGCTACAGTTCCGATCAGCAGGACCCTTCCAGCATCGAGCAGCAGCAGCGCAAGTGCCGGGACGCTTCGGTCGCCAACGCCCACGACCTCCGGGCGGAGTTCGAGTACGCCGATCACGCCGTTTCGGGGTCGCGGCCCGATCGCAACGGGCTGCAGCAGATGCTGGCCGCGGCCCGGCGGGGCGAATTCCAGATCCTGTACTTCGAGAGCCTCTCCCGCCTCGCCCGGGCCTACGTCATCTCCCAGTCCGTGCTCACCGAACTCGTCTACGGCTGCCGCATCCGCATCATCAGCACGTCCGAAGGCGTCGATTCCGCGAGGGACGGCTGGCAAATCATGGCCATGTTCCGCTCGTGGATGCACGGCGAGTTCCTCAAGCAACTCCGCGAAGCGGTCCTGCGCGGGCAGGAGGACGCCGTGCTCAACGATAACTCCGTCGGCGACTGGTGCCTCGGCTACCGCACCGACCCGATCCCGGGCTCCGAGACGGCGCGGCGGGGCCGGCGCCCGAAGCCGCGGATGCGCATATCCGTCCGCGACGAACACGCCAACTGGATCCGGCGTGTCTTCCGCTGGTTCGTGCTGGATGGCCGGTCGGTACTCGGGATCGCCCGCGAACTGGGTCGCCTCGGCGCGCCGAAAGACCACCGCTCGAAAACGGCGGGCTGGCACACGAGCGCCGTGGTCCGCGTGCTCCGCAATCGGAAGTACATCGGCTTCTGGGTCTGGGGCAGGAAGACCAACGTCACCGATCCGACGACGGGCAAGATCAAGCAAGTCGAATGCCCCCCGAAGACCTCGTGCAGTTCACCCGGCACCGCCCCGATCTGCGCATCGTCGATGACGATATCTTCCTTCGGGCCCAAGGCATGCTCGATCACAACGAGGCGGTGCTGAAGGAGAACCGCAAGAGCGACGGCCGCTTCCGTGGCTCGACCGTCGACAAGCAGAACCCGCGCCATCTCCTGCAGAGCCTCGTCAAGT
>JANXTU010000251.1 GCA_025352235.1 Fimbriiglobus sp.
CGGTGACACTCCGCCGCGGCCGCGGCGGACTGTCACCGCGCCGTCAACGACTACCTCAAATTGCACGGCATCCCGATTCCCGTCGTGGCGCCGTCGTGGTCGTCTCGATTTTCCCCATAACCCGATTCGGTGGGTTGAGATCGGTGCGATGTGAGAAGATGCCGCCGGCGGAAGGAATCACACCTCCGCCGGCGGAGGCGACCGAGTACTCGGGCACTACACCGAGCATCCGGCAGTCGGGCTGACAAGACGGCTATTGAACTTTTCCTGGCCGGTGTCCAGGGCTGGGAATCTGGCATCCGGCGGCTTCTCTCCGGCAAATCAGACGGGGGAAATCAATCATAACCCCTTGCTGTACCGTCACTTTCCGAACAGGCACACGGCACAAAAATCCGACCGCGTGGCGGTCTATTCAGAAACTCTGCCCCGGTAGGGCTGTTTTCGGGCCTTGCTATCTGTCAGAAAGTCGCGTACACTTTCCTGACTGGAGAGTAGGCCAATGAACACCATACAAGACGACATTCTGGATCGAATTCGCGGGCATGGCCGGGGAAAGGTCTTCACGCCGAACGGGTTTGATTTTGGCCGCGACCATGGTAACCTCCGGTACACTGGACGGAAGTATAAATATACTCCCCCGTAGGTTGTAAGCTCCAATTTGGTCCCGTGCGCGCCGAAACGAGAGAATTCGGGAAGTCAAGGGAAATCGGGTGACAATCCGCACCCGCCGCCTTGCCGAGGAACTGCTGAACCCGACGATGGCGGGTGACTTGACTTATTCCCGGCGGATGGGTCATTTTCTCAAGTGACGGGCCCCTCGCAACCGATACAGACGGCACGACTCCGCGCGGATCTCCGCGTTGTCGTTTGGGGAATGTTCATGAACGTCACCGCTTTGGCCCTGATGGGGTTGGCCACGACCTTGGGGCAACCGGCCCTGCCGGACGCCCAAGATTTCCAGGTGACGAAAGTGCGCACCCACAAGTTGGGCGTGAGCTACAAGCCGGAGCGGAAGAAAGACATCCTCGAAGCCCGGCTGTACATCAGCCGGGATCAAGGCCAAACGTGGGAGATGATCCAAACGATCCCGCCGACGCAGGACGAGTTCACCTTCACCGCCAAGGCCGACGGCCTGTACTACATCAACATGCAGATCGTGTTCGTCAAAGGTCCCCCGGAACCGGCCGACGTGAGCCGGGTGGCCCCGGCTCAGAAATTGGTGATCGATTCCACGGCCCCCATCGTCCGCGTGACCTCGGCGACTCGGAGTGGGGACGAGATCGCGGCGGAGTGGACGGTCGAAGACAAATTCCCGAACGATGCCTCGACGAAGATATTTTACCGGGCCCTCGCCGGCACCGAAGCCGACTGGCAAGCGGCGCCGGAGGGGAGCATCGCCAAGCGGAGCGCGAAGTTCAAATCGCAGATCGCCGGGCCGGTGGTGGTGCAAATCGTGACGATGGACCTCGCGGGGAACGTCGGCCGCGCGAACAAAGAAGTCGGTGAAACCGGGACGCTGGGCAACATGACATCGCCGCCGTCGACGCCGAACCCCGTGGTCCCCGTGGTCAAAATGAACGACCCGCTGCCCCCGCCTTCGCTGCCGGGTAATTTGGACCCGATGATCCCGCCGACGATTGCCCCGACGCCCGTCGAACCGATGTTCACACCGGCACCGGCCGCGGCACCGATGGCCCCCGAAGTTTTCAAGCCGATCGCCCAAGGTTCGGGGACGACGCCGATCGCCTTGCCCCCAACTTCCCCGGCGCCCGCGCCCCTCGCGGAAGCCACGAACGCGACTTTGACGAAATCGCCGAAGTTCGACCTGAATTACCAACTCGACGGCGGTCCTTCGGGGATTGCCAAAATCGACTTGTATGTGACCCGCGACGACGGCCGGACTTGGGTGCGCTGGAGCACGCACGCCGGGAACGAGACCCCGCTGCGGGTCGTGCTCGATACGAAGTTCAACCAAGACGTCGAAGGGGACTACGGCCTGCGGCTCGTCCCCGTGAGCGGCGCCGGCCTCAGCGACGCGGCCCCCGTTTCGGGCACGCCCCCCGAACTGAAAGTCCACGTCGACATGACCGCCCCGATGATCAAAGTCTTCCAGCCGACGGCTGACCCGGTGAACCGCCAGGCGCTCGTGCTGCATTGGGAAGCGACCGATAAGAACCTTGGCAAGGAACCACTCGGCATCGAATATTCGGAACACCCGGGCGGGCCGTGGAAATCGGTCGCGGCGGGGAACGATGCGGTCGTACCCGTGGCCGGCGGCGGGGCGAACCCGGTCATCCGTTTGGCCAACACCGGGACGTATTCGTGGGTGCCCCCGACGACGCT
>JANXTU010000262.1 GCA_025352235.1 Fimbriiglobus sp.
GCGACGAGCCGGCGCATGACTTTGGGAACAATCTGATCGCGGACGAAGATGTTGTCGGGCGCTTCTTTGGCGAGGAACTCCAACTCTTCGGCGAGCCGGGGACGTGAGTCTCCGGAGTCTTTCTTCTGTTTGGGAATCTCCGACCCCTCACGGGGCCGGCTCGCCAAGATCTTCTCGTACGCCAGCCACGTCAGGTGTGGAATCAGCGGATCGTTGGCATCTTCCTTATGTTTCATCAACGCGCGGACGAGTTCGGTGACATCGTGCTTGTCGGCGAGGCGGATCGCGGCGGAGGCGAGTTCCCGGCGGACGGCCGCGTCTTTTCCGGACTCTGCAATCTCGACGAATCGCTTCAGATACTCGGCGTTGAACGGGGATCGAGTGGCTAACGTGCGGATCGTGAGAGCGCGTTTTTCCTCCGGGTCACGGTCGAACCAATCGGATTGAATTGCCGATTCGGAATTCGTAAACCCGCGAGCTTCCACTCCCGCTCGTGCTGAGAAGTTGTTTCGATCTTCCGGCTGACCTTTCGCCGCAAGCGCTTTGTCGGCTCGCTCCGAAAGTAGACGCAACGCCGTCCTCGCACGATACGGGTCATCTTGGGCGCTGAGCGATTGCAATTCATTCAAATCCTTCTTCCCCAAATCCTCCGCCTTCTTCCCCTTCCGATCCTTCAATTGAATCCGATACACCCGGCCTCGTTCGTAGTCCCATTCCTCGGCCTTCGCCTGATGGCAGGGCATTTGATCGTGCCAGTCGATCAAATAAATGTCGCCGTTCGGGCCCCACTTCATGTTGATCGGCCGGAAGTTCTTGTCCCCGCTCTGAAGGAAGTCATCGCCGCGGCTGGCGGTATAACTCGATCCGTTCGGCTTCAGTATGTTCTGCTTCAAACTGCAACCGTGGATGCTCCCGAAGATCACGCTGTTCTGGAAGCGCTTCGGCATGTGCGGCACATCCAAACTCAGCAAGCCAGCGTGTGCCCAGCCGCTCTCCTTATGGAAGGTGTGATCCGAGATTTCCTGGATGGCGCTGTACGCATATGGGTTGTAACTCGCCCCCGCTTGACGCTTATAAATGCCGCCCGGCACGATGTGGTAGAGGTGCGGGATGACGCAGCACGCGAGGATCGCTTGGCCGTCGGTGTTGCGGAAGTCGATGCCCCAGGGGTTGCTCGTACCTTCCGCGAAGATTTCGAACTTCTTCGTCTTCGGGTGCAGCCGCCAGATCGCGGCGTTCATGCGCGTCTCGGGGCCGTCGAGCGGCTTCACGTTGCTCTGGCTGAAGACGCCATGCAGCCCGTAGAGCCAGCCGTCCGGCCCCCAGGTGAAGGTGTTCAGTGTCTCGTGCGTATCCTGCGAACCGAAGCCACCGAGGACCGTTTCGAACTTGCCCGGTTTATCGTCCTTGTTCTCGATGAACCAGACGTACGGCGCCGCCCCGACCCAGACGCCGCCGTGGCCGACTTCCAGCCCGGTGCAGAGGTCGAAGGCGCCGAGGCCGGCCTTTTTGCGCTCCTCGCTGACCGGGAAGTCTTTGCCCTCGCAGAAGACGGTGCGCTTGTCGCAGAGGCCATCGCCGTCGGTGTCTTCCAGAATCACGATGCGGTCGCGCGGGGCTTTGCCCTTGGGGGTCTTACTCGGGTATTCGAAGCATTCGACGCACCAGACACGACCGCGTTCGTCGATGCTGAAGGCGACGGGGTTGACGAGTTGCGGTTCGCCGGCGAAGAGCTTGACCTCGAACTCGGCGGGCACCTTGAACTTGGCGACCGTCTCTTCGGGTTTTAGGTACGCCTGCCCGGAGCCCTTGCGGTTGTCGAAGCCGAATTCCTTCTGGGCGAACGCCGGAGCGACGGCGAGCAGGGAGAATGCGAGGGCGAACGCGCGCATGGAGGACCACCGGGGTGCGGGGAGATGGGGATGATGCTACCGGGAAGTGAGGGCGATTGCCAATGTCGGTTGGTTGACGGGTGCAGCCGATGGCCTCGCGTCAAAATGGGTGCGCGACCATGCTTCCCCGCGGCGGGTTCCGAAGACTCCACCCGCCCTACAAGATTCCCGGCACGCGGTTGTCACTCCTGCGGGTAGAGCGCCGTGCTCAGGTAACGTTCGCCCAAGTCGGGCAGAATTACCACGATCAGCTTGCCGGCGTTTTCGGGCCGCATGCCGACCTTGACCGCCGCCGCCGCGGCCGCACCGCAACTGATGCCGCAGAGCATCCCTTCTTCTTTGGCCAGCCGGCGGGCCATCTCGAACGATTCGTCGTCCGTCACTTGCATCACTTCGTCGAGGATCTTGGTGTTCAAGTTGCCGGGGATGAATCCGGCCCCGATCCCTTGGATTTTGTGCGGCCCCGGTTGCAGGGTCTTCCCGGCCAAAAACTGGGTGATCACGGGGCTGGCGCTCGGCTCGACGGCGATGAGCTTGACGCCCGGCTTGCGCGCTTTAAACACTTCGCCGCAGCCGGTGATGGTGCCGCCGGTGCCGACGCCCGCCACGAAAATGTCGATCTCCCCGGCCGTGTCGCGCCAGATTTCCTCGGCGGTCGTCGTGCGGTGGACGTCCGGGTTGGCCGGATTCTGAAACTGCTGCGGAATGAATGCCCGCGGCTCGCCGCCGAACTCGCGAAAGAGTTCCTCCGACATGCCCACGGCCCCCTTCATGCCGAGTTCGCGCGGCGTGAGGTGGAGTTCTGCGCCGAACGCTTTCAGCAACCGCCGGCGTTCGAGGGACATGCTCTCGGGCATGGTGATGATGAGACGGTAGCCCCGGGCGGCGCAAGCGAACGCGAGGCCGATGCCGGTGTTCCCGGAGGTCGCTTCGATGATGGCGGTGTCTTTGGTGACTTTGCCCGCGGCCTCGGCCGCATCGAGCATCGCGATGCCGATGCGGTCTTTGACGCTCCAAAGGGGGTTGAAGTTCTCGAGCTTCGCGCAAATGCTGGCCACGCAGCCTGCCGTAACGCGTTTCAATTTGATGAGCGGCGTATTCCCGTAAGTCTCGGTGATGTTTTCGTAAGTTCGACCGCGGAGCAAAGCGGGGGTGGTCATGGCGGAATCCTGAGCCGGGAATAGAGTCGGTGTACTAGGGGATATTATACCGCCGGCGCTGGGAAACAATCGAGGGCCCGGCTCTGGACGGGGTGTGGCAACCATTCTTGCAGTTTGAATCTGAGCGGGGGACGCCAGTCGTCTCGCCGTGCTTCTTGGTGTCATTGCGGCTCGGCATGAGACCTCCGAATCCGGCGCGGGTACTCGTCCTCCGCTCGGCGGGCGTTCTCGGTATTCGTCCCAAGGTGATTGTTCCAACGCCGTTTGTTCCAACACCCCGCTTGGTCGGCTCGGGAATTCTTTCAAATTTTATGGCGCAAGTCATTGATGCGCAAGAGGATCGGCCACACGGACTATTTTGGCTCCGATTCTTTTGATTCTTTTAATTCTTCCAAATGGTTCCAAAGTGGGGTGTCACACACTCTGGAAGAATCATTTTCCTGGGATGTTTTCGATGCGCACCGACGTCGCGGCAAGGGTCACCTCCCTCCGGACGCAGCTTTCCGATTGGGCTTGATTCCGGATTCGGGAAACTTCAGGCTAGGGGGATGAACAAGGATGTTCGACTACCGGCCTTGGAGCGCGCCGTGCCCGCCACCCGATCGACCCGCTCGCTGAACCGCGACCACCTGACGCCGTCCGAAGGGCTGACCCCGGTCGCCGAGGGCTGGCACGCCGCGGGCAACCTGGTTCAATTCACGTCCGAGTCGCCGTTGGCGTCGGGCTGGTATCAACTCAAACTCCGGCTCCGCTCCGCGGGGAGTTTCACCATTCGCAAGCGCGCCGAACTGACCTTCGATGCCGCGAACGGCGAGGGGTTGGGCCGGCCGATTTCCAAAGATGTGCTGGCGTGGAACCGGACGCTCGACGAACGATTCCTGCTGCATTTGCCGCGCGAAGCGGGCCGCATGACGCTATCGCTCTTCCACGCGGAGGGGGCCTTCGATCTCGAGAAATTCGAACTCGCCCGGATCTCGGATTCGATGGTCGCCGTGGCCGCGTTCCAAGAAAAACTGCGGCTCATCCAAGCGTACCATTGCCTGAAACCGGTTCTGAAGCGCGGGGCCGGGTTGCTGTTGCGCGGGAAGTTCCGGGCCTTCCGGGCCAAGGTGCTGAAGGGCCTCGCCGATAGCCGGGTGATGCGCGTCGGGGCGTATAAGACGAACGAAGTCGACGCCTCGTGGTGGCGCCGGCACGCGCTGCCTCCGGAGGAAGCCGAGGCGATCCGCACGGCCTGCGATGCGATGACCGCCCCGCCGCCGCTGGCGGTGCTCTTGCTGGTCGACCCGAAGAATTTCGACCGCGTCCGGCTCGCGGCGCATTCGGTCCGCCGGCAACTCTACCCGCATTGGGAACTGCTGCTGGCGTGCAGCGGACCGGCGTGGTTGCAGCCGCAGTTGGCGACGATTTTGGGCGACGACCCGCGCGTGAAGATCGCCCTCGTCGACGCGGACGACGGCATCGGTGCCGCCATCGCGCAGTCGATCGCGGATACCGAATGCGACCGCGTCGTGGTCTTGCCGCCCGGGGTCGAACTGGCGGAGGGGGCGCTCTTCCATTTCGCCGAGGCGTTGAAGGCCAACCCGGAACTCGAGTCGGCGTCCGGCAAGATTTACGACGGCGCGGCGGAACTCGCGCACGATGGGGCCGACACCGCCGTGCGCCTGTGGCTGACCAGCCCGTGGCGCCTGAGCGACGCGGCGCCCGAGTCGTTCAAACCGGCCGAGGTGGCCCGCTGGGTGAGCGACGAACTGCCGCTGGCGAACCGCCGCACCCTCGAGCCGATCCTCGCGTATCCCCTCGACGACAGCCCGCTGATCGACCGCGCCCGCGTCGGCACGGCGGCCCGGATTCGACCGCAAACGCTCTTCATCGCCGGCGACCTCTTGGGCATCTCCGGGTGGGATCACGTCGTCTATTCCGTCTTGCGGGGGATGCCGTCGTTCGGCGTGCAACTCCGCCAACACCCGGTTTCGCAGATCCGGGCGGAACTCGTCCCGCCGCAGTTCTTGCCACGCATCCACGGCCGCGGGCCGTACCAGAAGCAATTGGCGATCTCGCCGCCGTTCCTCGCCGACCGCTTCGAGCCCGACGCGAACACCGCCCTCTTCACGATGTGGGAAACCGACGCCCTCCCGGCGGGCTGCGTCCGCACGTTGAACAAAGCCGGCTTGGTGATCGTCCCGAGCCGGTGGAGCGTCGATTGCTTCCGGCGCTCCGGCGTGACCGCGCCGATGGAAGTCGCCCCGCTCGGCTGCGATCAACTCGTCTACAACGCCGACGGCTCGTTCCCCGAAATCTGCACCTTCGGCACGGCCGGGGCGCTCGCCGCCGGCGGGGTCCGCAAGAACGCCCAGCGGATGATCGACCTGTTTCGGCAGGCCTTCCCCGCCGAAAAGAACGTCCGGTTGCGGGTCAAGATTTCTCCGAGTTCCCCGGCCATCGAAACCCACGACGACCCGCGCATCGACGTGATCCGCGCCGTTCTCCCGCACGCCGAATTGGCCGCGTGGTACCGCTCGCTGACGGCGTATGTGAACGGCTCGTTCGGCGAAGGTTTCGGCCTGCACCTGATCGAAGCGATGGCCTGCGGTCGGCCGTTGATCACGTCGAACTACTCGGGCCTGACGGCGTACTTCGAGCCGAGCCTCGGGTACGCCATCGACTACAAACTCGTGCCGGTGAAGAACGACATTTACATCGGGCAGTGGGCCGACCCCTCGGACGAGTCCATCGTGAAGGCGATGCACCGCGTCTTCGCGGATCGGGACGAGGCCCGCGAACTCGGCGAGCGCTGCGCAGCCCGCGCCAAAAACTTCACCTGGAAGGCCGCCGGCCGGCACTTGCAAACGGCACTGGCGAAGCACGGGTTCGTTGGCAGTTGATTTCGTAGGGCGGGTGGAGTCTTCGGAACCCGCCGCGCTTGAGAATTGCTGCTTACCACTCTCCGAATTGTAGCTGCATTTCGGCGGCGGGTTCCGAAGACTCCACCCGCCCTACGAAGAATTGCGAGGACCCCTATGAAAGTCGCCATCGTCATCCCCACCCTCGCCGATGGCGACGCCGTCGGCAACGATGCCCTCGGCATGGCCACGCACATCCGCGGTCGCGGGATCGACGTGGAGATCTTCGTCACGCGGAGCCACATCGCCGAACCGACCCGGCTGATGCACGACTTCCCCCGGATGATGCGCTCCCCGGACGACGTGCTGATTTACCATCACTCCATCGGTTTTGAAGCCGGGGTGAAGGCGATCGAATCGGCCCCCGCGCGGCGGAAGGCCGTGAAGTATCACAACGTCACCCCGCCCGAGTTCTTCCGGGATTTGAACGAAGAAGTGGCACGAGCGTGTGAAGAAGGGATCGCCCAAGTCGGTCGCTTGGCGAAATCGAACGCCACAATTTGGGCCGACTCGGCGTACAACGGCGCGCACATCCGCACGTTCCAACCGGGCCGGGCGTTCCACGAATTGCCGCCATTCCACCACGCCGATCAACTGTTGAGGCTGGAGCCGGATTACCGCGCCGCTTCGGGTCTCGACGACTGGACGACGAACATCCTGCTCATTGGGCGGATCGTCCCGAACAAAAACATTCCGTTGGCGCTCGCGGCCTTCGCCGAGTACCGTCGCCGCTTCAACCCGCATTCCCGGCTCGTGATCGTCGGCGATCAACCGATCCCGAAACACGCCGCAGAAGTTCACGCGGCGATCGGGGAATACAAGCTCGACGGGCACGTGCTGATCACGGGGAAGGTCTCGGTACCGCAGTTGAAGGCACTCTACCTGACGGCGGACGCGCTGCTCGTCACGAGTTTGCACGAGGGCTTTTGCGTGCCGCTGATCGAAGCGATGGGGCTGCGCGTGCCAGTGGTGGCCGTGCCGAATGCGGCCGTCGGGTTCACGGGCGGCGACGCGGCCTTTTACGCCGATGGGAACGCCGGCGCCTTAGCGGAGCGCCTCGACGCGGTCCTGACCGACCCGGTGGCGCGGGAAGAGCACTTGCACGCCGGTTGGACGCGCTACCGCGACGAGTTCTCGAACGACGCCGTCGAACGAAAGTTCGCCGGGCTTTTCGAGGAACTGCTGGCGGGGTGATTCGAAATTACTTCTTCTCGGCGAAAGCCCACAGGTGCTTCGCCGTGCGGACGTACAGCGTATCGCCGACGATGGCCGGGGTCGCCGCGGTCTTCTCGCCGAGCTTGGGATTCTTGACCACGACATCCGGCATGTCGGCACCGGCCTTCAACACGGTGAATGCGCCGTCGTCGAGAGTGACGATGTAAATAAACCCGTTTGCCGAGACCGGGGACGCGTAGTATCGGCCTTGGATCGCGCCGCGCTCTTGGACGTAAATATCTTTGCCCGTTTTGGCGTCGTAAGCGGTGCAGAGGCCGCCGTCTTTGACCATGAAGAACTGCCTGCCGACGAGGATTGCGCTCGGCACGTACGGCATCCCTTTGGTCTTCTTCCAAGCGATGTGCGTCTTGGTGATGTCGCCCTTGCCGCCCGCCTTCACGGCGAAGGCCGAGTTCTTCCCGATCGACATGAACTTCATTTGGGCGTCCCATTCCGCGCGCGTGATGAAGCCGTCTTTGTCGGTGTCGTTGCTTTCAAAAAAGCCCTTCAAGAAGGTATTCTCCGATTCGGCCAACGAGATTTTGCCGTCCTTGTCCGCGTCACCTTGATTGAGCAAATCGTCGAAGGCGGGCAGTTTGAATTCCTTGTCCTCGGCGTCGCCGGGGGACCAGCCGGAGAAGTAGAGCATCCCGTCGCCGACGACAGCGGTCGTGCAGCAAGCGGAGGGCATCCCCATCACGCTCCATTTTTCATCGCCGGTTTTGAGGTCGTAGCCGACCATTTTTCCGTATCCGGCGCAGACGATTTGCTTGCCGCCTTCGGTGTCCCAGACGGTGGGGGTGCCGTAGCTCGTCGAGGTCGGCCGCTTCTTCTCCCACTTCCGGCTGCCGTCGGCGGCGTCGATCGCGATCAACTTGGCTTCTTTCATTTCGTCGCGTTGCAAGATCACGATACCGTCGACGAGGATTGGCGAAACGCCGGTGCCGAAATCCGCGGCCGTCTGGGCCATCGGCAGTTCGTATTTCCAAAGTTCCTTGCCGGCGAAGTCGTAGGCGAGGACGCCGCAAGAACCGAAGTACGCCACGACGATTTTACCATCGGTGACCACGGACGACGCAGCGGGACTGCCCTCGGTCTTGTGGAACGCTTCGATCTTTTTGGCCGGGGCTTCGCTCCGCCAAAGTTCCTTGCCGGTCGCGATGCTATAGGCGACCGTGAACAATTTGCCATCGTCGAACGCCGTGAGAAACAGTTTGTCCCCGGCGATCACGGGCGATGACGCCCCCGGTGGAACCACGACCTTCCACTTCACATTTTTGTCCGGCCCGAATTCGACCGGCGGCTTCGCCGTCGCCGCGATCCCCGAACCATTCGGCCCCCGAAATTGCGGCCATTCCGGTTCCCCGGCCATTCCGCACGAAGCGGCGAAAGCGACGAGCCCGGAGAAGAAAAAGCGACTCATTTGCGAATCCCTCGAACGACGGGAGTGATGGATCCGGGACTGAGCAGGCTGTGTACATACCGGCTGAAATCGCCGATCTTTCAACGGAATGATCGGTGGAAATCGCTCGATCCTCATCACATTCCCGTGCCCCGCTCGCCACGGCCTTATAATGCCGGTAGCTCACCCGGCCGAGGCCCCACCCCCGATTATGCCCGTCCCGCTCCAGAATGTCACGCTGGCCTGTTTTGGCCTGAGTTACCTGCTCGCGTTCGCGCTCGAGCTGGGCCGCTTGCGTTGGCCGCGGCCGACCTTGCGTATCGCGGGGTTGATCTTCGGTTGCGCCGGACTGTTCGCACACACGCTCTTCCTGTCGATCCACCAACCGACCCCGGCCACGGCCTTCGGGGCGCTGTTGGCGGTCGCCTGGGTACTCGCAATTTTCTGCCTGTACGGCACCATACACCACGCCCGCCGCGTGTGGGGCGTGTTCGTGCTGCCGCTCGTGCTCGCGTTGACCGGGCTCGCGTTCGCCACCGGGTCGACCGAGGAAAAACAGGAGATGCCGTGGGAGTCGGGCGCCCGCGTCTGGGGCGCGGTCCACGGGCTGTTCTTGCTATTCGCCGCCGTCGGGGTGAGCGTCGGCGCGGTCGCCAGCGTCATGTACCTGATTCAAGCCCGCCGTTTGCGGATGAAACTTCTGCCGCTCGGCCAGGTGAAAATGCTCAGCCTCGACCGGCTCGAAGCGATGAACCGCCGGGCGGTGAACCTCGCCTTCCCGCTGCTCACCGTCGGCCTGTTGCTCGGGGCCGTGTTGCTGAAGCACTACCACGGCTTCGCCGACAATTGGCTGTCGGTGAAGTTCCTCGGCACCGTCGGCCTTTGGGTCGTTTTCCTCGCGCTGACCTATTTGCGGTACGCCGTCTCGCTGCCGGGTCGGCGGCTGGCCCTACTCACGATTCTCACCTTCGCCCTCATGCTGACGGTGCTGATCGCGGGCCACCCGTTCGTGCGGGGGGACTCGCCGTGAACCTCCGGGCCATCGGTTGCAACTTCCGCACGGCCGCCGTGGAGATGCGCGAGAAACTCGCCTTCGACGAGGCCAAGCAAGAGCGGGCCGTCGTCGATCTGTCGGCTCGCTTCGGTTGCGAAGTCGTGCTGCTGTCGACGTGCAACCGCGTCGAACTCTACGTCGCCCGGCAACCGGGGGAACAGCCGTTCGACACCGGACTCGCGGCCGAATTCCTCGGGGAAATCCATTCCGTCCCGGCGTCGGTCGTCGTTCCCCTGCTGTACGAACACATCGACGACGCGGCGGTGAAGCACCTCTCCCGTGTGGCCGCGAGCCTCGACAGTCTGATCGTCGGCGAAGGGCAGATCGCGGGGCAGATGAAGAAGGCCTTCGAGTTCGCGCAGAAGCTCGGCGCAACCGGGCCGATGTTGAATGCGCTCATGGCCCACAGCCTGCGGGTCGCCAAGCGCGTCCGCACCGAGACGACCATCTCGGCCGGGCACGTCTCGGTGTCGAGCGTTGCGGTCGACTACGTCCGACAAGTGTTCGACACGTTCCGCGACAAAACCATCCTCGTCATCGGCGCCGGCAAAATGGCCCGACTGACGCTGAAACATCTGGAAGCGCTGCGGCCGGGGAAGATCCTCGTGACGAACCGCAGCCCGGAGAAAGCCGCCGAGATCGCGGCGCTCTGCGGCGGGCAGCCGATCCCGTGGAGCCAACTCGACGACGCTTTGGCGAAGGCCGACATCGCGCTGAGCACCACCGGGGCGGGCGAACCGATCATGCCGAAGAAGCGATTCGACGAGAAGGTGCTACCGCACCGCGGGACGCGGACTCTGGTGGTGCTCGACATCGCCGTGCCGCGCGATTTCGACCCGGCCATCCACGACGGCGACCGCGTTTGCGTCTTCAACATCGACGACTTAGCCCGCGTCCGGGAACAGACCCTCGGCGAACGGCGCAAGGCGCTCGCCCCGGCCGAGGCCATCGTGAACGCGGAGGTGAAGAAATTCGCCGACGATTGGAACCGCCGCAAAAGCGGCCCGGCGATCCAGCAACTGCGGACGGAGGTTGATCGCGTCCGCGCCGAGGTGCTCGCCCCGTTGCTCGGCAAGCTCAACGGCAAGCTCACGCCGGGCGACCGCGAGTCGATCGAACGGGCCTTCCGGCTGTTTCAAAACAAACTCTTGCACGCTCCCATCGCCGCCCTGCAAGAGGCCAGCAAAGAAGGTGAAGCGCGGAAGCTGGTCGAGGCGATGCAGAAGTTGTTCGGGCTGAAGGGGTAAAACTTTTTGGCCGAATGCTGATCGCTGTCCGCTGACCTCTGTTGGATCCAATTCGCGTGGATACGAAATCGCTTTCAGCAATCAGTCATCAGCGATCAGCTTAGACCGTCACCGCTCGCGCGGTAGGTCGTCCGCCACCGCGGGTCGGATCGGGGTTTGCGACACCCTTGGGACGATTTCTCCTTGGAAGCTCGAAATCGGGGGAATCGGCTGCAAGGCCCCGCCGGGGACGGGGGCGATCGGTTGCAGGGGTCCGTCGATTCGGCCCGTGCCGGGCGCGGGGTACGGGTAGGGGGTCGGCCCGAGTGGGGCGGTGGGCGATTCCTTCAAGCCCGTGCTCGGGCGCAGCGCCCCGCCGATGCCGATGACTTCGGGCTTGCGGGCGACCTTGTCGGCGAACACTTCCAAGTCTTTGGCGATCTTCTCGGCGCGGGTCAGGGTGCGGTTCAAGTTCGACGCCGCATCGACCAACTGGTTGTACAGCAGTGGGTCGTTGAGGATCTTGCCAACGGTGCCGTCGGACTTGTTGAACGCGGCGAGGGCGGAGCGCGCGTCGATGAGCGTCTTCGACAAATTCTCGGCCGCGAGGGCGATGTTCTTCATGATCGGTTCGGCGCCCTCCGCGATCGGCTTGCTGGCTTTGTCCAAGTTCGCGATCAAGCCCTTCGCCTCGGCCAAGCGGCCGTTGAGTTCTTTCAGCGTTCCCTCGGCGCGGTCGAGCAGGATGGCCGCGAGGCGGATCGTTTTGGTCAGGTCTTCGCTGCCGGCGTTCACGTTCTTCAAGATCGCGTTGACGTTCTTTTTGTTCTCTTCGCTCAGCAAATCGGCGCTGGCTTTTTGGAAGGTGGCCAAGATCTCGGTGAGGGCCTTGCGGTTGTCGTCCGTCAAGAACGTCCCGGCTCGGTCCGTCAGCATTTTCAACGACTTCAGTGCGGCCGTCAGTTCGGGCTCGGCCACCTTCAACAGCGCCCGCAGGTCCTCGCCGAGGGGCTTGTAGGTCTTCACAAAATCTTGGATTTCGCGGACGAGCGTCTTGAGGTTCGCCGGCTCGGCATCGTCGGCTTTGCGCAGGGCGACGTCCAAATTCTTGGGGTCGGGCGGGCCGTCGGCGCCGATGAAATCTTGGACGCGTTTGTTCGTCTCGCGGAGTTCGGGGACGAGCTCGCGGGCCAATCGGGCGAAGGCCGCGATTTCGTCGAGGGCCTTCTCGGCCTTCGGGCCGACGGCGTCGAAACGGGACATCGTGGCGCTGAATTTGATGAGCGCATCCTGCGCGTTCGGGATCGCCCCTTGGGCCTGATTCAACAGGCGCTGCGTGTTGAGCGGCCGGACGCCGGCGATGTCCGCATTCGGGGGGATCGCGTCGGCCCGGGGCATCGGCTGGCCTTTTTCGTCGGTCTTCGGGATGAAATCGATGGCCGTATCGCCCGAAAGCAAGCCGCGCGAAATGGCCGGCTCCTCGCTCTGCCGGGGGAGGTATTTATTTTCGACTTCGATGTTCACCCGGACTTCGCCGCTGGATTCGTCGATGTCCACGGCGGTGACCCGGCCGATGCGCACGCCCGATTTGCGCACGGGCGTCCCGGCCGCAACGCCCGGCGCCTCGGGGTAGAGGACGGTGTATTTAGTCCGCGTGTTGAAGACCGTGGGCGCGCCGCCGAACAGCACGATCAACCCCGTGAGGGTCGCGATGGTTGCGGCCACGAAGACGCCCAAACGCCGGCGGAGAACTCGTTCGGCCACGGTGGAACTCCTGAAGGGGATGGGCCGTCGCTCACGCGTCCGGCTCCGAAAGCAAGCGCGAGTCGGTCAAGCGTTCGCGCGCTTCGCCCAGCACGAACTGCCGGACGCGGGCGTCGTCGCAGGTGGTCAGGCCGGCCGCGGGGCCGTCGTAAATCACCTGCGGTTCGTGCGCGGCCAGCCGGGCGTGCGGGTAGAACATCACCACGCGGTCGGCGACCTTCTGCACGGTGCGCATTTCGTGCGTGACGACCAAACTCGTGATCGGCCGTTTGGCCCGCGTTTGCAGGATCAACTCGTTGATGACATCGGTCATAATCGGATCGAGGCCGGTGGTCGGTTCGTCGTACAGCATGACATCCGGGTCGATGGCGAGGGCCCGCGCCAGCCCGACGCGTTTGCGCATGCCGCCCGACAACTCCGCGGGCATTTTCGATTCCGCCGCGACGGCCAAGCCGACGTCCCGCAGGCTGCTGCGCACGCGCGGCTCGAGGTCCTCGTGGCGCTTCAACCCCTTGGCCCGGAGTCCGAAGGCGACGTTGTCGAACACCGTCAAGCTGTCGAACAGGGCCGCGCCTTGGAAGAGAAATCCGACGCGCTGACGCATGGCGACGATCTCCCGCTCGCGCATCCGGTGCAGCGGTTTTCCTTCAAAATAGACTTCTCCCTCGGTCGGTTGCAACAATCCGACGATCAGTTTCAACGCCACCGATTTGCCGCAGCCGCTCTCGCCGATGAGCGCGAGCGTTTCGTGCGGGAAGATGTCGAGGTGGACGTTGCTGAGCACCTGCTGCCGGCCGAAACGGACGGAGACACCGGCGAATTGGATGATGGGGTCGGGCACGGCGGTTCCTCAGGCGACCTTGGCGCCGACGGCCGGCCAAATGAGGTTGTAAAGCGTGGTCGTGAGCATCGCCATGATGAAGTCGAGGAACATGATCGCCACGAACGACAGGACGAATCCTTCGGTGGCCGCCTTACCGACGCCCTCGGCGCCCGGTTTGCAGTGGAAGCCGCGATGGCAGCAAATGAGCCCGAGCACGGCCCCGAAGGCGAGCGACTTCGCGAGGCCCATGAGCAAGTCGAAGGCCTTGACGAAGCTCGCGGTGTGCCGCCAGTAGTGGTCGCTCTCGATGCGGTAAACGTAGAGGCAGATGCCGGTACTGCCGACGACGCCCATCGCGTCGGCGATCACCGTCAGCAGCGGGATCATCAGCACGCAGGCCAGCACGCGCGGCCCGACGAGGTACTTCACCGGGTCGACCCCGAGGCAGGCAATCGCGTCGATTTGTTCCGTGACCCGCATCGTGCCGAGCTGCGCGGCCATCGCCGTGCCGACGCGCCCCGACAGCATCACGGCGGCGAGCACCGGGCCGAGTTCGCGCACCACCGACATGTGGATGATCGCCCCGAGCGACGTTTCGAGCCCGATCGTTTGGAACTGCGAGTACGTTTGCACCGCGAGCACCATGCCGATGAACAGCCCGGTGACGCCGACCACCGCGACGCTGCCAACGCCGACCTCGACGCAAATCCGCAGAAGTTCCCGCGCCTTGAGGTGCGGCGACCAAAGCCCGGCGATGGCCCGCGCCGAGAAGACCGACCAATCGCCGAGGGCCTCGAAGGCGTCGCCGACGGGCGCGAACAGTCCCTGCGCCGGCGCCGGCATTTCGGCGGGCGCCGGAGGAATCTCGGTCAGCGGAACATCGAGCGCGCCGGCACTCACGGGTCGACCATCCTGTCGTGCGAAGGGGGCATTCCAACATTTTACCATCGACGGGAAGGCCCGGTGGCGCTCAAACCGACTCGGCAGTTCCACGGCTCCGGCGGCGGCGCGACCGGGATAATCGGAATCGTTGGTGTGACGTCCGCGTAGGATCGTATACAAGAATCACCCGCCCCACTGTTCCACGACTGGCGAGTCGCCGGGTGAACCGACCTCATTCCCCACGCTCCGCGATTCGGGTGCTCTTCACCTGCTCGATGGTGTGCGCCCACATTTTCACCATCGTGGGGTGTCCCGTTCCGTCCACGGGTGCGAGTCGCAAAGACACGTCCCGGACTTTCCCCTGCCAAGATCGCCCGTGCGGGTGCCTCACGTACGACGAATGCTGGGCCGGGGATTGCTGCTGCTTCACGATGCGGCAAAAGTTGGCGTGGGCCGATTCGCACGGCATCGTCGCACCGGCCAGTGCCGCGTCACTGGGGACATCGGACGCTTTCGGCGAACCGAAATCGTGCTGCGTGGCCGTGGCGCCCCCACGCGGATCAAAGTGGGTTTGCGGGGTGTCCATCTTGAAGTGCCGAGGCGGAGCGGCCGAAGGGTTACCTGCGACCGCTCTCGCCTTGCCGCCCTCGGAACCCGTGATCGTGGCCGCGCCGCCGGTGCTGATTCTGGAAGTCGCCACGATTTCCAATGTCCCGTGTCCGAGCCGTTCCGATTCCCCTCCGACACCTCCCCCGAAGCGCGGCTGAGTCTCCGGCCCGCGTTTTCAGTCAACGTCCCCCACACGAGAACCGCTCGTAGGCTTCCGTGTGCGCACGCACATACACACCTACTCCCACTTCGGAGACGACACCATGCGGACGCGTTCCGCCTTCACCCTCATCGAATTGTTGGTCGTCATCGCGATCATCGCCATTTTGATCGGTCTGCTGCTGCCGGCCGTGCAGAAAGTCCGCGAGGCCGCCGCCCGGATGAAATGCGGCAACAACTTGAAACAGCTCGGGCTGGCGATGCACAACCACGAAGGGGCCTTGGGCGCCTTTCCACAAGGGCGCAACGGCTACCCGAAAGTCGTGTCCGCCCCGGCCCGGTTGCTCGCGTATGTCGAACAGGACAACCTCCAAAGACTCGTCGATCCCGACGGCACGCTCGCTGTCGGCGGTCAGAACGACACGGCCGCGAAGAACCGTGTCGCGCTGTTCATTTGCCCGAGTGACCCGCAAAACGGCGTCGTGCCCGGCAGCGCCTTCTTCGGCACCAATTACGTCGCCTGCAACGGCACCGGCGCTACGTTCGACGCCGGCGGCAACATCACCGGCTACATGAAGATCGCCGAGGGAAACGGGGTTTTCGCCCAGATTCCCACCCGCATCGCCGACATCACCGACGGCACCTCGAACACCGCCGCGTTCAGCGAAAGTCTGCTCGGCAACGGGGCGCCGATTGCGGGGCTTCCTGGCGTCCCGCAAACGATCCGTCTCGCGGTGCTCGAAGTCTCTGGCGGCAACGATCCGACCCCGGCGGCGTGCGATGCCGGGAGCGGGGTGTGGAACCCGCGCCGCGGGGAGCAGTGGATCAACGGGCACTACGGCAACACGCTCTACAACCACTTCTACACCCCAAACCCCGCCGGCAAATGGGATTGCGGCAACGCCAGTCACAACAAAGGGTTGACCGGCCCGCGCAGCGCCCACACCGGCGGGGTGAATCTGCTGCTCTGCGACGGGAGTGTCCGCTTCATCCGGGACGGTGTCCAGA
>JANXTU010000292.1 GCA_025352235.1 Fimbriiglobus sp.
CCATTTCGCGAGGTTCACCTTTAACCGTGTGGGTCCGGCACCGCGCCGGATCGAATCGCGAGCAGGAACCCCTTCTTTTCATGGTCAATCGCAACCTCCTCCGCCAGTACGACCGCGAAGACGACAAAGAATTCAACGACATTTTCGGCACCGAACCCGACGCCCTGACCTCGTGGCTACCCGCCGACGAACAGAACTACCAAAGCAACAAGATCGTCCAGGGTAAGGTCCTCGAAATCCGCGGCGACATGGTCGTCATCGACATCGGCTACAAGTCCGAAGGGCTCATCGCCCTCGACGAATGGCGCGACGAAGCTGGCAACGCCACGCCGCCGGTCGTGGGCGACAGTGTCGAAGTGCTGCTCGAAACCCTCGAAGGCGAAGACGGCAGCATCAGCCTCAGCTACCGCAAGGCGAAACGGCAAAAGGAATGGGAAGCCATCCTCGCCAAGCACAAGGAAGGCGATGTCGTCTCCGGCCCGGTCACCAAAAAGATCAAGGGCGGCTTGCTGGTTCAGATCGGCGTCAACGTCTTCCTGCCCGCCTCGCAGGTCGACATCCGCCGGCCGCAGAACATCGACGAGTACATCGGCCAGACCATCGAGTGCCTGATCCTCAAGATCGACGAGCAGCGCCGCAACATCGTCGTCAGCCGCCGCAAGCTGATCGAAATCCGCCGCGACGGCCAGCGCGAACGCTTGATGAAGGAACTGGAAGTCGGCCAGATCCGCAAGGGGATCGTCAAGAACATCGCCGACTTCGGCGCGTTCGTCGACCTCGGCGGCATCGACGGCCTGCTGCACATCACCGACATGGGCTGGCACCGCGTGTCCGACCCGCGCACGGTCGTGAACATCAACCAAGAACTCGAAGTTTACATTCTCAACATCGACCGCGAGAAGAACAAGATCGCGCTCAGCTTGAAGCACAAGACGCCGAGCCCGTGGCAGGACATCGAGAAGAAGTACCCGGTCGCCTCGCGGCACACCGGCGAAGTCGTCAACATCATGCCGTACGGGGCGTTCGTGAAGCTCGAGCCCGGCATCGAGGGCCTCGTTCACATCTCCGAAATGAGCTGGACGAAGCGCATCAGCAACCCGCAGGAAGTCGTCAACATCGGCGACCAAGTTGAAGTGCAAGTGCTGAACATCAACCACGAGAAGAAGGAAATCTCGCTGGGGATGAAGCAGTGCCAGCAGAACCCGTGGGACGAAGTGGCCAAGAAGTTCCCGCCGAACACCCCGGTCACGGGCGTCGTCCGGAACCTCACGAGCTACGGGGCCTTCATCGAGATCGAAGAGGGCATCGACGGCCTGCTGCACGTCTCGGACATGAGCTGGACCCGCAAGGTTTCCAACCCGTCCGAAGTCGTCCAAAAGGGCCAGAAGATCACCTGCGTCGTCCTCAGCGTCGATCAAGAACGCAAGCGCGTCGCACTGGGCCTGAAACAAATGGCCAACGACCCGTGGGAAGGCGACATCCCCGGCCGCTATATGCCGGGCCAGAAGGTCATGGGCAAGGTGACGAAGCTCACGAATTTCGGCGTGTTCGTCGAACTCGAACCGGGCCTCGAAGGCTTGCTACACATTTCCGAACTGAGCGACGACAAGATCGAGTCGCCGGAGGAAGTGGTGAAGGTCGGCGACGACGTGGCGGTGAAGGTACTCCGCGTCGATGCGAAGGATCGCAAGGTCGGCCTGAGCATGCGGGACGTCGATAATCCGACGGTGCCGGACATCATCCCGGACATGCCGGACGACGACCAGATCCAAGAGATCCGCCCCGGCGAGAAGATGACCGGCGGCGACCCGAAACCGGCGAAAGAGAAACGCACCGACCTCCGCGGCGGCACCGGTGCCGCCGGCCCGCTGATCCAGATGCCAGGCGCCGCCGCCCCGATCGAGGAAGAAGTCGGGGCGTGACGGCAGGCCTCTGGGCCTGTCCGGGTCATCAATAAAAAAACAGGGTCGAGCCGGGTGGCTCGGCCCTGTTTCGCATCGACATGATCTGTGGTTGGTCCAATGAGTGCCGCAGTTTATCGTACAAATATTCCCCCCTGCGTGACCGAAGTGGCCCGCATCGCCCAAGGGGCGATTCGGCTATCCGGGGGGAAGAAGAGATGAGTCGGATCGGAATCACTTGGTGTAGAAATAAAGTGCCGGAGCGTGGGTGTCAATTACGGCAGAATAGTGCTTCGCAATATCCATACCTAAGATTATTTCGACATCCACATTTTCGGTGTTCGATGCGAATACCTTCTCTTTAATCTTCTCGGTGTAATTTTCGCAAACGAACACATCACCCGGAAATACAAATTCTTTGGTTGATTCTTTCGGGGCGACGCAGCGGACGGCGCTCGACCGCTTGAAGTCGCACCACGGCGTCTGCTGGGGGGCCGAGCGGTTGCGGAGCGTGTCGGCCGAGGTGGCCGGGCCGGGTGTGCCAACGATTCTGGGAGTCGTCATTCCAGCGTGAACCCACTCACCCTATCGTGGAATGACGTCCGACTTTCGGAGCGACCTTGGCGCAGCAAGGAGTTACGTCCGATTTCAGGTGCCTCCCCTGGCTTGGATTCACAAGTCATTCCCCCGTGGCTCCATGAATTGTTGTCATACCCGCCGGGCCGTGGGGACCTGCCGAAACCGAAGTGCGGGGAATCATGCCAACCCCGAACGAGGATGTTGCCCATGTTTCGCGTTGTCCGTTTCGCTTCGGCGGTCGTTCTCGCTGCGTTCCCTTGCACTGCCGAGCCGTACGGCCGAAGTCGATAACCTGCTCCCGAAAGAGACCTGAGACTGCCAGAATGATTTGCCAGACCCTCCAACCACCCACCGCCATGCCGATCTGGCTTCTCCCTACCGTTCCCGATAACTTCTTTTCCGCAGTCGCGATGGCATTTGCACTCGGATGGCGATCCGGAATTCAGTGTCGCGCCGCTTTGGGATATGCGACGCTGGCCGGTTGATGCTCCGAGATTGCAGGACAACGCACCATGACCGACAAAGCGGACGAAACTCTGGGCCGGCTGACCCGCGTCGATACTCTGTGCGACCGTTACGAAGAACTTCGGCAATCCGGTATTCGGCTCTCGCCTTCGGAGTTTTTGCTCCGAGAAAGCGTGGACACTGCGGAAGCCCCACCCGAGCTGCTCGAAGAACTCGGAAGGCTCGACGCATCGTACCGCGATCCAGCGGCCGGTGCGGATCGTGCCGAGACGGCAGCGTTCGTACCGACTGCTCCCAGACGTGTTGGTCGCTACGAACTCCGTCGGCCGTTGGGGGCGGGTGGCTTCGGGGAAGTGTGGGTGGCGTTCGATCCGCACCTGGATCGCGAGATCGCGATCAAGATTCCTCACAAAGGGGTTTTTGAGAATTCCGCTGCAGTCGATCGGTTCTACCGCGAGGCGAAAGCGGCGGCGAAGCTCAAACATGCGAACATCGTCCAAGTTCACGATGCCGGGTCGGACGGCAGCACGCACTTCATCGCCGCCGAATTGATCAACGGACAAACGCTGAAGGAACTCTGCCCAGCCGATGGCATGGCGATCCGCTCGGCCGTACGGATCGTGGCGGACTTGGCCGGCGCCGTTTTTTACGCCCACCGCAATCAGATCATCCACCGCGATATCAAGCCCGGCAACGTGCTGATGGACGCGGCCCACCATCCCCACTTGACCGACTTCGGCCTCGCCTCGCATCAAAATGCCTCGGCACTCACCACCGAGGGGGCCATTCTCGGTACGCCGATCTACATGGCGCCGGAACAGGCGGCCGGACGCTTCGCAGCGGCGCTTCCGGCGTGCGACCAATATAGCCTCGGTACGGTGCTCTACGAGTTGCTGACTGGCCGACCGCCGTTCTCGGGAACGAACTCCGTGGTCTTGTATCACAAGCTCAACACCGAACCACCGCACCCCCGGACGATCCGACCGGAGATCCCGCCCGAAGTGGAGACGATCTGCCTCCGCGCGATGGAGCGCATCCCGGAGAAGCGATACCCCGACTGCGAAACGATGGCCGTGGCCCTTCGGGCGTGGCTGGGCAATGCGACGGTCGCGCGACCACGCCGGTTCCGGCGAGCGGCTTGGGCTGCTTCAGGAATGTTGGTGGCGATCGCGGTGGCAGTCGCCGTTGCGGCATTGCGGCCAACCGGAAAATCGAATGCGGACGTCGAGCCCCCGGTCGAAAAACCCGTCGGGAATCCGGCCCCCGTGCTCTTTTTGGATGCGACGGCGTATTTGCCCCTCGCGGAGAACCGGCGGCGGAAAGTCCTCGAGTTCGCCGAAATTCACGGGGTCTCTCCCGACGCCCTCGCGAAATGGATCGCCCGGCTCGAACCGGGTTACGTCCCGATCTTCGTCTCCGATCATCCGATGGCCAAACCCTCGCAATGGCACGGGATCGCGGCGAAACTGGACGATCCCCCGGACTATCGAATCACCGACATCGTAGGTGGGCCCCAAAACGAAGATGCTCCGCGCAAGGCCTTGGAAGTTAGCGGATATCGTTTCGGGGGCGGGGTCTCGGAAGGGCCGCCGAAAAACGCGCGTGCCCTGCGGTTTTTCGTGAAAGACTCGCTCAACTGGTTCCATTGGGTCCGGCCTTGGGAAGAGCAAGTCAAAGTGACCGAAGAGCAGCGCGGCGCCGGGGCGAAGCCGCTTTTCTCGCTCCCGACTTGCGCGGATGCACCGCACCTCATGGAAGTCTTCTTCGGGCCTGCGGGGGGTCGGACGAACTGGCGAGCCGACTTCAATTTGGCGCCGGATTCCCTGGACGAATACGCGAACGATGTGCGGCAAACCGGTCGTTACATTTGCGATCTTCGCGCCCGGAAAGACGAGAACGATCAACTCAGGTTCGTGGCGTTCGCATGGGAAAACCCCAAAGGTTACGACTGGGACTTCAAGTTCGACATGACCACCCGCGAATACGAGGCCGAGTTGGTCCGGCGCAAAGTGGAGGGGTTCCGGCCGACGACCGTCACCTCGTACGGCGACCCGGCCGATCCGAAATACGCCGCGGCTTGGATCCGTTACTTCGACCTTCCGAAACAATAGCCGAGCGCACTCATGGACCATCCGTCCTTCGGCCCGGTGTCGCTCTGGTTGGATCGCTTCAAGCACGGCGACGCCGCGGCTGCACAACCGCTGTGGAACGCCTACTTCGCGAAGATGGTGACGCTGGCCCGCGCCAAACTCGGAGCGGCTCCGCGCGTGGCCCGGGATGAGGAAGATGTGGCGCTTTCGGCGTTCGCCTCCTTCTGTGGCGGGGTCAACGGGGGGCGCTTTCCGCAACTCGACGACCGCAACGACTTGTGGGCCGTTCTCTTCGCGATCACGGCCGCCAAAGCAGCGGGGCACGCCCGCCACGAAGGCCGGCAGAAGCGCGGCGGCGGCAAGGTGATTCAGGCATCGGCGGTCGGATCCAATGCTTCGCAGCCGGATCCCCTCGCTGGGATTTCCTCGGCGGAGCCGACACCGGTGGAGGCCGCCGCTGTGGCGGATGGATTGAAACAGCTCCTCGGCAGTTTGTGTGATGGCAATTTGCGACAGATCGCCATCTGGAAGATGGAAGGGTACACGAACCCCGAAATCGCGAAACTCCTCGGCAAGTCGGAACCGACCGTCGAGCGGAAATTACGGCTCATCCGCGAGACCTGGATCCGGAGCGACCTCGCGGGCGGGTGAGAATGGCGTGGCCTTTCCGCATTGCATCGAAGATTCACGACACCCTGTTTCCCGGAGTAGAACAATGGCACACCCGTCGCTACACGCGCGCACTCTGGCGCTCGCTCTTTCCATCGCTTCGGCGATACTCTGCGGTGGCCGGGCCGATGCGCAGGTGGAGTCCAGCAACCCTGCCCCCTCGCATGCGGCGGGAACTCTGAAGTTCCGGAACACATCCGGCGCCGCGATCGCCCTGAGCAACTTCCGCTACACGGATGGGGACGGGAAGATCGTGAAGATCACGGGGAAATTCGAGTTGGCGGAGGGCTACGACGGACCCCTCTGGATCACCATCGGCGGAGACAAAGAGAAAGCATTCAAGATCGTCGCGGGATCAGTCGATTTCGACTTGCTGGCCGCCGGCAAGACGACATCCCAATCGTTCAAAAAGCAAACGGGCAAAGGCTATGAACAAATCGATTTCTTCATTGTCTTCAACGCGACCGATATGACGGCCCATAAGAAAACGGGCAAAACGGATGAAGAACTCGTCGCGGCAAAACGCCGCGAAGAACTGGAGATTCAAG
>JANXTU010000298.1 GCA_025352235.1 Fimbriiglobus sp.
GGCCACCGTCTCGAAGGCCAGCGTCAGCAGGCCGTCCCCGGCGAGGATCGCCAACGCTTCGCCGAATTTCACATGGCACGTCGGCAAGCCGCGCCGCAGGTCGTCGTCGTCCATCGCCGGCAGGTCGTCGTGGATCAGCGAGTACGTGTGGATCATCTCCAAGGCGCAAGCCGACGGCAACGCTTGTTGCATCGTCCCGCCCGTCGCTTCGCAGGCCAGCAGGACCAGCATCGGCCGTAGACGCTTGCCCGGCGCCAACAGGCTGTAACTCATCGCTTCGACGAGGGCCTGGGGTGAACCCGCGGTCAGCGTTTTCAGCGTGGCTCGCAGGCCCTCCTCGAAGAGAGCCTGTCGCGGCTTCAAATATTCCCAAATATCCACAGACACCGGCCGGCCTCACCCTAGATTGCGTCGAAAAAACGCTATCCCATCATCTTAGGGAGCCCCGGCGGCGCGACTGCGAGGACAGTATACTTTGTATTGCAAAGTATACAAGGGGAATGGGCGAGTCCGATTTCGAGTCCCACTCGGGTTCTTGCTTTTGTGCCCCGATGCACTTACGATTTCAACTGTCGCCGGTCCGCTCCCGCGTTCTGGTCCGCAGACTCCGTGTCGCTGCTAAGTTTACTCCCACCTGTCCGAGGCACATCCATGATCCGCCCGCTTCTCGCCGCCATGGCGCTTGGCTTCGGTAGTACCTCCGCGTTCGCCGAGAACTGGCCACAGTGGCGCGGGCCCAAGAACGACGGCATGTCGACCGAAAAAGGCTTGCCCGCCAAATGGAGCGCGGAGGAAAACATCGTCTGGAAAGCGAAGCTGCCCGGGCCGGGGGCGAGCACGCCCTGCATTTGGGGGGAACACATCTTCGTGACGGCCCAAGAAGAAAACGGCCTCAGCCTGATTTGCATTGGCACCGATGGCAAGGAAAAGTGGGCGAAGCTGCTCAGCGGCGGTACCGGCAAAGCCCGCGGCGACGAGGGCAACCTCGCTTCGGCGTCGTGCAGCACCGACGGCAAACTCGTCTTCGCGTTCGTCGGCAGTGGCGAACTCGTGGCCTACGACTTCGCCGGCAAAGAAGTGTGGAAGATCGACACCGTCAAAACCTACGGCAAGTACGACATCCAATTCGGCGGCCACTGGACGCCGGTGTTGTACAAGGGCAAACTCTACGTCACCCTGATGCACCGCAAGCTGCAGACGATCTTTTGCTTCGACGCCGCCACCGGGAAGGAAGATTGGAAGCTCCCCCGCGTCAGCGATGGCCGGGGGGAATCGCCGGATGTCTACAGTTCGCCGTTCGTCTGGGGAAAGGGTGACAAAGCTCTGTTGATCGTCCACGGCAACGACTACTGCACGGCCCACGAACTCGCGGATGGCAAGGAAGTTTGGCGCGTCACGGAATTGAACCCGAAGAAGAATTACAACACCGCGTGGCGCGCGGTGTCGTCGCCCCTGGTGACGCCCGATCTGATCGTGGTGCCTTCGTGCAAGCAGCACCCGACCGTCGCCATCGACCCGAACGGCGCGACCGGGGAAATTGCCCCGGGTAGCACTGCCGAGAAGTGGCGGTTCAAGAGCACGCCGGACGTGCCCTCGCCACTGCTCGTAGACGGCGTCGTTTACTTGATGGGGGCCAGCGGTCAACTCACGGCCATCGACGCCAGGTCCGGTAAGGAACTTTACAACTTCCGCGCGACCAACGAACGCCACCGCGCGAACCCGGCCTACTTCGACGGCAAGATCTTGCTCGTCGGCCGGGAAGGGAACATGGTCGTCGTGAAGCCGGGGACGACGGCCGACGATACGCCGACGAAGAACAAACTCCCGGATACGTTCACCGGTTCCCCGGCCATCAGCGGCGGGCGGATCTACCTCCGCGGTTGGAACTACCTCTGGGCCATCGGCACAAAATGACGCGGTGAATCGATCCCATACCCGACGAGGTCCTCCATGCGTTTTGCTCTGCTCGCCCTGATTCTCTTCCCCGTGACCGCGTTCGGGCAGGCTCCGAATTACACCCGGACCGACGACGTGATCTACGGTCGGAAGTTCGGCACCGCCCTGACGATGGATGTCTTCGCCCCGAAAGAAAAGCCCAACGGCGCCGGGATCGTCTTCTGCGTCAGCGGAGGCTGGTTCTCGTCAAAGGAGAGCATCAACCCCGGCTTCCTCCAAGAGTTTGTGAATCGCGGCTACGTCGTGTTCGCCGTCCTCCACGGCTCTCAACCGAAGTATAGCATCCCCGAGGTGCTCGAAGATCAACACCGGGCCCTCAAGTACATCCGCACCAACGCGAAGAAGTACGGCGTCGATCCGGAACGGCTCGGCATCTGCGGCGCGTCCGCCGGCGGGCACCTTTCCCTCATGCAGGGCTGCGCGCCCAAGCCCGGCGACCCGGCCGCCAAGGACCCCGTCAACAAAGAATCGTCGAAGGTCGCCGCGGTGGCCTGCTTCTTCCCGCCGACCGATTTTCTGAACTACGGCAAAGAAGGTGTACTCGCCATCGGCAGCGGCATCTTGGTGAACTTCAAAGCGCCGTTCGATTTCGTCGAACTCGACAAGAAGTCCAATTCGTTCGCGGTGGTCACCGATGCGGCCAAGCGGAAGGAGATCAGCCAAGCGATCTCGCCGATCACGCACGTGACCAAAGAGTCCGCCCCGACGTTGATCCTGCACGGCGACAAAGATTTCCTCGTGCCAATCCAACAGGCCGAGACGATGATCGCGAAATTGAAGGAAGCCAAAGTCCCCTGCGAGTTGGTCGTCCGCAAAGGCGCCGCGCACGGGTGGATCACCATCGCCGACGATATGAAGCTCTGTGCCGATTGGTTCGACAAATAC
>JANXTU010000326.1 GCA_025352235.1 Fimbriiglobus sp.
TTATGGCGCCGCGCGAATGTGCGAACAACTCGCGCCGCGTCGGTTCCACGGCATACGGGCGAGGACCATCCCCATGCCGCAGGTGTCGGTGACGCCGGCGAAGACCAAGCCCGCCCCGATGAACGCGGGAATACCGGCAAACCACGGGTCGACGGTCAACGCGAGAACGGCCCCGACGAATGCGATGCCGCCGGCCGCGATGCGCACTTGGCGTTCGAGCGACATACTTTTACGCCCGCGCACGACCGGGTACCCGGCTTGTTCCCAAGCGAGCGTGCCCCCTTCCACGTTCGTCGCGGTAAACCCGGCCGCGCGGAGTCGGTCGCAAGCTTTTTGGCCCCGGCCACCCGACCGACAGATCAGCAGTAAAGACTGCGATTGGTCGAGCCGGCTCGGATCGAGTGTGTCGAGCGGCAGACTCTTGGCCCCCGGGACGTGGACTTCCTCGAACTCGGCGGGCGTGCGCACATCGAGCAGCGTAGGACTGCCGGATTCGAGACGCTTGGACAATTCCGCCGCAGAAATTGTCAGCGGGGTGTTCGTGGCGGTCATTCCGAAACTCCTTGCGCCGCTTTCCACGTCTTGTACGACCCGGTGAGGTTCCAACATTTGAACCCGTGCTGCATCAGAATGCGGCACGCATTGTACGAGCGTTGGCCACTGGCGCAGTGGGTAAGAATCTCGCGGTCTTTCGGCAATTCTCCGAGCCGGCCACGGAGTTCGCCGAGCGGGATATTCACTGAACCGGGGATCACACCGCCGTCGCGCTCGGCCGGTTCGCGGACATCGACGACGACCGCCCCGGATTCGATCAACTTCGGCACTTCGTGCCACTGCGCGACTCGCACCAATCCACAGAGCATGTTCTGCGCCGCCATCCCGGCGAGGTTGATCGGATCTTTGGCACTGCCGAAGGGCGGAGCGTAGGCGAGTTCCAACTCGGCGAGGTCGTCGATGGTCATGCCGCCATACAAAGCCGTCGCGAGGATGTCGATGCGTTTGTCGACGCCGTCTTCGCCGACGACTTGGGCACCGAGAAGCCGGCCGTTCTCGGGGGCGAACAGAATCTTCAACGCCAGCGACTTCGCGCCGGGGTAGTAGCCCGCGTGCGAATTCGGGTGCAGGTGGATCGCCTCGAAGTTGATCCCGTCGCGTTTCAGCCGAGCTTCGTTGGCACCCGTGCAGGCGGCGACCACGTCGAACACGCGCACGATGGCGGTGCCCATCGTCCCTTGGTACTGCGAATTCAACCCGCAGATGTTGTCCGCGACGATGCGCCCTTGCCGGTTGGCCGGGCCGGCGAGCGGGATCACGGCCGGGGTTAAAGTCGCGATGTGCGTCACTTCGATGGCGTCGCCGACGGCCCAGATGTGCGGGTCACTCGTTTGCAATCGCGGGTCGACGAAAATACCGCCGCTGGTGCCGATCGCGAGTCCGGCCGCCTGCGCCAACGCCGTGTTCGGTTTCACCCCGACGCCGATGACGACGATGTCGGCCGGGATGCGTTCGCCCGATTGCAGAATGGCGGCGGTCTCGTCGAACGAGGCCACCGGGTTCTGCAACTTCACGGTGACGCCGTGCTTCGTCAGTTCCGCGTGGACGTGCGACGCCATCTCCCGATCGAGCGGCGTGAGCACCTGCGGATTGCGTTCGACGATGGTGACCTTCAAACCGCGGCGGTGGAGTTGCTCGGCCGCTTCGAGACCGATGAACCCGCCGCCGAGGACGAGGGCCGTCTTCGCATTCTTTGCTTGAATCCAGGCCAAGATCGCATCGAGGTCGGGGATCGTCCGCAAGGTGAAGTGGCCGGGCAGCCCGATGCCGGGGACATCGGGCATCACCGCGGTGGTGCCCGTCGCGAGGATCAGTTCGTCGTACGGTTCTACCCCCGTCGCGGTCGTGACGGTCTTCGCCTGCGGCTGGATGCTCAGCACTTCGGTGTTCGCGCGGATGTCGAGGTTGAAGACCTCCCGCAAGCGCTTCGGCGTTTGGACGATCAACTTGGCCCGGTCGTCGATTTCACCGCCGATGTGGTACGGCAGTCCGCAGTTGGCGAACGACACGAACGGCCCGCGCTCGAAGACGACGATCTCGGCCGATTCGTCGAGCCGGCGCAGCCGCGTCGCGGCCGACATTCCCCCGGCGACGCCGCCGACAATCACGATGCGTTTGGCCATGGGTTCCCCCGTGCGGAATCGTGCTAGAGCGGATAACATGATTGCATAATGTCTCCGAATTGCGCAAAGCCCTTTTTGCGTGGCGACAAGTTTCCAACTTGTCGACAAGAAAACTCGAGGTTGCACCGCACCGACGGAATTTCCTGTCCAATCTCTCGTCGACAAGTTGGAAACTTGTCGCCACGTAAGAAGGGTGTTGCGCAACACCCGCTACGCAATTTTGAGATCCGCTCCAATTCCGAACAGGACGTCACCCCTGTACCGGCATACAGACTTGCTCCAGCAGTTTCTCGGCCTTCTCTTGAATCAAATCGGCGAGGTTCGGCACCGGCGCCCCCGCGGGAAGCGACTCTCGGATGGCGCTCAGCCAGCGCGGGAAGCTGTAGAGCTGCGCGTAGCCGTCGAGCGAGACCGGTTCCAAGCGGGCGTGTTTGCCGTTGCGCTCGGCGTCGGCCCACAGGGTCTTACTCTTGCCGGTCATGTTCAAGTCGTCTTCGGGCCGCAGCAGAATCAGGTGATCAATGACCTGCGGTTGGATGTCCATCACGCCGAGTTTGATTTCCAAGTCCTTCGGTTTGCCGGCCCCGCGTGCCAGGAACAACCCAATGCCGACCTTCCACGGTTGGCCGTCTTTGCAGGCCCAATGGGCCAAGCTCACGGCGCCGTAGGTCGGGTGTTCGCCGAACGGCCATTCGGCGACGACGTGCTGCAAGCGCCACGGGCCGACCTTCACGCCGTGCTCATGGCAGGTGCCCAGGAATGTGCCGAGCGCGGCTTGCAGTTCGCGGGTCGCCCCCGTCAGCGCCCCTTCCGGTTCGAGCTTCCGCTTCGCCGCCCGGTACTCTTGATCCCACAATTCGGCCATGCCCGCGGCCGTGAGCATCGTCGGCCGATTCGGTTCAAACGCCAAGACCGGGGTCGGCGCGATGCCGACGAGGTCGACCGGGGTTTCTTCCGGCGACCGGCTGAGTTCTTGCAACAGATCGTCGAACGGATCGTTCGCGGGGGTTTCAATCACGTCGATATTCTTGATCGTCGCGCTCGCCGACAGAATCTCCGGCTCTTTGCCGAGGAGCGCGTCGATGCGGTTCTGCTGAACGGTCGGCGTCATCACCGACAGGTCGGTCCCGTGCGGCGGGGTGAACGCCGCGGGGAAATCGCCGAAATCGTGGATGCGGTTCGCCGGCTTCTCGAACTGCACACTCGCTTCCGCCGTGGTCGGCCGCGACTCCTCCGGCCCGTAAATGATGTGGTCGAACAAGTGGCGGAACTGCTGGAGCATATCCCGCAGCGTCGGCTCGGTGCGGGCGATCCGCTGGATTTGCTCTTCGGTGAACGGGTGCAGTTCGGGCAGCCCGCCACCGGGGACTTCGTCCAGCACGGGGCGTAACCGGGCTTCGACGACTTGCTTCACGAGGTCCGCGGCCGGGGCTTCGAGGCGCAGCGCCTTCACCGTGCCGAACTTCGGCACGTGCACCGGGTTGTTGAGGCGATCTTGAATGTACCCGTCGAGGCTCGGCACGAAGCGGTTCCACAAGCCGCGCTCGGCGAAGATCAAAATGCACAGGCCGTCGATCTGGTGCATGACTTGCACGATCCCGGCGAAGAACGCCTCGGCGATCTTGTGGGCATCATCGCTGCGGCGGGCCAGCAGCAAATCTTCGAGCTGGTCGAAGGCCATGACGACGGGGATTTTCAAACTGCGGAACACTTCCGTGAGCACTTTCAACTGCGCGAGTACCAAATCCTGCCGGCTCGGCTTCACCTTGAAGTCGAGTTCCGCAAACCCGTAGGTGAGGAAGCTGGCGAGTTCCGCTTCGTCGCCGAGCAGTGTCGCCTTCGCGAACCCTTGCAAGATGCTGCGCCGCATCAGTCCGGCCGTGTTGTGCGCTTCGGTCTTCTGAATGTGCGCAGCGCACAAATCGTAGGCCTTGGCCGGGGTCAGCCCCGAGTCGCGCAGCGCTTGGGCCAGCGGCATCGGCGCCCGGGCGAAGTTGGCGTAGCCGGACAGATTCTCGACGAGCCACTCGGCCCGCTCCGCCGCTTGGCTCCCGCCCAAACCCAGCCGCTTGCCCCAGCGGCCGAGACCGGGCGGCGGGAAAAGATCGAGCTTCTGATCCGGTGTGAGATCGCTCAGGGCCAACCCGAGTTGCCGGCGGACGAGTTGCTCGCCAACGTACTCGATCGGGCGGACGCCCTTCTGCTTCCCGCCGCCGAGCAGCGTGTCGATGATCTGGAACAGCAGGTACTCGAGGAAGTCGCTGTCCTTCTGATAGATGCCCGGCGTCACGAGGAGTTGCCACGCGCCGCCGGCGCCGTGTTTGATGCTGTGCAGCAGGTGCGTCTTGCCGGCGCCCTTGTTCCCGAGGATCGGCACGACTTCGCTGTGCGCCATCGGGTCGTAGCGGTAGAGATCGATGATCGCGTGGAGGAGGTCGCGCTCCGCGGCGAACAGCTCCGCGACGTGGTAACGGGCGCAGACTTCGTCGTCCGGGTTGCGCGCGAAGTAGTTGCGGAACGGGTTGCCGGCGCGCTTGAGGAACTCGCGCGCACTCTCGGCGACGGGCGGTCGGGTCAGGGTGGTCGTCATCGGAGGCCCTCAATTGCGGATTTCGGATTGCGGATTTTCAAACGGGGAATGCGGAAGGCGATGTCGGTTTTCCAATCCGAAATCCCAAATCCGCAATCCGAAATTCATCGTTGGTTGGCGTAATAGCTCACTTCGTGGCCGATCATCAACGCGTACGCCGGTTCCGGGAGTGTGTACAGCGGGCCGGTATACGGGTGTAAATAAACGCGGCGCTCGTCGTGCAGTTGCCGCAGGGCGTCGTGGAACATCCCGATGGTCGGCGCCGGGTCGAGGGTGCCGAGGCTGCGGAACAACTCCGGCAGCGGGCAATCGCGGGTCACGCCACCGCGCGACGACCAATCGGCGAGCCGCGTCATCACGCGTTCGGCGAGTTCGGTCTCGGGCGCCGGCGGCCGGCCCGTGGCCACTTGTGGGAGTACCGATTGGATCCGTTCGGTCATGCCGGCCAAGCTCGCGGCCATGCGGTCGGCGGTTTTCAGCAGCGTCTGCACTTCGCCGCGGCGCTCTTCGAGCACCCGGACGAAGTCTTCGAGCACCTGCTTCGGCGATGCCCGCTCCATCAAATACGCCAACCCCTTCGGCGAGGCGGTGCAGAACTCGGCGGTACTTTTCCCCGAAGTCGCGGTCCGCAGCACCGTCAGCAAGCCGTCGTCGAGGGCTTTCTTCGCGGCCGGTCGCGCGGTCGCCGTCGCCGGGAAAAGCCCCGGCTCGGCTTTGGTCGCCAGCAGCGCGCAGCCTTCCGGGTACGCCGCCGCCCGCGACAAGGCATCAAGAATGAGGGGGGTGAACTTATCGGCCAAGGGTCCGCTTCCGTGCAGCCGTGGGTGAATGGGCATCCTAAAGCGAATCCGGGATCGCGTGCAAGCCGAAGTGGACGGGTTCGGGTGCGCTGGAAATGATTTCGCCGCGAATCGCCCCACCCCTCCGCGAAATCATTTCCGATTTCGGGTAGAACCGATGCGCGGCAACGCTTTACGTCCGATTTCGACGACTGCGATGCCCGCCGAAACCATTTCGGATTCGGGTGGACGCACTGAAAAGGAGGGTGTCGCAACGATTCTCGGAAAAGTCTACTGAGCGGGGTCGGCGCAAGCTTCCCGTGGCTGCGAACCTCGAAGATCTTTGAACACCCGATGGGATCGACGTGCCAGCCCTTTCAAGGTGTTCTTTCGGCTTGCGCATTTTACCGACCCCGCCATCGTGGAGGGGCTGCGGGTGTGCGAGTCACGAACCGATCCTTCCGAAGAGACTCGGGTGCTGTTCAGCCCCATGGTGCGGCGATGTGTGGACACGCTCTGAAGGCTACGATGGTTGCCAAAGATCACTTTGCAACCGAGCACCATTTCATCAGAATGGAATGTCACTTTCATCGAGGTTTGCGTAATATTCTAAGAGCCTGATCAATGGGGAAGTGGGGTCGGAAAGGAGGGGCTTAAGTTCGTCCATTAACTCGTGTGCGTTGTTGATTGTAAGAATCAGTTCTTCGTGCAAAGCGTATCCGGAATAGTAGGAGTCGTAATCTTCCAAGGATTTGAAGCAGCTGAGAGGATAGCCGAGTTCACTCATGGTGAACAAGCGGAGCGTTATGTTGTCGTTCCCGGTTCGGAATGTCAGCGCGAACGCCTGATTGTGTTGCCGGTTTTTGAGCTTTTGAAGTTCGAGAGACGCGACCCCTTTGCTTACCGAAAGAACGGCTTTATTCATCAACGCAACGGAATTCTTTAACTCGCTTGTCGCCTTATCGATCTCGGTGCGACGAGACAGCATCGCACTCCTCAGCATCGTTTCCATTTCGCTCACGACATCACCTCAACTGAGGAGTAGAGTGCCAGAAATCGGGAAGTGATCGGATATTCCTGTTCCCACTCCGTTGACAAACTCGAACTTCCTCGGCGTGCTGACTTCTTCTAAAATACCTGAATTCGACCGCACAAGCAACTGCGTTTCGTCGAGTGCGGGCCTTTTTCCCGTCAGGAGTCCACCGGTTACCAGCAATTGGTCAAACGTCCGCCAAATCCGGGTGCTCGCTTGAAAGTAGGTGCCCGTGCGTCCGACTGGGCCCGGCTCCATTCTATGAGGGTGTTCCTCTCCCAAGTGTCGCCAACCGCAGTTGTAAAGGCGTACCCTTCCGACGTCCTCGTCGGTGTAGTGCGGCTTTTGCCGGGCCCGATCTCGATCTCTCGATGCGTACAATTTCATTTCAAAAATCGGGTTGAATGGTTCAATATTGAAATCGCCCAATGCGAGGTATTCTTTCGGGTAAATCGTGCCCTGATCCGACTTCATAAATTTATACACGTCGCGCCGCAGGGTACTGGCGACCCGCCCCCGGTGTTCATCTGAGACCGGTTCCTCGAATGCCGGCCAATGGCAAAATGCGAATCGGAGATGACAATCATTCCGAAGCAGTTCCGCAATCAGCATGGGACGCGTGAATTTGGGTACGTCTTCTGCAAAAAGCGGGGGTTTGCGTCGCAAGCCGACATTCGACTTCATAAAAACGACGATCTGAAATTCGTCCGGCCCTCGCGGTTTCGAAAAAATCACCTCGTATTCGTGCAACCGCCTGATCCGAAGTGCTTTCGCTGCCTCACGCGTCATCTCGCACAGGCCTATCAACTCAGGTAGATTGTCGCCGTAGAGGCCGGTCAGCGTTTGGTCGATCCGTCTGAGCTTTTCCTGAAACATGGCGTGTGAGCTGGGCCAGCGATCTCGTTCCGCCATCGCCGGATCGAAGTGCGCGAAGTCGCAGACGTTCCACCAGATGAACCGCAACTCGCGCAGCATCAGCATCCGGATCCACCCTCAAAACAAACTCGCTCCTCACGGTGTCTCGATGGTCACCGCCATGATGACCGGCGCCGACTCGTGCGGGCCTTTGATCAATTCGATGGTCTTGATCACCTCGCCCGGGCGCTTCGGCGTCACCGCCAAATAGCGCACCTGCTGGCCGCCGGTCATGGCGAAGGCGAACTTCGATTCGGGTACGTTCGCCCGGCCGACGTAGTCCGCGAAGTGGACGCCGTTCTTCAGGTCGTGGTCTTCCGTCTTGCCGTCGGCGTAGGTCAGGCGGACCGTGAGACAAACCGTCTTCTTGTCGTTGTAAGGGAAGTTCCAACCGCCGATGCCGCTCAAAAAGTGGATCGCCTTGGCCGCGGTGTTGCACGGCATGACGATCGACTTCGGCATCGACGGGGCCTTCTTGCCGTTGGGCCCGTACAGCAGGATCGCGTTCTTGATCTTGTCGCCTTGCGGATCGGTCAGCGCGAACGGAACGCCCTCGAAGGTCTTGGCGGTCCAGTCTTTGAACACGAGCCGTTCGCCGATCCCGGCGTCTTCGTAAAACATCCCCTTGGTTGTGATCGTCGTGGCGTACTTGTCGAGCGGGATCGGCACGTACTTGCCCTTCTGCGTGAGGAATTCCAGCAGGTCGGTCAGTTCCTCCGGCTTCATCTGCTTCTCGAACCCTTCGGGCATCAGCGACAATTTCGATTCGACGAGTTCGTCCAAATCGGCCAGCGGGAAAGCCCACAATTTGTTCTCGGCGTCGCGGAGTTCGACGGTCGTTTTGGTCTGCGCGCTCATCACGCCCGTGATCACGCGGCCGTCGAGCAGCTTGGCGACGTAGGCCTTGTAGTTCCCCTCGACGCTGCGGCTCGGGTCGAGCACGTGGATCAGAATCTCTTCCTTCGGGTGCACCGCGAAGCCCGTCAAGTCGGGGCCGATCTGCATCCCCTCGGCGCCGTGTTTGTGGCACTTGGCGCAGTGCGTGGTGAACATCTTCTTGCCGTTGGGCGCATCGCCCTTCTTCAGCAGGATCGGCTTCAACTCGTCGATGACCTTCTGCCGGTTGGCGTCGGGCAACCCGCCGCCGGCGGCGAGGAGTTTCTTGGCCCGCGCGGCGAGTTCTTTATCCGGGTGCGCGGCCAGCGCCTGCCGCTGATCGAGTTGGAGCGCGTCGAAACGGAGGGTGCCTTTTTCGACGGCATCGAGGAAGGCCTTCGCCGATTCGGGGCGGCCGAGCACGAGCCGCAGCGCGGCGGGCCGCACGACGGCGGGGAGCTTCGGCAGCTTCTCGACGAGGAGCGAACCGAGCGACTTCGCCTTCGATTGCCCCAGGATATCGATGATCCCCGACGCGAGTTCGGCGGAGGTCGTCGGCGTCAGCGCTTCGAGCAGTTTCACCGCGGCGGCTTCGTCCGAAGGCTGGAATTCCAGCACTTGCTTGGCGGCGTCGAGTCGGGCCGTGTCGGTCGCCTTCGCATCGGCGACGACGGCGAGCAGGCCCTTGGTCAGTTCGCCGAGTTGAGCATCGAGGCCTTTCACGCCCCAGGTGGACGCGAGTTTGAGGAGCTTGCCACGCGAAGTCGCGGGGACTTTGATGAGCGCTTGAGCGAGGGCTTTTTCGTCGGTTGCGGTGAGTTCGGCCGATTTGCCGGCGGGCCAACCGGCAGCGAAGCCGTTGATGATGGCCGCTGACACCGGGGTGTCATTGAGCGAGCCGAGCAGGGTGCCGAAGGATTTGGGTGACTTCCCGGCGAAGTTGAATGCGACGCGTTCGAGCGCAGCGAGGCCTTCCTTTGTCCACGGCGTTTTCACACTTGGCGCCGCCCGGATCACCGTCTCGGCGTGCGCGACCCAGGCCATGATCATCGCGTCGGATTGATTACGGTCGGTTGTCGCATTCAGCGAAGCCATCGGGTTTACGAGCGGCGACGCGGTGGCGACCCCCGCCGTGGAAATTTCGCTGATCTTCAGCCAGGCCGCGAGGCGTACAGAAGGATCCAGATCTTCATGCAGATTCGCCTTGATGAGATTCAACACCGAAATCGATTCGTTCGGAAGCAACGAAATGGCCGCACGCCGAACTGCGGGAGAGGCATGTCCCAATCCGCTGGCTCCCTTAGCGGGTGCAGTCGACTCCGCTTGGGTCCAAATGGCATGCAGAACTTCTCGCGGATCCGATTTCGGATCGGCGATGATCGAGTTCAACAGCTTGGCCGCTCCGGGATCTCCCTTCTCCACCAGCAAGCGCTGCGCGTGCATCCGCCAGAACAGATTGTCGTTCTTCAGCGTCTCCACCAGCATCTCGATCTTCGCATCCTTCAAATCGGGCTGCTTCTCCGGCTTCGCCTTCGTGTAGACGACCCGGTAGATGCGGCCGTGCTTCTTGTCGCGCAGGTCGGTTTCGAAGGCGTTGCCCTTGCCGTTCTGGAAGCCCTGCGGCGTGGGGTTGTGCTGGACGATGAAGTTGTACCAGTCGAGTACCCAGACGTTCCCGTCCGGGCCGACTTGGGCGTCGATCGGTGCGGCCCATTCGTCTTGGCTCGCCACCAGATTCCAACCGTGGCGGGCCGTGTAACTTGTACCTTCTTTGTTCAGCACAAAGGTCGCCGTGAGGTGGCCGGTCGGGTCGCTCACGAAGGCCGTGCGGTTCCAGTATTCCTTGGGGTAGGTGCGGGCCGTGTAGATGGCGCACCCGGCCGCACTGGTGTAGCCGCCGTGCCAATCGACTTGGCGGATTTTGTCCGTGACGGGGTAATACTTGTTGTCGGCGATGGGGGCCAGCACGGCGGGGTTGAGGCCCTTCACCTTCTCGTAGTAGCGGTTCGGGATCGGCATGTGGACGAGCACGCAGCCGTTGGCCGTGCTGCCGAAGAGTTCGCCGGTCTCGTCGAAACCGGCGCCCCAAGAGTTGTTCGAGGTGCTGCGGAGGAATTCGAGCTTCGATACCGTTTTGCCATCGAACTTGAACCGGTACAGCCCCTGCCGAAAGTTGAGTTTCTCCCCGGCCACGGTGCCGTTGAAGCCGGAGTAGCCGACCATGCCGTAGATCCAATTGTCGAACCCGTAGCGGAGGTTGCTCGGCCCGGCGTGCGTGTCCCCGGTGCCCCAACCGCTGAAAAGCTTGATGCGCACGTCGGCTTTGCCGTCGTTGTCGGTGTCCTTCAAAAAGAGCGTGTCCGGCGCTTGGTGGACGATGACGCCACCGTGGGCGAAGAGCAGGCTCGTCGGGATGCTGAGCTTATCGGCGAACACCGTGACCTTGTCGGCCTTACCGTCGCCGTCGGTGTCTTCGAGGATCAGGATCTTATCCCGGCCTTCGCCCTCCTTCTTCAATTCGTTCGGGTAGTCCATCGTCACGCTCACCCAGAGGCGGCCGCGGTCGTCCCAGGTCAT
>JANXTU010000353.1 GCA_025352235.1 Fimbriiglobus sp.
CCGAAGCCCATCGTGCCGAGGCCGCCGCTGGTGATCCAGTTGCGCGGTTGGTTGAACTGGAAGAACTGCGCCGACCACATTTGATGCTGACCGACGCCGGTGGTGATAATCGTGTCGTCGACTTGGCCGCGCTCTTTCAGCAGTTCGTACAACCGGCGGATGGCGTACTGCGGGATGATCAGGTCGTCGTGGCGCTCGGGCACCTTCATCGGCTCGGCTTCGCGCCACGCGTCGATCTGGCGCAACCATTCGGTGTAGCGGCCGCCGCCCACCAAGTCGGCGTAGGTGTCTTCGGTCAGCATCGCGTTGAGGTCGGCCAGCGCCGTCTTCAGGTCGCCGTGGACGGGGATCTGGGCGTGCTTGTTCTTGTGGATCTCGCTGTTGTCGATGTCGATGTGGACGATTTTGCCGTGTTTGCAGAACTCGGAGAGCTTGCCCGTCACGCGGTCGTCGAAGCGCACGCCGAAGGCAAACAGGAGGTCGGCGTCGTTCACGGCGTAGTTGCTCGTGACGGTGCCGTGCATGCCGAGCATGTGCAGGCTGAGGTAGTGATCGGCCGGGAAAGCGCCGAGGCCATGCAGCGTCATTGCCACGGGGATGCCTAAGCGGGCGGCGAATTTCCGCAATTCTTCGGACGCGCCGCTGTGGATGGCTCCGCCGCCGACGTACAGCATCGGCCGCTTGCTCTGGCGCAGGGCCGCGAGGATCGGTTCGAGTTCCTTACGCGGCGCCCGGCGGAAGGGCTTGTAGCCGGGCAGGTTCATCTCGACATCCCAATTCGGGATGACTTTCTTCACCTGCACGTCTTTGCAGACGTCGATGATGACCGGCCCCGGCCGGCCTGTCGTGGCGATGTGGAACGCTTCCTTCATCACTCGCGTCAGGTCTTCGGTGCGGGTCACGAGGTAGTGGTGCTTCGTGATGCCCCGGCAGATTTCGACCATCGGCGTTTCTTGGAACGCGTCGTTGCCGAGCACGTTCGTCGGCACTTGCCCGGTGATGGCGATGATCGGCACGCTGTCCATCTTGGCGTCGGCGAGGATCGTCACAAAGTTGGTGGCGCCGGGGCCGGAGGTGGACATGCAGACGCCGACTTTGCCCGTGGTGCGGGCGTAGCCGTGGGCCATGAAGCCCCCGCCTTGCTCGTGGCGCGGGAGGATCGTGCGGAGTTGGTCGGTGACCTTGGTGAGCGATTGGTGAATCGGCATGCTCGCCCCGCCCGGATAGGCGAAGACGACATCGACGCCGTGCTGGATGAGGCTCTGCACGATGATATCGGCCCCGCTCATTTCGGCGGCGGAAACCTTCTGGCTCGACTCACCCATAGCAACCTACCCTTGTTCGCGATGATCCGTCGGGAGACCGTGTGAGCGCTGGGTCGCGCTCAGATGTATGATACGGGAATGGACCAAGCGCAGGAAGGGAAACCGCCTGCCGAGCGGTGGGCGTGAGCCCTTCGAGGGATCGAAGCGCACTGAAGTTTGATCCTCGGAGGGCTCACGCCCACCGCTCGGGTGGGGAAACGCGACGAATCGCCACCTTACGGATCCCGGCGCGGCGCCCGGCCGATACAATCGTAGTTCCGGCATCATCGCGGGGAGTCCCGGCCATTCGTTTCGTCCGATCCCCTTGGCTTCCGGCCGTGCTCGCGGGCCTGTTCGCCGTCCTCGGTGTGCCGGTTTTTTTGCGGCTCCCCCTTTGGTGCGACGTCACCCTCTACGACGTCGCGGCGCGGTCCCTCCTCGCGGGCGGCGTCCACTACCGGGACGTCTTCGATACCAACCCGCCCGGGTTCGTCTGGTGCCTCACGCTGCTGCGGGCGACTCTGGGTACGAGTACCATCGCGGTGCGGGCCGTCGATCTCGCCGTCTTCGCCGGCATCGTCTTCTGTCTGGATCGACTGGCGAAACGGGGCGGCGGTAGCTTGGCGTCGCGCGCTTGGGCCGTGGCGGGGATGCTCGCGATTTACCTGTTCGGCACCGAGTACATCCACGCTCAGCGGGACATTTGGCTCGCGCTGCCGGCTCTGATCGCCTTGGTCCTGCGCCTGCGCCGGATCGGTTCCCCGCGCGGGTACTTCTGGCCGGCGGTCGCCGAGGGGTTGCTCTGGGGCGCGGCGACGTGGATCAAACCGCAGGTGATCCCCATCGCGTTGTTCGCGTGGCTCTTGACCGTCCGGCGTCTGAGCGCGGGATCGTGGAAACTGGCCGCGCTCGATCTCGCGGGTAATTTCGCGGCGGGGGCGGCGCTCGGCCTCCTCGGCCTCGGCTACCTCGTCGCCTCCGGGACGTGGCCGCATTATTGGATCGTGATGACCGAGTGGAACGTCCATTATTCCGCCCTGATGTTCAAGGAACTCGACGGCCGCATCGATTTGGAATGGACGTGGTTCCGCCCGTGGAGCGCGTTGCTGGTGCCGTCGATGCTGCTGGTCGTCGCCTCACTGATCGACGGTCGAATTTGGTCCGCACGGTGGCTTCCCGACGGCAAACGCGGTCCTGTCGGCCGCGTACTCGGCGGCTTCGTGTTCGACCCGGCACCGAGCGATCCGGCGCGCTTCACCCGCGCGGTGCTGGCTGGGGTCTTCTTCGCTTGGACGGCCGTGTCGCTGCTCTTCCAGCGGGAATTCATTTACGTCCACGTCCTCGAAGTGCTGCTGATGCTCGCGCTCTGGGCGTCGCACCGTTGGTGCCTACCGGCGCTCGCCTTGGCCTGGATCGCGGCGCTCAACCTCGCCTTCCGCATCGCGGACGACAGCCCGGACTTTCAAAACTCAGCCCGGATCACCTGCCGCCGAATCGGGCGGGACTTCGACCAGTTCGACCTCGACTACCGGCACCCGCTGGCGCGTCGCGGCTACTCCGACAAATGGACGGCGTCGTTCACCACGCCGACGACGGGCCAAGACGACGCCCGTTTGAAGGACCGGCTCAAACGCGAGAAGCCGCACGTCGCCACGACGAACTGGGAAGAACTCGGCGAAGTGGCGGAGTACCTGCGCGGGCAAAATGCGAAGGACCGCGAAGTCGTCTGTTGGAACGAAGGGGTTCACCCGCTCTACCTGCTGCTCGGGTTGCAACCGGGACTTCGGTTCATGCATGTCCACAACACCGATGGCATCAGCCCGGATGCGGGCAAGCTCGTCCGCAGCGAATTGATGGCGAATCCGAAAGTCCGGTTCGTGGTCGTCGATTTGGAATGGGTCGCCAGCATCGAGGGTTGGGACAGCGCCCCGCCGACACCCTACCGGCCGGGCCGGGGGCAACCGGAACCGAACCACCTGCTGCCGAAGTTGTCACAGAATTGGGACGGCGTCTTTCCCTACGACCGCCGGAAAACTGTGTTCCGATCGAATCGCGAACTCGGTCGCTACGTCGTTTTCGCGGTGACGGTGCCGCTGGGCACAGTGGACTGACGACTTGGCGAGCCGGCCGCGTCCGTCAGCGGTCGGAGTTTTCCCCTATTGTTTCTCCGGCTCTTCTTCCTTCAAATCGAAGTTGGTGACGACCCAAAAGAGCCAGCGTGAGTCGGCGGGGAGGAAACTCATCGGCGGCGGGCAGTCGAATTCGACGGTGTGCCGGCCGGGGGGCAGGGTCAGCACCCGCTCGTATCGGACCGGCTTCTCACGGAGGTTTTCGACGGTGTCGCTCCAGACGTCGCCCCGGATCGTCAGCGTCGTCGGTTCCTTTTGCAGCGTGGCGAATTCCATCCGGACGCGGACGGTGCGGGTCCGCTCCGTCGGGTTGACCAGAACCATCGTCGCCTTCGGCCGGCCGTGGTAGCGGCGCTTTTCTTCCCCGATCGCTTCGTAACTGACAAACCCTTTCAGCCAGAGAGTGGAAATCGAGTCCCACTCGGCGGCGGCCATCCGGGCGAAGAGGGCCCCTTTTTCCCGTTCGAGGTACTGAGCGTAGGCGCGGAGGTCGTACATGACGAGGGTGCGATCCGGGTGGACGAATGCGGTGCCGTCGCCGATGGACGTGTGGATGTCTCTGTCCATATCGGCGAATTTCTTCGGATCGACGCCGCGGGTGTCGACGAGGAGGCCCCGGAACCCGAGGTGCGCCAAGCGATCGAGCATCTCCGTCGTCGGGTCGTGCGCGATCGACCGCAGCCGCAAGTCCCACTCGCGGCCCTTCATACTGCCGAAGCTCCAACGCACGTTGTCCGTGTGCAAATACCCGCGGACGTGGTCGTACGATTCGACCCCGCGCACCGGATGCCCTTCGGGGTAGGGCACGTGCGGGTAGTTGAAAACGGCGCCGCCGTCGGGGTACATCGCTTCGATGCGCGCGAAGAACGCGCGGTCTTCGCGGTATTTCGCCGCGATCTTCTTGCGCTCCTTCACCATGCCGTCGTCGCGGAACCACATGTTGTTGAGTTGATCCCAAAGCCCGACCCACAAAATCAGGGCGAAGGCCGCGACCCGGAGCAGCACCATCCCGCGCCAGCGCGACTGCGTGAGCCGGTCGACGCCGACGCCGGCCGCCATCAGGGCCATAAAAGCGATGTAAATGCTGATGCGGTTGTAGGCCCGTACTTGCGGCGTGACCAAATGCCCGATGAGCGATCCGAGGCCGCCGATGGTGCCGAGCAATACGGCGAACAGCGCGAGCGATGCCAACGGGCCGACGGGCCAACGCCGTACCCCCGGCAAGAAGGCCGCGACCAGCAGACCGATCAACCCGGCCGCACCGATCAGGCCGAGGGGATCCCACTCGTTTTCCGTTTGGCTCGGCCGAAGCCGCGGGGCGTCGTACTCGGCGCGGACCGTGGCGAACCGCTGCCAATTGTGCCCCGTCACGGGGAGGACCAACTGCGCGATCTTCATGCCGTAGGCTTCGGATTCCTCCGAGTAGCGCAGGTGGGGTTGATCGTTGATGCCGTGGACGGCTTGATACTGCGCCGTCGGGACGTGGTTCCCCACGCCGATGCCCGCGATGACGGCGAGGATCGCGCCGCCGGCGACGGGCGTGCGCCACGTCTTGGAAATCCACCAACCGTAGATGGTCGCGGCGGCGATCAGCGCGCAGCCGAAGTAGGCGTAGTAGGCCCCGGCCGTGGCCGTCGCGGCGGCGGCGAGCACCGTCCCCCAACCCGCCCCTTGGAATAACCGGCGGCGGTAGGTGCCGTCGTCGAGCCGCCGGAAAAATGGCACGGCCCCCTGGCACAAGCGGATGGCGATCCAGAGCGTCAGCGGGATGACGAAGTACGCCGAGAGGAAGTAATGAACCTCGCCGCGCAGGTAGTGGTAAGGCTGAAATGCGTAGAGCACGGAGATCGCGATCGATGCGGGGATTGACAGGCGGAAGCGGCGCAGAACGAACATCGCACTGAGCGTAGTCAGCGGGTAGGTCAGCAAATAGTAAGCGTTGAAAACGGTGACGGGATCGCGCAGGACCAAGCCGAGGAGCCGGATGCCGACGAAGTGCAAGCGGTCGACGACGGGGTAGTCGTACAGTTCTTGCCGGCCCGGCGCCCCGAGGCGGTCGTTCGTCCAATGATCGCCGCGCTCGATCGTCGCCTTAACCAACGGCAGGATCAATAACGCGTCGTGCTGATACGCGAACGGGACGCTCAAATCGACGTCTTCGAGCCGCATGCCGTAGTACAGCACGCCGAGGGTGATCGTCAACGCGACCGCGTACCCGAAGAGGCAGATCGTCCACGGGGCCGCGCGCGAAATGGGCTCGGGGGTCATCGGCGGGGCGGCAATCTCGACGGGGCGATCCATAACCGGCAGGCCTCGCCGCAGGAGCAGTGTCGTCGATAGCGTGAGGGGGGTTGTCTTACGCGGGAACCCAGTTTTGGCAAAGCGAGCGCTTGCACTTCACGGGCGAATGCCGAGCGGGTAAGATCATGTCACTACTGTCACATCCTTGTGCGGTGTGAGGCACCGAGGAATGTTTCGGAACACCAACCCATGACAATTTTCGAGAAGATCCGAATCAAAGGCTTCCGACGCCTGTTCGATGTTGATCTGAACCTGCGACCGCTGAATGTCGTCATCGGTGCCAATGGAAGTGGGAAAACTTCGATACTCGACGTGTTCTCGATGCTCGCAGCATCGGCGTCGGGAAAGTTGAACGAAACGATGAGCCAACTGGGCGGGGTCGAAAGTAACTTCACGAATCTTATTATTTCAACGGAAGCTAAAGCGAAAAGCTTGGCGTTTGAGTTAGAAATGGGAGTGGCCGGCCACAAACCCCTACAGTATTCCATTACTTTGACGAATCAAGGAATTGGATATGAGATTTCCGATGAAAGTTTAGTGCAATGGCAAAATAAGACTCAACCATTCAAACACCTGCAGGCACACTTTGCCGATGTAAAGTATTTCGAACCTCCTCCCAAGGGAATGCTCGTCCGCCCGAATTGGGATTACAGTCTCAAAGAATCCGCTTTGTCGCAAATTCCGAAGATGTTCCGCGAACCGGAAGATTTCCGCAAGAGATTGGGATCTTCGACCCATTACCATGTACTCGACGTGAGCCGCCGCGCTCCGATACGGCTGCCTCAGCAGATGCGGGATGCGAAACTGCCGGGACACGACGGCCAAGATATCGTTTCGTGTTTGTATACGATCCGCGAAACCGATCGCGATCACTTCGAGTTGATCGAAGCCACCCTGAAGGCGGGGTTTCCAACTTTTGAACGACTCAATTTCCCCCCGGTAGCAGCCGGCACACTCGCCATGACTTGGAAAGACAGCACGAGCTCCACGCCCTTTTATATGCACCAACTCTCGGAGGGAACTTTGCGATTTCTTTGGCTCACAACGCTCTTGCTCAGTCCGGGGCTGACGGAAGTCACAATGATTGATGAGCCCGAAGTCAGTTTGCATCCGGAACTACTCTGCACACTCGCGGAACTGCTACGGAACGCATCGAAACGAACGCAATTGATCGTCGCCACGCACGCCGATCGCCTCGTCCGATTTCTAGAACCGAGCGAAGTCTTGACCGTGAATATCGGCGAAGGCGGTGCGTCCGAGTTGATTTGGGCCGATACGATCGATCTGGAAAACTGGCTGGACGAGTACACGCTGGACGAAATTTGGGCGAACGGCCAACTCGGGGCTCGGGCGTGAAAACAATTTACATATTTGTCGAAGGGCGAACCGAAAAAGCATTTAAAAAACCGTTGGCTAAATTTCTAGAGACTCGGCTAGCCGGAAAGATGCCCCGGCTGATTTTTCAAAGCCAAGGTGGCCGTGTTCCGAAGGGTGAAAAGTTAAAACGAATGGTGTTCGCTTGTTTGCAAGATAAGAATAAACCCGCGGATGCCGTGATCGCCTTAACTGATGTTTACACGGGCCACAAAATCGAGTTCCAGAGCGCACTGATCGCGAAGAAATTGATGAGTCTATGGGTTGGCGACGAGCCGCGATTTCACCCTCATGTTGCCTTGCATGATTTCGAAGCTTGGCTGTTGCCCTACTGGTCGAGAATTCAACAGCTCGCCGGCAGCAAACGTAAAACACCTTCGGCGAATCCCGAGGTGGTCAACCACGGCAAATCGCCGGCGTATTGGCTCAAAGAAGTTTTTGAAACGGGGAAGAATTCCAAATCTCGCTCCTACATGAAAACGATCCATGTCGGGCAAATTCTCGACAAACAAGACTTGTTGATCTCGATTGAAGCCTGCCCCGAATTCAAATCGTTCATCAATACCATACTCCAACTCTGCGACCCCGCGACGATGATCCCATGAATACCCCTGCGTTGATAATCGGATGCGGATACTTGGGCGCCCGGGTCGGGCGGGCGTGGCTCGACTCGGGTCGGGCGGTGCGGGCGCTCACGCGTTCGCGGGCTGAGGCCCTGGCGGCGCAGGGGTTTGAACCGATCGTCGGCGATGTGCTCGAACCCGCAAGTTTGCAGTCGCTTCCGGCGGCGTCGACGATCCTCTACTCCGTGGGGTTGGACCGCGCGGCCGGGCGGTCGATGCGCGATGTCTACGTCGGCGGCTTGCGGAATGCGCTGACCGCGCTCCCGGCGGGCGGGCGGTTCGTCTACATCAGCAGCACCAGTGTCTACGGGCAGACGGACGGATCGACCGTGGACGAAGATTCCCCGACGGTACCTCTGGAAGAGAATGGACGGATCGTACTGGAGGCCGAGCGGACCCTGCGAGAGTTCCGCCCCGACGCGACAATCCTGCGCTTCGCCGGGATCTACGGGCCGAATCGGTGGCTGCGGAAACAACCGCTGTTGCGCGGCGAGCCGTACCTCGGCGACGCCGGGAAATGGTTGAACCTCATCCGCGTCGAAGACGGCGTACGCGCGGTGCTCGCGGCGGAAGCGGCCACGCCGGGCGGCACCTTCAACATCGCCGACGACCACCCGGCGACGCGGCGGGAGTTCTACACCGAACTCGCGCGGTTGCTCGGGGCACCCGAAGCGAAATTCGAACCGGCCCCGCAACCGGTGCGCGAGGCGAACCGGCAGATTTCCAACGCCCGCGCCCGAGCGCAACTCGGGTTCGTTCCCGCGTTCCCGAGCTACCGCGAAGGCCTGCCAGATTGCCGAGACTGATCTTGCGCGCTCAATCAAACTCCCGGTCGTGCTTCCGCCGGCGATGCCGAATCGTGTGGCGACGTCCGTTGCCAACGCGTGAGCGCCAGCGCGGCGACCAGCAGCGCCGTCGCCGCGGCGCCGCCGGCCATCACCGCGAAGACGTCGGGCAGCGCGTAGAAGCGTGCGGCCTCGCCGAAAATCAAATGCCCGAACGGGGCGCTCGCGCTCAACGTCATGGCCCACAGCGCCATGACGCGGCCCCGGCGCACGCCTTCGACGCTGAGTTGCAGCGTCGATTGCCCGGTGCTGAGGAACAAGATCAACCCGAAGCCGAGCGTCGCCGCGCACGCGGCCGCAGGGCCGATGGCCCGCGCGAAGACCAAGCCGGTGATGCCGGCCGCCGCAAACGCCGCCCCGAGCGATAGCAACCGGCCCCGCAATTCCACCGATCCGTACGTCGCCGTGGCGAGCGCTCCGATTAAAGCGCCGCAACCCAGCGCGCTCACGAGCAGGCTGTACTCTTTCTCGGAGTGGCCGAGGACGAACTTCGTGTAAGCCGGGAAGAGCGTCAGCGTCGGCCACGCGAAGACCGACAGCAACCCCGTCAGGCCGAGCAGCGCGGCGAGCTGCGGATTGGCGCGCAGGTAGTTTAACCCCGCGAACAACTCCCCCCGCTCGCGCCGCTCGGCCGGTTCCCCGCGCGCCCGGATTTTCCAAAGCGCCACCAGCACGGCGACGTAGCTCACCGAGTTGATCGAAAAGCACGCCAGCGCCCCGGTGTGGACCGGATGCCCCGGCCCCCATTCGGCCGCGAGAAACAACAGCCCCGCCAAGCCGGGCCCGACCGCCCGCGCCGAGTTGAACAGCAGCGAGTTCAGCGATACGGCGTTGATGAGGTCGTCTTTCGGCACCAACTCGGGCACGAAGGCCAGCCGCGCCGGCAGATCCGCCGCTTGGATCACGCCGTTGATGAACGCGACGATCAACAGCGCCGGCGGCGTGGCGTATCCGGCGGCGAGCAAAACGACGAGGCTCAGCGAACTCAGCAGAAAGCCGCATTGCGCCGCGAAAATCACCCGCTTCTTGGGGAAGCGATCCGCGAGCATCCCGCCGACCGGGCCGAGGAAAAGCGTCGGGCCGACGGTCGCCACCAATAAGAGCGGTGGCCAAAAGGCGTCGTTCGTCCATTCGAACACGAGCCACATCAGCGCGGCCGATTGCATCCACGAGCCGATGTACGACACGAGCTGCCCGAAGAAATAGATCCGGTAATCGCGGTGCTTCAACGAGCGGAAGGTCGCGTGGCGGAGCGTGTGGCCGAAGGCGCGGGGCACTTCTCGAATCTCAATGCCGAGTTTGGACGGGGTCAACGTGTCGCGATCCATGCAAAAGGCCGGGGGTCGTGGTGGGCGGGTTCGGAATCAATTGATTCAGCAAAAATGAAACCGGCGCGATCCCCAATTCTCACGGGCGATGAATGGCCCAGTATCCCCTTGGAAAAAACGGTCGGCCTTGCGATCGGAGGGAGTAGGATTCGAACCCACGGTGAGGGTGAACCCCACGGTGCTTTTCAAGAGCACTGCCTTAAACCACTCGGCCATCCCTCCCGATGCGTTCAGTCTGGCAAACATCGCGGCCGTGTCAACAGCGGCGCGGCGAAAATGATTTCGCCGCGAAGCGCCCCACCCCCCGGCGAAATCATTCCCGAATTCGGGTAGAACCTTAGCGCAGCAACGATTTACGTCCGATTTGGGGGGAGGCGGTGCCCGCCGAAACCATTTGGCGCACCCGCGAAAACCGTGGGGCCGGCGCTTGCGGCGGATAGAATGCGACTCTGAAATCCTCCGCGAGCGAGCCGTCATGATCCGCCCTGCGCTGGAAACCGAAACCGACGAACTCGTGACCCTCGCCGAGGGGACGAAAGTCTTCAAGCCCTTAGAGCTGGCGGCCCTGCGGGAACTGCTCGACGACCTCCATCACGGGACGAGTTCCGACGCGGGCCATCGGGCGGTGAGTTTGGAACGCGACGGCCGGCCGGTCGGGTTCGCCTATTTCGCCCCCACGCCGATGACCGACCGCACGTGGCACCTGTACTGGATCTTCGTGGCCAAGGGGACCCAAGCCCGCGGCCTCGGGACGGAATTGATGCGCTTCGTCGAAGCCGAGATCGCGGCGGCCGGGGGGCGGTTGCTGCTGGTGGAAACCTCCGGCCTGCCGACCTACGACCTCACCCGCCGGTTCTACGTCAAGCACGGCTACGAACAGACCGCCCACATCCGCGATTTCTACAGCGACGGCGACGACCAAATCGTCTTCCGCAAGCGGTTGAACAAGTGAAAGGGGAAGCGGCCTCGGTTTTGAAGTCATGACGGTACTACCGCTACGCCCTCTTGCGTGGCGACAAGTTTCCAACTTCAGTGCTTTCCAATTGAGCCTTATGATACAGGTTCATGCGCTATCGGGGGTTGCGTCGGTTGCCTCAGGTGCTCGACCAAGTCGTCCAGCACATCGCGGTAGCGTGGTGGGCGCG
>JANXTU010000375.1 GCA_025352235.1 Fimbriiglobus sp.
CAAGCCTGATACGCCAAGTGGCTGATAGTGGGCGGCTTTGTGGGAAGACAAGAGTACCGAATCGGAGTGGTTTGTCAGCGTCCTGAGATTCATCACCGCGGGATCCACCCGCGAACGTGGAGAGGTCAACGCGCAGCCCCCACGAGGGCCCGAATCGCGGCTTGGATCGGTTCCGGCAGCGTCGGCCACGCGGCCACGCGGCTACGAGCAACATGCTGTTGAAACGCCTCTGCTGCCGAATCACAAATGGATAGTTCAAATTCCATCTACTCCGGCAGTCCATTCTGTCTATTCGCCTCGAAATAAATGCTCGAACTTCCGCTGATCATCCAGAAAGGCAGCTCGCCCGTCAAAGCAATTCCGTCGTCCCACCGAGTCCTACCGCGATGTCACACCACCCGCCCCCGCTTCCCATTCGATGAACTTCCTCGCCTCCGCGCAGATTTCCGGGTCGTACGGCATGTTGTGTGTGCCACCCGGTCGCTTCCGGAATCGCTTGGGCTCGTTGGCTAATTCGAACAATCGCTGAGAGTGCCCGAATGGGATGACCTCGTCGGCGTCGCCGTGGGCGATGAACACCGGCCGATGAATTCCCGGCAGTTTCGCGGCGTTGTCGAAGCGGTTGGACATTAGCGTTTCGCACGGCAACCAGGGCATCATGGCCTTCGCCGCTTTCGGCAGCGATTCGAACGTCGAGAATAGAAGGAGCCCAGCACAGTCGTGCCGAGTGGCCAGTTCGACCGCGACTCCGCCGCCGAGCGACTCGCCAAACAGGATAATGTGGTCTTCGGCGTATTTTCCCTTCAACCAACTCCACGCCGCATCACCCGCCGCGTACACGCCGGCTTCGGAAGGCCGACCCTCCGAATGGCCGTAGCCGGGGTAGTCGTAGATCAGCACCGAGCGGCGGAAAGTATCGCGGAGGCGATGGATGGCGCCGTCGCGGTGGCTGAGGTTGCCGCCGTTGCCGTGGCTGAAATGGATCGCCCCGGTCGCCCCGTCGCAGGGCAAGTACCACGCGTGGATTTTGGTGCCGTCCGATGACTTCAACCAAACGTCTTGCGTCGCGGGGTCAGTCGGTTCGATCCAACCGTCCGAAGCTCTCGTCCCAGGGTAAACCAAGCGATTTTCAAAAGCCTTGAAGATTAGCATGACGGCGATCCAGAACAGCAGGAGGAAAAGCGACCACCGGAGGAAGAATCGACGCCGGCCGACGCGAAACTTGTCGGGCATGATCGGTCTCGCGGCGGATGAACCTCTCCGACGATATCGGAAAAAAATCGTGGGTGTCCATGGGCCGGGTATCACAACAATTCTCGGAGATTCGGTGAACTCGCTGGGAATCTGAGCCAGGGAATAACACCCGAAATCAGACGTAAGTCCTTGCGGCGCATAGGTCGTTCCGAAAATCGGACGTCATTCCACGGTAGGGTGGGTGGATCGACGCTGGAATGACGACTCCATTGTTACACCCTGGGCCCGGTTGGGCTTTACACGCACGCATCCCGTCGGCATAAGGCCCGCAGAACTTCAACGACAATCGTCGAATCGCGCCGGCCACTTGGGGAAGGGGCCGGGTCACCGCGGCGACGAATGGGGGGTTGTCATGTCCCGTTTCCCGGCCATTGTTTTGGGGGTCGCCCTCGCGGCCCAATGCGCACCCGCCGCCGATCCGCCCGCCGAATCGCGGTCGGTGATGTCGCGGCTAAATCCGTTCGGCGACACCGGCAAACCGGCGCCGGCGCCGGTTCGGCCGCTGCCCGCCGTCGGGCCGCTCGCACCCGATGTCATGATCGCGGCGCTGCAAGCCGAGCAGGATGCCTACGCCCGCCGGCTGGACGTTTGCACCGAGCTCCGCCGCGTGGCGGCCGGCACCAAAGACGATAAGCTCGGCCTGAAAGCCGACGAACTCGAGCGCCTCGCCGAAGTGACGTACAACCAGCGGATCGCGAAGCTCGGGGTGAAGTCCCAGCATCGCGGAACACCGGGTCTCGACAAACTGGATGGCGAACTCGGCACCGGGGTCGCGGTGAACCCGTTGAAGACCGGAGTCAAGTCCCCGGCCGACGCGCGTCCGGCTACGGCTCAAGCCAGCAAATTCCGCGAGGTGAAACAATGAAACGGATCCTATTGTTCGGCGTCCTCGCGGCTCTGACCGTCGGTTGCAACAGCTTCAAACCCGTCGGTCCGATCGTCGGTAAAAACACGCCGAAGCGGAGCGCGGCTCAACCGAATGCGGTGGTGACGTCGCCGAAAGACATCGGGGCCATGCCGACGTTCGCCGACGCGCCGCCGCCGCCCGCGCCAACGCGGAATGTCGTGCCGGGCGATGTGACGACGGAAGGCGCCAACGACGCCGCGAAGAAGTTGATGTTCGAATTGGAACAAGATCGCAAAGCGGCGGCCGCCATGCCGAATTACACCGAAGTGTCCCATGTGCCACGCAACGGACGGTAACGCGACCCGGGGCAAAATGTCAGAAAGATTCCCGGGGGTTATCCCCGGAGACGGGTCGTGCGGTACAATTCAGGTATGAAGCTGCTTTCGTCCGCCCTGACGCTCTCCATCCCCGTCCGCACGTCGGGGCAGGTTTTGTTTTCCCTCGGAGTCCTGACGGGTTTGCTCGGGCTGGAAATCCTCGGCCGCGGGTTCACTTCGGACGTGCAAGACGGCGTCGGGGCTCTCGCGTTGATCACGCTCGCCGGGGCCGTGGCGTTTTGGCACCGGCGGCGACCGCTCGACTGGGTCAACTGGCTCGTGGGTCGCACCAACCGCGTGACCGACCGAATCTCCAAATGGAAGTATGAACACGGCATCGATTTCCGGGGGACGCCGGCACTACCGCAGCGATTGCCGCAGGTCGCGTGGTGGCTGACCTTCGCCTTGCTGGCGTGGGGGGCCGCGTCCATCGGCGTCTGGTACCTCCTCCCCGGCGGCTGGCGCGACATCGGCGTGCGAACTTCGTACGTCTTTTACTTGTTGATTTTACTGACGCTTTGGACGCTGTTATTCGCAGGCCTGCTCGCCGGGCTATTCGTGCCAATGCTACTCTTGGACCGCTGGCTGCGCGAATCCCTTTCCGATTCGGACCGCCGAGTCCTCTTGCTTCTGTCGGGCTTCACGTACCTCTTTGCAATCTTCGGCGCCGCTTCTTACTTCCCCGTCGCCGGCGTGATGGCGGTGTGCGGGCTCTCCGCGGGCATCGCCATGTATTGGTGCGTGCGACCGGGCCGGGCCGAATTGGCCCTCTTGTGGCGCTCGCGACCGTCGGGACGGATCTACTCCGTCCCGGCTCCGCGTTTGATCGCCGGCGCGGTCATCGTCTTGCTGATCGCCTACACGAATTTGATTCTCACCGGGATGTGCGGCCGGTTGTTGACGAACATCCAAGCCGAAGATTCGATGCCGCTGACGGGCTTGCTCGCGGCATTGGTGGCGTGGACGACCCCGGGATTGCTGTTGATTTTGGCGTCACGCCTCTACTCCGTTTGGCGGTCCAACCCGTCGCAGCGGACGGCGCCGACGATCCACGTGCAAAGTCCGCGGGCCAACGACACCCTCGAGCGGATTACCGAAATCGTTTCGGCTTGGGGGTTCCGCGTGCGGGCCGACGACGGCACACCGAAATCGACGGAGGTCGGCTTGGTGCTGGTTCACCCGGAGCTGTCCGAAGCGACCGAGTTCGATCCGCGCTGGCCATTGAAAGTGAGCCTGGCCGACTTAAAAGCCGGAGCCGTCCGGGAACGCTTCGGGCGCCGCGATGAAATCCAATTGCGGCGCCGGTTCTTCCGGGGCTTGCGCAATTTGATGAAACAAGCCCGCGCCGAAGATCGCTCGAAGGGGGGCGGCTACTGGCTCGCCCCGCATTGGTGGTTCTTCAACGGATTGGGCCGCGAGGACGGCGATTCGAGCAAGCGGAGCGAGGATGGCGAAGGGAGCCTCCGCAGCGTCGGCCCGCCGTTCAGCAGCGTCTTCGGCCGGCGCGCTCGCCAGCACATGCACCGAATTCTTCGCGGCGTCGAAGTCGACGTTATTTACATCGAAGACGGCGTGGGCGTGAAGCAGTTGATCCAAGTCTTCCGGGCGATCCTCGAAATCTACGACGTCTACGGCGGCAAGAAACGCGTCGACGACCACAGTTTCGTGGGCATCCAGAAAGTGCGCGTCGTCGTCCACGATTTGAACCCGGAGAAACCGTTGATCGCGGTGAAATACCGGCAACCGAAATTCGACGACCTCAGCCGTGGCCGCGTTCTGCACATTTTCCGCGACCGCGGCGACCACGAAGAAGTCGCGGATATGCCCTTCGACTACAGTTCGGAAACGTCGCCGCTCGTCTTGGTCTGATCCGAGGACTCTCCCCATGCCCGCGGCCCTGCAACCGCCGATGCACCCGACGCTCCCGGAATTGGCGCGCCGCTTCGGGAACGTCCCGGCCCGGCGTATCCGTTTGGATCGCTACCCCGCCGACGAAGGCGACGTGGAGGACTTGCATGCGGCAGAAGGGCGGAGCTACGAACTCGTCGACGGTGTGCTCTTGGAGAAAGAAATGGGATTCCAAGAGAGCGCCATCGCGGTGGAAATTACCACACGCTTGAAGAACTTCGTCCGCGGCAAGAGCCTCGGGGTGATCGCCGGGGCGGACGGGATGATGAAACTCGCCCCGGGCCTCGTGCGAATCCCAGACGCGTCGTTCGTCCGCAAGGCCCAGTTCCCCGGGGGGCGGATCGGGGAGGCCGCGATCCCGAATATCCATCCGGACTTGGCGGTCGAAGTGCTCAGCCCGTGCAATACCGTCGAAGAAATGGACGAGAAACTCGACGATTATTTCACCGCCGGCGCGACCCTCGTTTGGTTGGTCGAACCGGACACCCGCAGCGTCTCGGTTTTCGCCTCGGCTGATCGCGCCACCGCCGTGCGTCTGACGATTGCGGACACCCTCGACGGCGGCGCCGTATTGCCGGGGTTCGCCCTGCCCGTCGCCGACATTTTCGCGGAACTGGACTCGATTTAATCGTCATCGGTCATCGCCAAAGTATTGAGGTCCGTCCCGGTGCTAGGGCGGGCATCCGGGTGCTGGGCGTACCAATCCGAAGCGCGGGCTTCGGTCCATTGCCCGGCCGCGGCGCAAGCGCCCAACGCCGCCTCGAGTTCGGCGGCCGTGCCATAGCGTTCGTCCGGATCTTTCGCCGTGCACTTGGCGAGTACCGCGGCCAGCTCTTTCGGGGCGAACGGATTGCTCTCCTCCAATTTGGGCAACGGATCGGTCACGACCGCCATCAAAGTCTTCATCGGGTTATCGCGGTGGAACGCCTCCCGGCCCGTCAGGAGGTAGTAGATCACGCTGCCGAGGCTGAAAAGGTCGCTGCGCCCGTCGATGGCGATGCCGCTGGCCTGTTCCGGGGACATGTATTCCGGGGTGCCGACGATCAATCCTTCGCGCGTGATTTTGGCGTCGGGGCTGCCTTCCCAAAGCAGCGAATGCACCAAGCCGAAATCGACGAGCTTCACTTGGTCGTGCGGGCTCCCTTCGGCGAAGACCAAGATGTTACTCGGTTTGATGTCGCGGTGGACGAGTCCGTATTTATGGGCTTCGCGCAACGCCCCGCAGACCTGCCGCGCGATGTGGATGACCCGGTCGGCCGACTGCGGCCCGTGCCGGCCGATCAGGTCTTCGAGGCTGAGGCCGGGCAGGTATTCCATGACGTAGTAGAACGTGCCGTCTTCCGCGATGCCGTAATCGTAAATCTCGACGGTGTTCGGATGGCGGAGTTGGGCCGTCGCTTGCACTTCGCGCTCGAAGCGTTTGAGTTGCTCCGGGTTGTTCAAGTACTTCGCGTGAATCCGTTTCAATGCGCACGGCCGCTTCAGCAAGCGGTGTTCGGCGAGGTAAACTTCCCCCATTCCCCCGGAACCGAGTTTGCGCCGCAGGCGGTACTGGCCCATTTGCCGAACGGCGGCGCGGGCCGATTCGACCTCGCGCTGCAAAGCGGCGGTCTTGGCCGTGCCGAAGATCGCCAAGCCCGCGCCGGCGGCGAGGACGGTGCCGCCGATGGAAAAGAGCACCCCGGCGTTCCGCGTGATCGGCTCGTGGATGGCGGTGGCCGTGCCGTCGATGGCGAGCGCAGCGACGCACATGAAGCAGGTGATCCCGACGCCCCGCGCGATCGTGTTGGGCACCAGCACCGCGTGGAAGACGATGAGCAAGAGCCAGTTGAAATGGCTCATCCCCGATGCGGCGAGGACGAAGGCTTGTTCGTGGCGGGTGCCGTCGAACCCGCGTTCGGGGTTCGCAGTCAGGATCGAAAACTGCCAGTAAGCGAAGAAGAGCGAGAGCTGCCCGAAGATCGCTACTTCCAGCACGCGGAGCCAACTCTCGGGGAACGGCCCGTGGCGGAACATCGCCCCGGCGGTGGAGGCGAGCGCCAGCACCACGACCCCGGCGACGATGACTCCGCTCCAGCCGAGTGTTGATTTTCCGAAGAGTTCGATGAAATCGGTCAGGCCGCAAAGGAAAAAGAACGCCATCGGAACGACGGCGATCAGGCAGCAGAGACGGAGGCGGCTGTGGAAGAGGTGCGCCGTGGCGTCGTCGAGGTAGCGCTTGCGTGCCGGCGCCGGGAGCTGGACGTTCTCGCCGGAGGGAAGAGCCGTCGTTTTCGGCGATCCGACGGAGGCGGACAGTTGGTAGTCGGTGGTGTCCGGATCGGCATCCGGCACGGCCGCCCGGAGCTTGCGCGTGCGCGGTAACACGGATTGGGGCGAGGAAGATAATGCCATGGAACAAACCGCCGGAGAACCGCCGCGACAGGTAGTGGATAGTGTAGACGACGCGACTGGTCTCGGCGTGGAAGAATCGCGGTCACTCTGTATCGGACGTTGTGGAAATAGGTGCAAACCGGCTTTCTCGGGTTTTCGCAATCGTTGAGTCCAGCGAGAAGTCGCACACCCTCGCGTAGACTCAGCGGCCAAACGCTGGACTCGACGATTGTGACTTTGTGCGCAAGGCCGGGCGTCGGTTCAGTTGATCCGTCAATACGGGGCTTCGATGGGTGTGAACAGCATCCCGTTGAAATCGAACAACAAGGTCTCGTTGGCGAGGCCCTCGGCCAGCACGCTCCCGGTGAACAATTTGCCGCCGGTCGCCCAAACCAACCGCGTGCCGTCGAGATCGGCCCATTCCCAGTCCGGGTAGGCGATGGTTACGCAGGACGTTCGGTGGACGAGTTGGTGTTCGTCCCAGTAACAGCCCCTGCCTTTCGGGCCTCCGATCGCGCTCCCGGCATGGGCGAGCTTGCGCAACGACCAATGCGCATCGATCGGTTTGTCGAAAACATCCACTTTAATCGTGTCGCCGCCGCTTCTCGGCTTCACGAGATTCCAGCCGTCGCGGATCAATCGGGGGTAGTAGACGCTCAAATCCTCATAGCCGTAGAAGCCCTCGGGAAAATAGTTTCCATCGCGTCGCACGGCCGTGCTATTCCGCAAAACGGTGTGCCCGTATCCATCGTTGAGCCAATACGTGGCCTCGCCCGTCCACAAGCCGCCACCGTGCCAACAGTCCCCTTTAGGAAAGAGGGCAATCGCTTTTAGAAATGGCGCCTGAGAAATCGCGGTCCAAGAACCTCCGGCATCGGATACCCGAATATGTTTCGCCGCAAAATAGAGGAGGTACTCGCCGTCGGGCGACAGATCGCTGCGGCGTTCGTAGAGATGCCCCTTCAGCCATTGCCCGATGGTAAATTCGTCGCGGGTTCGATCCCAAAGCATCGTCGCAACGTGGCCCGACGGTCCGCGACGGATCACGACTCCAACCGGTGCCCGGCTGGCCAGCAAGACGTGGATGCATGCTGGGAAATGCGCCAAGTGCCACCGCCTTCCGCGGACATTC
>JANXTU010000382.1 GCA_025352235.1 Fimbriiglobus sp.
CGACCGCGAATTGCATTCCAGAGCAGTGCTTCAACCGGTGTCATCGACCGACGGAGTTGCCGGGAGAACGCGATTTTGTCACTATCGACCGACTGACCCGCGACGATGTTTCGGTTCACGAAACGCCCCTCTTTGCTCGAAGTGAGACCTCACCCCCCGGCCCCCTCTCCGAAACGGAGAGGGGGTGACTCCGGATTGCGGAACGCAATCGAGTTCGATTTGTCTGGCTCCCCCTCTCCGCTTCGGAGAGGGGGTTGGGGGGTGAGGTCTGGCTTGCGAAATCCGACGTGCTGTGGGCTAGACACCGTTGGCGTAGGATCAAGCTTCACCCGCGTTCACTGCGATGCGATCTGCAAATCCGAACGAAATTTCATCCGACGCGTTGAAGCTTCTTTCGAGTAACATCTGCTGATTCACATACTCCTGAATTTGCCCGGTCAACTCCGCGAACATGTCAATCATGCGCTGCCGAACGCCTCGCACATCTTCGATTGACTTGTTGCAATCCCGGACGTCACCCATCGAACAAGTAGCTTGAAAACCGAGCACCCGCTCACCTTTTTCCCCAGCAGCAAACACAGCGAGCGCAATGCCGTGAGCATAGGAAGGAACTTCGGTTTGAACGGAAGTTCTCAAGGTGCGAATGGTATCTATGATCGCCATACCGGCGGAGACTGTGCCACCGAGGGATGTAATCCGCAATGTGATCGGGGATTTCGGATCGTCGTAGTTGAGAAATAACAACTTCGCAATGGTTGGAGTCGCGAGTTCGTCGCAGATATCGCCATTCAACACGATAATCCAATGCCGAAGCAGTTCTTCGGGATCATCGGACTTGACTGCAACCCTACTGCGAAATGGCCACATCAATCTGCTCACTCCGCCTTCGGCGTTTCAACATCACCATGCCCCTCCGCCTGCGGCGAGTGAGTCTCGTGCGTCGGTGCCTCCGGTGCCTTCACTTCTTCTGTCGGCTTCGGCGCCTCCGGTGGCTTGAAGAAGGCCGCCAGTTGCGCGAAGGTATTCAGTGCGGCTTTGCCTTGCTTCTGGTCGGTGCTGAGCTTCGCCGGTGCCTTCGGCTTACTCGGCTTCGGCGGAAGCAGCGGTTGGGCCGGCGGTTGTTGATACTGCTGCGACGGGCCTTGCGGGCCGCCTGGGCGAGGGCCGCGCGGGGGGAATTGGCGACCGCCACCGGGGCCGCCCGGGCCGCGGCCTTGGCCCTGCCCTTGCGGCGGACCACCGGGGCGCGGTTGATACCCGCCGCGATCGCCGGCGGGGCGCTGTTGGCCTTGATCGCGCTGTTGGCCTTGTTCTCGCGGTTGTTGCGGGGGCCGTTCGCGCATCGGCTGGCGTTCGCGCGGTTCGGGTGGCTGGCGCTCTTGGCCCGGTTGGATCATGCTCAGCGAGACGCGCTTGCGGTCGCCGTCGACCATCATCACCCAGACGGGCACCACATCGCCGACGCTGACCACGTCGTACGGGCTCTTGATGAAGCGGTTCGCCATTTGGCTGATGTGGATGAGGCCGCTGTCTTTGAGGCCGACATCGACGAAGGCGCCGAAGTCGACGACGTTGAGGATTTCGCCCTTCAGTTCCATGCCGGGGGTCAGGTCTTCGAGCTTCAACACGCCCTTGCGGAAGATCGGTAGCGGGCGATCCTCGCGGATGTCGCGGCCGGGGCGGGCGAGGGCTTCGAAGATGTCGCGCACCGTCGGCCCGCCGACTTTGAACTCGTTGGCGATGGCCTCGGGGTTCTGCGCCCGCAGTTTCTCGCCGATGTCGGCGAGCTTGGTTTTGTCGCTCAGGTCCGTCGCGGTCATCTCCATGCCGGTGAGGACGCGCTGGGCGATGGGGTAGCTTTCCGGGTGGACCCACGTGTTGTCGAGCGGCTCGGCGCCATCGCGGATTTTCAAGAATCCGGCCGATTGCAGGAAGCGCGTCTCGCCCATTTGCGGGACGCTCTTCAGCGCTTCGCGGCTCTGGAAGGGGCCGTTTTTCTTGCGGTATTCGACGATCTCGCGGGCCACGAGTTGGTTCAACCCCGAGACGTGCCGGAGTAGCGGGATGCTAGCCGTGTTGACATCGACGCCGACGGCGTTCACGCAGCTCTCGATGACCGCTTCGAGCGATTCCTTCAAATGCTTCGGCCGGATGTCGTGTTGATACAAACCGACGCCGACGTGCTGCGGGTCGATCTTGACGAGTTCGGCGAGGGGGTCTTGCAAACGCCGGCCGATGCTGATGGTGCCGCGGGCCGTGGCGTCGAGGTCGGGGAACTCTTCCTTGGCGATGGGTGACGCGCTGTAATCACTGGCGCCGGCTTCGTTGACGATGACGTAGGCGAGATCGGACGGCGCGTCGGCAAGGCCTTCCAAACTGATCTTCGGCGCGGCCGGTTTCGGCGGGGTCGCGGGCGGCGTCGGTGTTTGCACGCTCGGTGCGGCCGGCTCGGTCGGCGTCTCGGTGTGGGTCGTGCCGGGGGCGTCGGTGACGCCCGCCATCACGGTTTCCGGAAGCAGCACGCCGGCATCGACGGTCAGCGCGGAGGGCATCGCTTCGAGAATCGGCGCGGGCACTTCGGACGTGATGCTGGTGTGGTGCTCCGTGGCGATCGGGTGCGTTTCCACGGCGATATCGGGCAGGATCGCTTCCGCCGGACGCGGGTTGATGCGCCGCTCTTCGAAGTCGGCGATCATCTCGGCGACGATCTGTTCCGTCTCCCGGCAACCGGTGCCGTTGCCGATGGCGACGACCGAGATGGCGTGCTTGCGGATCAATTGCTCGAGCTTGCGCTTGGCGTCGGCGACTTTGTTTTCGGGCGGATGCGGGTAAATGACGCCGTCTTCGATCACGTCGCCGGTCGGGCCGAGGACGGTGATCTTGCAACCGGTGCGCATGCCGGGGTCGATGGCGAGAACCGTCTTGCTGCCGAGCGGCGCCCGGAGCAGCAGGCTCTTGAGGTTGCGGGCGAAGATTTCGACGCCGTGCTCTTGGGCGAACTCGGACATCTCGCGGCGGATTTCGCGCTCGAGGCTCGGCAGGACCAAACGGTCGAGGGCGTCTTCGACGACGGGGAACAAAAACTCGCGGTGCGGGTGATCGACCAACGGCAGGTGCCGCAGGGCGATGTCCTTGGCGCGGGGGCCATCCCAGTCGAGCTTGGACTTGATGATCTTTTCGTGCTCGCCCCGGTTCACCGCCAAAATGCGGTGCGGCGGCATCATGCGCACCGGCTCTTTGAATTGGAAGTAGTCGCGGTATTCGGCGCCTTTGCCCTCGGGGACGCCGTCGACTTTGCTCGCCACGATGACGGCGGTATCCCGGAGGAACAAGCGGAGCGGTCCGCGGACATCGGCGAGTTCGGCGATGATCTCGGCGAGAATGTGCCGGACGCCGGTGATGACGTCGTCGACCGTATTCAGCTTCTTGTCCGGGTTCACGATCCCCGGCAGAATTTCTTTGAGGTTGTCGACGGCCGGGTCGCGGGTCCAGATGGCGACGGCCAACGGTTCGAGGCCCTTCTCTTTCGCGTCCGATGCCAGCGAGCGCTTCTTCGGTTTGAACGGGAGGTATAAATCTTCGAGGCGCTTCGGGTGATCCGATTCGAGGATCGCTTTCGCGAGGTCGTCGTTCAACCGGCCCTGGCCGGCGATGCTCTTCAAGATCGTCTGTTTGCGCTCGGCGAGCGTGCGCAGGACGCCAACGCGCGTCTGAACGCGGCGGATCATGTCTTCGTCGAGGCCGCCGGTGCGCTCTTTGCGGTAGCGCGTGATGAACGGAACCGTGTTGCCATCGTCGAGCAGCGCCACCACCGCTTCGACCTGCACTTTGCGGATCTGCAAGTCTTGGGCGATGCGCGACAAGTCCTGCGCCTGCGGGGCTGCGGGCACGGTCGGCACCGGTTGCGGCGGCAGCGTGGGGGCACTCGGCGCCGGCGGGGTCTCGGGAACGGGCGGGTCCGGATTCACCGGTACGACGACCGGATCCGACGGCGGTGCGACCGGTTCGAGTGTCGGCGGCGGCGCTTCGGCCGGCGAGGAGGGGGCCGCGACCGGATCGGGCGGCGGGGCCATCGCCTCGGCGGTCGATTCGTCGGGCGGGGTCGAGATCGCGTCGGTGGAGTTCATGCGAACGTCCGTAGGGTTGCGGCGTGGGCGCGAGCGGGGAGCGAAAGATCGCTGCGAACGCAAGATGGTCGAACCGGGCAGGAGGTTCGACCGGCCGGGGTCAAAACATTAGGAATAGCAGTAAGCGATACGGGATTCCGGGCCGGGGGCAAGGTTTCGCAAAAGGGAAGAAACAGAGAAAAGGTCTGATCGAGCGTCGATGCGCTGCCCGCTTATCCAGCAACTTGGCTTGCCGCCGCATGGAGTTCGTCCAAGCTGGCAAAGTAGCGACGGTGGGTCCGTTCCAAGGCCTCTTGGCTGGCAGCTTCTAGTAAGACCACTTCGTGATCGATCTTATTCCGATTGTTGTTCAGTTCCATTTCGAGTCGCTTGGCGACGGCCTCGCCGCGCTGCTTGTCTTCGAAATTGTGGGACGTCACAATGCGACCTTGCTTACGGTCGTATTCGATCAGAAACATCATTGGGGGTTCTCCGTGCGGCTCTTTTCGAGGGGTTTCAACAGATCGCCAATTTGAGACAACTTCTCGGATACTTTAGTTCTGCTGCTCTCAAGAAGTTTAGACAAACGGCGAAGACACATTAAGAATTGACCAAGTGTTCTCGGCTTTTGGAGCTCATCTTTTAAATCCAGTTTATCAATCATTTCCTCGATAGTGTTACGAAGAATTTCATTTGAATGTATGAGTGCAGAAAATTCGCTCGGTTGAATCTTGCTACACAACTCTTCCAAAGCCAAAAAATCTATTTCGAGTTCCGAATAAGCAATCTCTCGCTTTTCATGTCTAGAAACCGCATTTGAACAAACTTCCAGAATTCTTTTCCAAGCGTCAGGGCCGCCGCCATACTTGATCTCTGGATCGATCAAATCGGCCGCTTTCTCACATAACTCCGCCCACGATTGCTGGAGCGTCGTCCGAACTTGAATCTCCACGGGGAGACCGAGCACCTGCACCACGAGATGGACGGCGCGATAGCCGTGGCTCGGCTTTTCTCTGCGATCGAAAACTGTATGGAGGGGAAAGTGCGATTTTAAAGTTGCCACGAGCTGATTTTGAGCGGCGATGTCCGGCACGATGATCCGGCATCCGGCGATGTCCTGCATCTGACTGAGCCGGAGGCTCTCGCGACGGAGCTTGGCCGAGATCGACTGCGTGGTTTTCGCAACCCGACCCGTCGGGAACTCGCCGAGCTTGCGAATCGTTTCCAATGTCAGTTCGTAAGCCGCACTAAACCTCAACCAAGCGTGATCTCGACCCGTTTATTTTCTGCGAATGCCAAAAAGCTTGAAATCCTCGACGGTTTCCGGGGTCTGTGGATGGAGACGCATCCCGCAGATCTGTACGCCGAAGAGGATTCCGAGTGAAAAC
>JANXTU010000387.1 GCA_025352235.1 Fimbriiglobus sp.
GTTTTCACTCGAAATCCTCTTCGGCGTACGGATCTGCGGGATGCGTCTCCATCCACAGACCCCGGAAGCCGTCGAGGATTTCGAGCTTTTTGGCATTCCCAGAAAAATAGCGGGTCGAGATCACGCTTGGTTGAGGACTAGATCTGCGAGTGATGCTGCTCCGTGGCCTCTGGGCGAAGGCCTACCGGCCGATCTTAAACGAGCGATCCGACCGCAGCCCCGCACTCCGGATCGAGCCGACGGAAAACCGAGCGGAATCGCGGCGTAACCGGCGCAGAGGAGAGATCACACCCGAAAATTATACCACCCGGAAGACCCCCACCGCCCCGGCGGCGCTGCCGACGGCGATGGTTTTGTCGTCGCGGCTCCAAGTCAGCGCGCTCACTTCCGTGCCTTCGAAGGTCGCCCCGCCGATGAGGGGGGTGCGGTTCGCCGGTTGCCACAAGCAGACGCGGCCGTCGAGGTCGCCGGAAGCCAGTAGGGTGCCGCGGCGCTGCCACATGACGGCCGACACGATGCCCCCTTGTCCCGCTAGCATGTTCGGGGTGCTCCCCTCGGGCCCGGCGCCGCTGCAATCCCAAATGCAGACGGCGTTGCCGCCGCCGGTGGCCAAGAATCGGCTGCGGAAATCCCAGCTGAGTTCGCGGACCTTGCCGGGATAGCCCGACATGTTCAACTCGCGCGAATCCGCGGAGTACCAGAAATGGACACTCGCATCTTGGTTGCCGTGCGCGAGCATCTTGCCGTCGGGGGACCACGCCAGTTTCAAGGGCGAGCCGCGCCATTCAAAAAGTTCGTCCGCCTCGGCCTCGGCCGGGTTGTAGTGGTAGACGCCCCCGTACACGGCGACGCTCAAACGGCCGGTGCCGGGTTCCCACGCGACGTCGGCGATGGTGCTCGGGTGACCGGTGTAATCGCGCAGCATCGCGCCGCTCGGCCAATCCCAAACGCGGGCCGTTTTCCCGGCGGCGGAGGCCAGTAGCGTGCCCTCGCGATTCCACGCCAAGTGCTCGACCCACGCTGCCCCGCCGGTCAGTTCGAGCGTTTGCTCTCCCGTCTCCAAGTTCCAAACGCGGGCCGAGCCGTCTTGTCCGCACGAGGCCAGCGTCGGCGAATTCGGATGGCATTCGAGACTCGCGGTCCCGTAGCGATGGCCTTTCAATTCGTGCGTCAACGCGCCCGTGGCGGCGTCGTACACGAAGATCGGCCCGCCGATGCTCGCGGCCACGAGGAACGCCCCGTCGGCCGAAGTATCGAGGCCGATGACGTGATCCGGTAAGGTCGCCTGCCAAACAGGCGCGAGGCAATTGCGGGGCGTCTTCGATTTGCCAGGCAGCATGGAATCATCCGGAGCGGGAGGAACGTCCGGATGATTTTAGGGCGATTCGAGCAGCAAGGCTCGAAAACCGGCTTGGCGGAAATGTTCGTCGGCTGTCAGTGCATCGGTGAGTTTGAAATCTTCCATGACCGAGAAGGAAATGCAATCGGTCAGGCTCCACGATTTGTCGGCGCGGTGGGTATAGAGTTCCCATCCCCGTGTCCACAGCGGCGTATCCTGCGGAACAATCGCGACATCTTTGCGTTTCAACAGGTGCTCGATCAAAGCGATACCCGACGCCCGCCATGCTGGGCGTGCGAGGGCGTTCGCCACTTCGAGCAACACGGCTTCGGTCGTGATGATCCGACCCGAGATTTTCTGCGACCACGATTGGGCGCATCCGTGATATTGGTCGGCTCGGACAACGAGCGCAATCCAAAAAACGGTGTCGGCGAAGACATCGCCGATCGGATTCACTTGGCGGTACCCGACAGATAATCATCGTGTCGGATCGATAGATCGCCGGGCGCGCCCGGCAGATCCGCCGCGAAGGTCAGAAATTCCGCGAATCGCGGGGGAACCTCTTCGGCTTCGAAACTGATCTTGAGTCGCCGACCCTGCGGAAGTGGGATCGGCTCATCGGGAATAAAAACTTTCCCATCGAAGTGGGCCGCGATTGTCAGGACCATGGCAACTCTCGGATCCAATTTTGAGTTCTTACCATTCTACGCGCCGGGTCGGAAAATCACTTCAGACCGGGCGGTACCACCGTCGGCGGGGGGAGTTTGTTGCCGAAGGCGGGTGATCGCGGGGCAAGGCCCGGCAGCGGTACGACGTTCGCATCCCGGTCGGCTTCGTATTCCCGCCCGTCTTGCAACGTGAAGCGCACCACGACGCGGATGCGGCCCGTTGTCGGGGCGCGGTCCCATTGCAGGGGTACGCTGTACCCGCCGCCCAGTAGTCCCGACTTCCACGATTTCTTGAGTTGGTCGCCGGTGACTTCCCATTTGCCAATGGGCAGTTTGTGGCCTTCTTTGGTGATCTCGTAGGCCATCACCGTGGCGCGGCCGGGGACTTTGACGGCGGTACCGTCTTCGTCTTTGGGGACCATCACCACCTGCAACCCCTCGTCGCCGGGGATGCCGTCGTCGTCCCGGCCGCCGGTGCCGGTGCCGAGTTGGAAATCGCGCAGCGCGAACGGAGTCGCCCCGGATTGGTGCACGACACCGCCGGGAGGGCAGGGGAGCGGTTGCCGCTGATAGACATCGGTGAGGAGGCGGAGTTGTTGGAGCTCGCCGCGGGCTTCGAGGAGTTCGCGCTCGCGGGTGCGAAGCTCGGCTTCGAGGAGATCGGGCTTTTCTTGCTTCCCGGCGATCTTGCCAAGGGATTTGCAACCCGTTGCGGGTATCAAGAAAAAGATTAGCCACAGAGGCACCGAGGCACAGAGAAAGCGACAAAGAGTGTTCCGAACTCTGTTTTGATGGCCGTTTCTGTGTCTCTGTGCCTCTGTGGTTAATCCGCTCATTCCTTTACCCGGTGGAATCGCCGGTCGGTCGTCAGCCCTCCGACTTGCGGGCCAACCCTTCCGGCATCTTTTCGAGGACCGAATCGATCAAACCGTAATCGCGGGCCTCGGCGGCCGTCATGAAGTTGTCGCGGTCCGTGTCCTTCTCGATCTGTTCGAGCGTCTTGCCCGTGTGCGTCTTCATCAGGTCGTTGAGTTTCGCCTTCAACTTCCGGATGTTCTTCACGTGGATGTCGATCTCGGTCGCGTTGCCCTCGTAGCCGCCCAGCGGCTGGTGGATCATGATCTCCGCGTTCGGCAGGGCGAAGCGTTTGCCCTTCTCGCCGGCGGTCAACAGCATCGCGCCCATGCTGGCGGCGAGGCCCATGCAGTAGGTCGCCACGGGGCAACTGATGAACTGCATCGTGTCGTAGATCGCCATCCCGGAGCTGACCGAGCCGCCGGGGCTGTTGATGTACAGGTGGATGTCGGCCTTCGGGTCCTCGAACTGCAGGTACAGCATCTGGGCGACGATCAGGTTCGCCATTTCGTCCCGCACCACTCCCTGCAGGAAGATGATGCGCTCTTTCAGCAAGCGGCTGTAGATGTCGTACGCTTGCTGTTCGCGGCCCTTGTTGTCCACGACCATCGGGATCAGCGGCATGGTTCGTCCCTCGTCCGGTCCGGACGGCCGCACGATTGGTATCGGCGACCGAACGTCGGGTGTGTCAGAGTTGTCGGTCGGAATTCGCTGCGGGGAGGCCCGCGCCGGCGGGTGGCGCGGGGCGGGCCGGATGATCGGGTCGGGGAAGCTGCACTACTTCTTCAGTTCGACCGGCGGCTTCGAGACCACTTCGTCGACGATGCCGAAGGCTTTGGCCTCGTGGGCCGTGAAGTAGCGGTCGCGCTCGGTTTCTTTGGCGATCACTTCCAAACTCTGGCCGGTATGATCCGCCAAGATCTGGTTCAGCCGTTGGTGCTCTTTCAAAATTTCGTTCGCTTGGATCTCGATGTCCGAGACCTGCCCGCCAACTTGGCCGTACGGTTGGTGGCACATCACTTTGCTATTCGGAAGGGCGTACCGCTTGCCCTTGGTGCCGGCGCTGAGGAGCACGGCGGCCATGCTCGCGGCCATGCCGATGCAGTAGGTGTTGATCTGGCAGTCGATGAACTGCATCGTGTCGTAAATGGCGAGGCCGGCCGAGATCGAGCCGCCGGGGCTGTTGATGTACAGGTGGATGTCGGTCGACTTTTTGTCGGTGACGAGCCAGAGCAGTTTTTGGATGGTGATGTTGGCGACGAAGTCGGAGATCGTCGGGTCGCCGCCGGTTTCGGGGCTGCTGCCGATGAAGATGATGCGGTTGTCCAGCA
>JANXTU010000408.1 GCA_025352235.1 Fimbriiglobus sp.
TGCTGCAAGCGGGGCAAGTTCTCGAATTCTGGCTCGAAGCGAAGGACAACTGCACGGTGCTGCCGCACGACATCGGTCGGTCGAAGCGATACCGCGTGAACGTGGTCGCTCCGCCGGCAAAGCCGGAAGTGTCGAAGACGCTAGAGCAGGTGGCGAAGGATCGGCAGCAGAAAGATCAGCAACATCAACGCGATCAAAAAAACAAGAGGGACAACGAGGCGCGCCCGGCCCCACAAGATCCGAATCAACCGGGCGACAAGAAGATCGGCGGTGAAGAGCAACCGGAACAGCCGAAGCCGAATGAACAGAAGGCAAATCCGGAACAACAACCGCCCGGTGAGAAAGACGTTCAAGACAAAGCGAAGGAACTGCAGAACAAGATCGACGAAAAGAATCGGCAGGCCGGGGAAGCGAAAGAGAATCCGAACGCAGAGAAAAACGACGGCGCGGAACCACCGATGGCGGGCGAGAAGAAACCGGAGGAACCGCAAGGGAAAGACGGCCAACCGAACTCCGATTCGAAGCCGGGCGAAGGGACGGAGACCGACCCCATGGCCAAACCGGCCGGGGACAACAAGGAACCGGGCCGCGTGCAACCGCCGGAGACTTCGCAAGACAAGCCGCAACCGAATCAGAAACCGGGCGATGAGACTCGCCCCGAAGCTCAACCGAACGGCGACTCGCCAAAGAGCGATCCGAAGTCCGAGGACAAGCCCGGAGAAGAGAAGAAAGCACCCACCGAAGGAATGCCGAAGGAGCAACCCAAGCCGGGTGACAAGCCGAAGGATAACGAAGCCGCAGGGGGAAAGAACGAAGAACCGCAGAAATCCGAAGGGAAGCCGCAATCCGGGCAAGCGAAACGCGACGGGCAACCGAAACCGGGCGAAGAAAAAGACGCCGCGAAAGCGGAGCCTGCGGGCGCCGACAAACCGAACCCCGACGAGCGCCCCGCCGACGGCAAAGCCCAAAAGCCGGCGGACACCGGCAGTAAGAAATCGGAACCGAAGGGGGCACCGCCGAAGGACACCGGCACGGAGAAAACCCCGCCCGAAGCCGACCCGAAACCCGGCGAAGCCGCTGGTGCCGAGAAAGGCGCCGGGGCCTCATCGCCCGATTCAAAAGACGACAAAGGCCAAGAGAAATCGGCGAAATCCGCGGGCGAACGGAAGCCGACGAAGGAAGAACTCGACAAATTGTCGCAAGATGCCAAAGACCTCAACAGTGCCGAACCGGAGAAGAAGAAGGCCGCCGAGCAGAAGCTCGACAAAGCCGTTGGCCAGAAGAACCGCGAGAAGCTCCAAGAGGAGATGAAGAACCGCGCCGCGGCCGACGAGAAGAAGATCGAGGAGGGCGCCAAGCAACAGGGCGGAAAAGAGCCGACGAAAGAAGAGCTCGAGAAGATGAAGCAAGACGCCAAAGACCTCGACAGCACCGATGCGGACAAGAAAAAAGCCGCCGAGCAGAACCTCGACAAGTCGGTCGGCAAGGACCAACGCGAGCAGCTTCAGCGCGAAATGGACGGCCGCAAGGGGGAAGATCGGAAGAAGCTCGAAAACGACGCCGATCAACTGCCTCGCGATTCGAAAGGTACGGAGACCCAGCCGAAGCCGCCGACGAAAGAGGACATCGACGAATTGGCCAAGAAATCCAAGGATCTCAATAGCCCCGACGATTCCAAGAAGAAAGAAGCCGAAAAGAATCTCGACAAATCCGTGGGCAAACCGGCCCGCGAACAAATGCAAAAGGAGATGAAAGATCGTGACGCGGCCGCGCAACAAAAACTCGCGGACGCCGCGAAACAAGAAGCCGAGAAGAACCCGGGCTCCCCGATGAAGCAGCCGACGAAGGAAGAACTCGAGAAGCTGGCCCAAGATGCCAAGGACCTCAACAGCACCGACGACGCCAAGAAGAAAGCCGCCGAGCAGAACCTCGACCAAGCCGTCGGCAAGGAGAACCGCGAGAAGCTTCAAGACGAGATGAAGAAGCGAGACGCGGCCGAGAAGAAGAGCCTCGAAGACGCCGCCAAGCAACAGTACCAGAATCAGAAGCCGAAGGAACCGACGAAGGAAGAACTCGACAAATTGGCGAAAGATGCCAAGGAGCTCAACAGTACCGATGAAGCCAAGAAGAACGCCGCGGAGCAAAACCTCGATCAAGCCATCGGCAAGGACAACCGCGAGAAACTCCAGAAGGATATGAAAGAACGAGATGCGGCCCGTGCCGAAGCGGACAAGAGGAAACTCGAAGACGCGGCCAAACAGACCGCGAAAGCGGAAGCCGACAAGACACCCGGCGCCAAGCCGAAGGAACCGACGAAAGAAGAAATCGACAAGCTCGCACAAGACGCGAAAGATCTCGATCACCCCGACGCCGCCAAGAAGAAAGCGGCCGAGGACAAAGTCGATCAATCGATCGGCAAACCGGCCCGCGAGCAGTTGCAGAAGGAGATGAAGGATCTCGAAAACGATCCCAAGAAGCAGCAGGACGCCCGCGACCGCCTCGGCAAACTGGCCGAAGACTGGCGGCCCGGCCCCGGTGGCCCGGCCGAAAATCGGGAGTCCAAACCGCTCGAAGAGAACGCCGCAAACCGCCTGAAAGCGGCCGAGCTGCAACTTGACAACTTTAAGAACTACCGGGGCAAGAAGGAGTTCTTGAAGGAAAACAACATGACCGACGCCGACTACGAGAAATTCTTGAAGCAGCTCGACGAGTCGGTTCAGCAACAGCGGAAGGACGTCGAAGAAGCGAAGTTAAATCCCCGTCCCGCCGGACCCGCCAGCGTCGGCGCCAACGACGGGTCCGCCGGCCGGGTCCAAGGCAAGCCGACCGCGACCTCCGGCCCCGGCGCCGCCGGCCCATCCTTCGCACCGCCGGGTTTTTCCGAAGCCCAACGCGACTTCGCCAAAGACGCCCGGGAGGCACTCGAACAATCGAAGAAAGGGAAGAAGTGAGCGCGGGTGACTCGGTTCATTGGCGGCCGGGGAAATTAGTATCCCACCAACGACTCTGTTAGAATGCCCGAGTAGAAATGATCCGATCGCCGGGTGATTCGATGCCCGTACACGACTTATCTCCCTTGTTGGAAGGCCAGCTCGAAACACTCGCGGCCCGAGTGCGACACCTGCGGATCGTGCGCGGCGCGTGCTGGTTCTCGGTTTCGGTCATCGCCGTGCCGCTATTCGCGATCGCGCTCGATGCCGCATTTGAACTCCCCGGCCGCGGCCGCGTCGTGCTGCTATTCGGATGGCTCGCATCGGCCGCTGTTGCGGCCTGGTGCTTCGTGGTGCGGCGATGCCGCGATCACGTGTCTCCCACCGACCTCTCGACGATCATCGAAACCGAATGTCCGAATCTAGCCGAACGCTTGCGAGCCCTCGCCAGTCGCGTTGATCCGGACAATGGCTCCCACACGATGACGGCCGTGCTCGCGCGCGGTGCCGAAAAACTGGACATGCGCCGCGTCGCTCCCGCCGCATACAGTTTCCGCCTCGCTGGGCTCGTGGCCTTCGCGGCGATCATCGCCATCGCGCCGCTGGTGTTCGTCTCCGGTAGCGGGGACCGCATCGTACGACTCCTGATTCCATGGCACACCGCGACCGCAGAACCCCATTACGAAATCATCGTGTCGTCGGGAGATCCGGTCGTAAAGCGCGGGCGGGCGATCACGGTTTCGGGTTATCTCAAGAGGACGCAGCCGAATGCGTCGCTCCCCGATTCCGCCGCGGCGGTGTTCCGCGAAATCGGCTCGGTCGAAGAAACAAAAATGCCGATGGCGGGCGACGAGAACTCGGCGTTCACCCTCACGCGTCCGAACGTGTCGACCGATCTCGAATACCGCATCGAATGCGGCGCGGCCCTCAGCGAGTGGCACTCGATCCGCGCCGTCGATCCCGTCGGAATCGCCGCGGGGGGGGAGGTCGTGATCACCGCGCCGGCCTACGCGGCCGCGGGGCGCCCGCGGCGGGTTCTACCCGCACTCGCCGACATCGAAGCCCTGCAATACGGGCGGGTCGATTTGAAAGTGAACCTCGATCGCCCCGCCCGCGCGGTGCAATTGGAATGGTGGCCGAGCGGCGCCAAAGAGGGTGCCCCGGTCGAACGCCTCGCGGTGACCCTCGACGAATCGCGAAGTTCGGCCAAAGCCGAACTCCCATTGCGCGACGACGGTGCTTTGAAATGGATTTTCTTCGCCGACCGCGATGTCCGTACGGAAGTCTTCCAAACCGTGCGCGTTTTGATCGATACTCCGCCGAGGTTCGAAAAGGTTCAGGGATTCCCACTGCAACCCCGTGACATCCGATCGGGCGAAGGGTTGCAAATCGATTTGGCCGCATCGGACGATATCGCAATCGCCCGCGCCGTTTTGGAATACGGCCCGGTCGGGGACATCGCCGAATCGCAATTGGTGGAAATTCCGATCGCGATCCCCGGTCCCGGTTCGGACCGCATCGACGGGCCGGTGACATTCGTGCTCCCCACCGGCGCCGAAGGCCAAACCTACCGCGTCCGGTTGCGAATTCGCGACGATCGCAGCCTCCCCGAATTCGAACTGAAACCGCAGACGGCGACGTTCCCCGAAAAGGGTTGGACGCTCCTGCGGATTTCGGCGACCGCCAAACCGCTCGTCGAGCAAGAGGCCGCAGCTCGGGCAACTCGGATCCGCGTGACGATCGCCTCGATTCGGGAACGGATCGCCGAGGCGCATGGCGAATTGAAATCCCACCGCCTCGATTTCCGGGGTCGGGCGAAATTGGAAGCGGACCACACGATCCGGATCGTCGAGGAACTCCGCGCCGTCCGCGAGGCCCTCGGCTTGCTGGAACAAGCGGCCCGCGAGGCGGCGTTGCCCGAACTCCGATCCATCGGATCCTCGGCTCGGGAACTTGCCGACGGCGACATCCGCACGGCGGAAGTCCAACTCAAACGCGTGTTGACGGAAGCCGATGCGACCCCGCGCGACACGGCGGCGCTCGGCGCTCAAAACGCGTTTGATGCGGCTTTGATCAAACTGGGGACGCTCGAATCGGCCTCCGACACGGCGCTCGCGGAATGGCTCGACCGAACGCGGCTGAGCCGATTGGCCCGCGATCAACACATACTCGCGGACGACGCGATGACTGCGACATCCCGGACCGATCTCGCCGGGAGACAGCGGGTGTTGAAGGAGGAACTCGACGCGCTCCTCCGGAAAAGCGACTCCCTCAAACGGGGTGCCGCAGATGCTCGAGCGCTTCGGAACGAGCGTCAGTTCGAAGAACTGCACCGCATCGCCCGCGATCAGCGCGCACTCGATGCCGCCATCCGCCGCGGCGAATCCGAGGCGAATCGGAATCGGATCGAACGCCTGACCGAACAGCAGAAGGAACTCACAGACAAGATCAAGAAGCTGGCGGAGAAGACCGACCTTCCGAGCCGGTTGGCGCAGACCGCCCCGCTGGAACAGAAACCGGGCCGCACCGCAGCCGACCTCCTCGAAAAGAAGAAGCCGATCGAAACCCTCACGGAACAAGAGAAGGCCGCACGCGACCTCGAGCGATTGGCCGATGCGCTCGAAAAATCGGCGGCCGACCGAGGCGACGCCCGCAAGGCCGCGCTGCAATTGGCCCGCTGGCAGGAGGACCTTTTGCTCCGCGCGACCGAAGGTTTCAAACAAACGCCGCGCGGCGACTCCCCGACCGACCGCGAGAAATGGACCGCCGAACAGTGCGCGATCCGCGACGAAATCCGCAAGCTGCAATTGCCCGAATCCCCGACTCTCGACAAAGCCCACCCGCTGGCCGTGGACACGACCGCGGCCGCGGCCGAGCAATTGAAACGCGACCCGATCCGAGCCACGGAGAGCGTGCGGAAAGCGGCCGAAGCCCTCCATCAACTCGCGGAGAAAATCCCCGGTCAAACCCTGCGTTTGCAAGCGGCCGCGCTCGAACTCGACAAAATCCGCAAAGGGCAAGACGCCGTAATCCAAGACGCCGAGGGGATCATCCGGCTCGCGAAACACCGAGACGATCCCGACGCCAAAATAAAACTCGCCGCGCTCGCGGAGAAGCAAGACGAACTGAGCAGGGCCATTCGCAAAATCGACGGGCCGGGCAGGGAATCGCGCCGGGCCTACGCGGTCGGAGCAAGCGAGCGCGCCGGCGACAAGTTGAAGCAAGGCCTGCTGACGGAGTCGGGCGCGGCGCTCCGCGAAACGAAACTTCGACTCGAGCGGCTCAAAGAAGCGTTGGCCGGCCAGACCCCGGCCGACGAGCGAGCGGTCGAACTCTCGCGACTTCAAAAAGAACTCACGGAGACCTTGGCGAAGTCGAACCAACCGACGCCCGACGAACTCCAACGGTTCCAACGCGCCCAAGGCGATATCGCCATGCGGCTCCAACAACTCCGAGCGCCGGAAGCACAATCGAAATTGCAAGCCGCGCGCGAAGCGGCACTCGCCGCCGAAGCCGCGTTAAAAAAGACGGTGCCGGACGTCGATGACTTGAAGAAGAAGTGCGCACTCGCGTCGGCCGCGACACGGGAATTGGAACGGGAGTTGAACCCCGACGGCCGGGCCCCCGAACCTCCGCGCGTCGAAGATTCGCCGAACCTGCCCAATCAGAAAGATGCGGACGACGCCCGCGCACTCGCCCGGGAGCAACGCGAGTTGCGCGACCGCCTATCGCGGATCGCCGAGGCGTCGACCAAACCGCCGACGCCGAGCCGGGGCGATCCGCTGAAAATCCTGGCCCAGAAGCAAGAAATACTGGCTTGTGAAATCGAGCGATTGGCCCGCGATGCGAACGCGGCCGGGCGAGCCGACGGCGCGATGAAAGCGGAACAGGCCGCGAAGCGAGCTCGGGAAGCCGGCCGGAACCTAGATGTCGGCGACACATCCGGGGCCGGGCTCGAGGCCGCAGGGGCGAAGAACGATCTCGACTCCGCCGCGGTAGCATCGGGGAAACCGGATCTGGCCGAGCGGGCCATCGAACTGGGTCGGCGACAAAGCGAATGGATCGAGGAAACGGCCATGCGGGCGGGCGAACCGGGGAGCGAACTCGCCCGCCAACGGGAAAAGCAGCGCGAGCTTGCCAAGGAAAGCCGGGGGTTGGCGTTGAAGTTTTCGTCGGAAGTCGCCGACTCCCTCAAACGCGCGGCCGAGGCGATGGATCAATCCCATCGCAGTGCGGCCGCGAACAAACCGGGTGATGCGGCAAAATCTCGCAAACTGGCCGACGACATCTTGAGCCAAGCGCAAAAATCAGTCGGCAAAGCCACGGCGGTTCCGATTCTTGGGGCTCGTGCCCAATCGATTCGGGACGCGGCCATCGAAGTTGAGGAGGCTCGGGAATCGATGGAGCAAGCCGAGCGGGAACTCGGTCGGCCGAACGGTGCCGACGCCGCCCGGGCGATGCGGCAAGCCGCCGAGCAATTGAAGCGGGCCGCCGGGAAGTTCAGCGATTCCCACAGCCCCTCGACCGAAAGAAGCGAACTCTCTGGAGACGTGAAGACGGAGAGCATCCGAGAACTCCGCGCGAAATATGGCGAAGACTATGCCCGCCTGATCCAACTCTACTTCGAACAACTCGCGGAACGTCGGTAGACGGGGATGACGAAATCACTTGGTCGATTCCGTTTTCGGTTTGTCCAAGTCTTTATTTTTCCCCTTCTCCGCACCGCCGCAACCGAGGGCGACCGCGCAAATGAGGGCGAGCAACGTTATGCGGGCCACGGGTGACTCCGGTAAGTTCGAGTAAGAAACGAAATGAGCCGGCCGGATAACCCGGCCGGCTCATTCTTGCGATCCGAAACCAATTTACTTGCCGGTCGGGGCGGTGGCGCCCGTTGGCTTGGTGGTCGGGGCGGAGCTGCTGCCACCGCAACCGATGGCGACGACGGAGAAGGCGAGAACGGCGGCGAGAACGAGGATCTTCTTCATCAGATACTCCCAAGAGGGGGGTTATGCGTCGGGCGCGGGCTCCAAAATCGGAACCGTCCACCGGGGCACCCCGGTTGCGTCCTCACAAGCTAGACACTCCCTTCCCGGGTTTATTCCCCGCGAATTTGAAAAATGTGCCGTTCGCACGAACCTCGACCCAGTAGTTGTGATCTAAAATCAACATCATCAATGTGTTGCAACGTTCTTGGCAATTTTGAGATCGTCGTGTTCGGCCAATGGTATCATTCTCGACAATCGCGGAATCACGGATACCCCGCGGCCGATACAACCGGTCGATTCGGTCAAGTCGGGGGCGAATTCAGTCGAATAGGACGACATGATGCGTTCCCGACTTTTTCCGTGCCTCGCATTGCTGGCCGTCGCTGCCGGATGCCAAGCCCCACCGGCGCGGATGCGGAATACTGTGTCGGCAAATCTCGAACAACGGACCGGGTACACGGTCGGCGCTTCGGCCGCGCCGTCGCAAGTGATTTTGCCACCGGGTTTGGAACAAGGCCAACCGCTGACGGAAGAACAACTGGTACTATTGGCCCTCTGGAACAACCCGTTGTTCCAAGAATTGCTCGTCGAATTGCAACTGACGCGGGCCGACCTGATCCAAGCGGGCCTTCTCCCGAATCCGGAACTCGTCTACACCTTCAGCGCGCCGGATAAGCCCTTCAAATACCTCGTCGATTTTCCACTCGAAGCCCTCTGGTTGCGACCGGTGCGCATCCGGGCCGCGGAGCGCGAGAACGCCCGCGCCGCCGAACGGCTGACGCAAACCGCCCTCGACTTGATCCGCGACACCCGACAAGCCTACGCCGATTTGCTATTGGCCCAAGAGCGAGTCGCGGTCGCCGATCAATCGTCGGAGCTGCGCAGTAACATCGCCAAGTTCGCCGAGAAGCGTTTGAAAGCCGGGGATGCCAGCGAGCAAGAATCGGTGACAGCGAAAATCGACGCGCTGCAAGCGAAACAGGATCGCACGCGGGTCGGTTTCGATGTGACCCTCGCCGAGGAACGGGTGAAGAACCTGACCGGCCTCGCCGCGTTCGCCGGCAAACTCCCCGTCGTGCCGCAGGCGCCGTTGATCGCCGCGGAACCGGACTCCGATGCACTCGTAGACGAAGCCGTGCGAACCCGCCCCGATGCCGTCGCGGCGCAGGTGGCTACCGAAGCCGCGGCCGAACGACTGCGGATCGCCAAACTCGGCTGGATTCGTGTCCTCGGCATCCTCGATGCCACCAGCGGACGCAAGACCGGCCACGAATTCAGCCCGGCGCTGCGGATCACGCTGCCGATCTTCAACCGCAACCAAGGCTTGATCGCCCGTGCCGAAGCCGAGCTCGAACAGATGTCGCGCCGCCGGCAGAGCGTCTGCAATCAGATTGTGCTCGATGTTCGGCTGGCCCACACGCGCTATCGGCAGAGCAGTGCCGAACTGGATGTGCTCCGCAAAACCATCCGCCCCGAGGTGGACGCGTCTATTCGACGCACGCAAAAAGCCTATGAAGACGGGAACGTTCCGCTCTTGATCGCCCTCGAAGCCAACCGCCAATTGATCGACACCCTCGGCCGCGAGGCCATGTTGAAGGCCGATCAGCGCCGGGCTTGGGTTGAACTCGAACGGAGCGTCGGTCGCCGTCTGGCTCCTTGAGAACGCTCCATGAACTACCGCAGCGGCATTTGGACGGGTGCGGCCGCCGCCCTGCTCATCGTGGGGTTCGGCATCGGGATCTTCTGGTTGCTTGTCGGTTCCCCCATCGAAGCGTTGAAATCGCCGTTGCCCAAGACCGAAGCGACCGTGCCGAAACCGGCCAACGAAGGCCAATTCAACACGGTGATTTTGTCCGCCGACGCCGAGAAGAAACTCGGCCTCGCCCGCGGTGTCGCCAAGCGCGAGACGATGCCGCGGAGCCGGTTCTATGGCGGCGATGTGCTGGTGCCACCCGGCCAGGCGATCATTGTCTCGGCCCCGGTCAGCGGATTGGCGAAAGATCCCGCGCCCGACAAACCGATCCCGAAAGCCGGGCAGATGGTCGACGTCGGCCAGCCCGTCCTTCAACTGCTGCCGCTGCTGACCCCGGAAGGACGGGCGCTGTTGGCCCAAGCCCGCGTCGATGCCGAGGGGATTGAGAAGAAGGCCAAGATCGACCTCGACGGGGCGAAGCTCGCGCTCGACCGTGCTAAGACGTTGCTCGACGATAAGACCGGCAGCCAACGGATGGTGGACGAAGCCCGCATCGTTTACGAGGGCCAGCAGAAGATCCACGAAGCGGCCGGGCAACGGGTGAAACTGCTGGTGCGCGTCACGGGCGAAGCCGACACCGGCACGACCACGCCGATCCCGCTGACCAGCCCCGAGAAAGGCTTCCTGCGGATTCTGTCGGTCGTCGCCGGGCAACACGTCCCGGCCGGGGCGGTGCTCTTTGAAGTCGTCGACACCCGCTCCGTTTGGATTCGCGTGCCAGTCTACGTCGGCGATCTCCCCGATCTCGATCTGACCCAATCGAGCCGTATCGGCAACTTGTCGAAGCGAGCGCAGGAGCCACTGCTCGAAGCAAAGCCGGTGGTGGCGCCGCCGTCGGCGAACGCCCTCGCGGGCACCGTCGACGTCTTCTACCAATTCGACAACACCACCGCGAAGTACAGCCCCGGCCACCGAGTCGGTGTGACGATTCCCATTAAAGGCGAAGTCGAAAGCCTGACGATTCCGTGGGGTGCGGTGATCCACGACATCCAAGGTGGGACATGGGTGTACGAACAGACCGTCGAGCACACCTACGTCCGCCGGCGGGTCGTGGTGCAGTACGTCGTCGGCGAGACGGCCGTGCTGAAGGACGGGAATTTGAAAACCGGCGCCACGCTGATCACGGGCGGTTCGGCGGAACTTTTCGGGACGGAGACGGGGTATTCAAAATGACGGGAGTCCTGCCTCTTTCGTGACTGGCGCATCGCAAATCGTCGGGAAATGGTTCCAGCTTTTTGCAATGATTCCAGCTTTTTGCAAATGATTCCAGCTTTTTGCAATGGTTCCACGGGAGGGTGTGTGGAATCGCGCTGGAATCATTTTCTCCTTCCCCGTCCTCGCGCGAAAACATTCCGAGAACCAGATGCTCTCCGCCCTGATCTCCAACTCGATTCGCCTGCGCGTGGTCGTGCTCGCGCTTTGCGTCGTGCTCATCGTTCTCGGCTTGCGCTCGGTGCAGCGGGCGCCGCTCGATGTCTTCCCCGAGTTCGCCCCCGCCCAAGTCGAAATCCAAACCGAAGCGCCGGGATTGTCGGCCGAGGAAGTCGAAAGCCTCGTGACGATGCCCTTGGAGAACGCGCTCAACGGCATCCCGAGCGTCAAGACGGTGCGGTCGAAATCCGTGCTCGGACTGTCGCAAGTCGTGCTGATTCTCGAAGACGGCGCCGAGCCCGGCCGCGTCCGGCAGATGGTGCAAGAACGCGTCGCGGCCGAGACGCCGAAGCTGCCGATCGTGGCCAAGCCGCCGGTGATTCTGCAACCGCTCTCGTCCACAAGCCGGGTGCTGAAGATCGGCATCACGTCGAAAACCCTCTCGCAACGTGACCTCACCGTGCTCGCCCTCTGGACGATCCGCCCCAAATTGATGTCGGTACCCGGCGTCGCCAACGTCGCCATCTGGGGTCAGCGCGACAAACAATACCAAGTCCTCGTCGACCCCGATTACTTGCGGGCGAACAACATTTCCCTCGACGCCCTTACGAAGGCCACGGCCGACGCGGCCGCCCTCGACGCCGGGGGCGTCATCGATACGCCGAATCAGCGGATCGCCATTAAGCACGTCTCGCGCATCGGCGAACCGGAAGATTTGGCCCGCACCGTCGTCGATTTCAAAGGCGGTGCGCCCGTCCGTATCGGCGACATCGCCGACGTCCGCATCGGGTCGCCGGCGCCCATCGGCGACGCCATCATCAACGACGGCCCCGGCCTCCTGTTGATCGTCGAAAAGCAGCCGCAAGCGAACACCCTCGAACTGACCAAGCAGGTCGACGCCGCGATCGAATCGCTGCGTCCGGGCCTGAAGGACGTGGAGATCGACGCGACCATCTTCCGCCCCGCGACGTTCATCGAACGGGCGATCGACAACCTCACGAAGGCCCTCGGCATCGGCTGCGGGCTGGTCGTCTTGATCCTGCTGACATTCCTGTTCGACTGGCGCACGGCGGTCATCAGCCTGACGGCGATCCCGCTTTCGCTGGTCGCGGCCATCATGGTCTTCGCCTACTCCGGGGCGACCATCAACACGATGGTGCTCGCGGGCTTGGTCATCGCGCTCGGCGAAGTCGTCGACGACGCCATCATCGACGTGGAGAATATCGCCCGGAGACTCCGACAAGCGGATGGCAGTTCCAAATCCGCCTTCCGCATCGTCCTCGAAGCGTCGATGGAAGTGCGCTCCGCCGTGGTGTACGCCTCGCTCATCGTCGTACTCGTCTTCATCCCGGTCTTCTTCCTCGACGGTCTTGCTGGGGCCTTCTTCCGCCCGCTCGCCACGGCCTACGTCATCGCGATCATGGCGTCGCTGTTCGTGGCCCTCACGGTGACGCCAGCGCTGTCGTACATGCTGCTCACGGGCCGGCGGACGTCTCACCGCGAGCCGCCGCTGACGGAGTTCTTGAAAAAGCTCTATCGGCCGATTCTCCCCGCGTTGATGGCCCGGCCGTACCTCTGCCTGACGTTCTTGCTGCTGGCCTTCGGCGCCACCGGCGCCGCGACAACCAAACTCGGCCAGGAGTTCTTGCCGAACTTCCAAGAGACCGATTTCCTCATGCATTTCGTGGAGAAACCGGGGACTTCGCTCGAAGCGATGAGCCGGGTGACGGTGGAAGCGAGCCGAGAACTGAGGGACTTGAAGGACGATGAGAACCGCCAAATCGTCCGCAACTTCGGCTCGCACATCGGCCGGGCGGAAGTGGCCGACGAACCGGTCGGGCCGAACTTCACCGAACTTTGGATCAGCATCGACCCGGACACGGATTACAAGAAGGCGATCCGCAAAATCGAAGCGGTGGTGTACGCCTATCCCGGTCTGTACCGCGACGTGCTGACGTTCCTCCGCGAGCGCATCAAAGAAGTCCTCACCGGTTCGAGCGCCACGATCGTCGTCCGACTGTTCGGGCCGGATCAAGTCGTGCTGCGCGCGAAAGCCAAGGAAATCGAAGAGAAAATGAAGGCGGTCGAAGGCGTGACGAACCTGAAAGTCGAGCCGCAGGTGAACGTCGCGCAGTTGGAAGTACGCTTGAAACCCGAAGCAGCCCAGCGCTACGGCGTGACCGCGGGGCACATCCGCCGGGCTTCGACGACACTCTTGAAGGGGCAGAAAGTCGGCGAAGTCTTCGAGGGGCAGAAGAAATTCGACGTGATGGTCTGGGGCGATCCGAAGATCCGCACCGACCTCACGGCGTTACGGGCGCTGCCGATCGACACGCCGTCGGGGACGCAGGTCCGCCTCGGCGATGTCGCCGATGTCGAGATCGTCCCCGCCGCGAACGAGATCAAACGGGAGAACGCCAGCCGCCGACTCGACATCACCTGCAACGTCAAAGACCGCGACCTCGGTTCCGTGGCCAAAGACGTGGAGAAAGCCGTCCGCGAAGTGCCGTTCGACCGCGAATACCACCCCGAGTTCCTCGGCGAATTCAAAGCTCGCCAAGATTCGACGCACAAACTGTACCTGCTGGCGCTGCTCTCGCTCGTCGGCATCGTGCTGCTGCTCTACGTCGATTTCCAATCGTGGCGCCCGACGCTCATCGTGGCGTTCACCATCCCCTTCGCCCTCATCGGCGGCGTGGTCGCCGTGCTATTCACCGGCGGCGTATTGTCGCTCGGTTCTCTCGTCGGCTTCGTCACGGTCTTGGGTATCGCCGCCCGCAACGGAATTATGATGGTGAGCCACTTCCGCCATCTGGAAACCGATGAAGGCGAACCCTTCGGCACCGGATTGATCCTCCGCGCCGCCGAGGAACGACTCTGCCCGATCTTGATGACGGCCCTCGCCACCGGATTGGCGCTGTTGCCGCTGGTGATCTCCGGCAACAAGCCGGGTCACGAGATCGAGTACCCGCTGGCCGTGGTCATTTTGGGTGGTTTGGTCACGTCGACGCTGTTGAATCTGTTCCTGCTCCCGCCGCTGTATGCGAAGTTCGGCCGGGCCGCAGCGACTCCCCCGAGCGAATGAGCGGAATTCCGCATCGGTTTCGGGTAAATTCGGGAACGCGCCGGCACGGGGTGCGTCCGAAAGGTACAATTGCGACGTGGAGTTGGGAACGCAACCGGCACCCGCGACGCAAACACCGACACAAACTGATCTTCCGCACACGGCCGACTCGAACCGGCCAACACACGAGGTTCCGACCATGGATCGCCGCCACTTCCTGAAACACGCCGCCACCGGCGCCGCCGTCGTCGCCCCCGGCATCAGCTTCCTGTCCAACATCTCGGCACAAGCCGCCGAACTGAAAAAGAAAAATAAGAGCCTCATCATCCTCTGGATGGGCGGCGGACCGGCCACGATTGACCTCTGGGACATGAAACCGGACAGCGTCAACGGCGGCGAACACAAGCCGAAGTCGACCGCCGCCGCCGGCGTGCAAATCACCGAACACCTGCCGACGGTCGCCAAGCAGTTCAAGAATCTCTCGATCATCCGCTCGCTGACGACCAGCGAAGGGGATCACAACCGCGGCACGTTCCTCATGAACACCGGCCGGGTGCCCAACCCGCTCAGCGAGTTCCCGCACATCGGCTCCGTTCTCGGCTACCAGTATTCGCAAGACCTCGAAGCCATGAAGAGCATGGATCTCCCGCTGTTCATCTCGGTCGGTGGCGGTCGCGTCGGCCCCGGCTTCCTCGGCATGAAATACTCGAGCTTCAACGTTCGCAACCCGGGCGCCCCGCCGGAAAACGTCGAACCGCCGAAGGACGTCGTCTCGATGCCCCGTCGGGCCGTGCTGTTTGAAACCCTCGAAGGCACCAGCACCACCAAGCCGGGCATGGGCCTGAAAACCGGCGTCTCGGCCGACTCCGTCCAAGCCCACAAAGACGTCTACAAGAAGGCACTCGACCTCGTGGTGTCCAGCCGCAAGGAAGTTTTCAGCATCGACGCGGTGAAGGACAAAGCCGCCATCGACCGCTACGGCAACAACAACTTCGGCAAGGGTTGCCTCCTCGCCAAGAAACTCGTCGAAGCCGGCGTCGGCTGCGTCGAAGTCGAACTCGGCGGCTGGGACATGCACGCGGGCATCTTCAACGCTCTCGCCACCCGCGCCCTGCCGACGCTCGACAAAGGGATGGGCTCGCTGGTCGAAGACCTCGCCGCGTCGGGCAAGCTGAAGGACACCGTCATCGTCTGGATGGGCGACTTCGGCCGCACTCCGAAGATCAACGCGGGCGGCGGCCGGGACCACTTCCCCCGCGCTTGGTCGGTCGTCGTCGGCGGCGGCAACATCAAGGGCGGCATCGCCTACGGGGCCACCAACAAAGACGGTACCGACGTCACCGAAAACCCCGCCAAGATCGGCGACCTGTACGGCACGCTGTACGCCGGCCTCGGGCTCGCCCCGGACACGCAAATCCGCGACAACCTCGGCCGCCCGACCGCCATCGCCGGCGACAAAGCCACCGCGATCAAGGACCTCATCGCCTAACTGCGAATGACGATCGAATCGACGAGACGGCGACCCGCAGGGGTCGCCGTTTTTTCGTTTTGGCGAGCCGGCCAGCGTGAGCTGCCGGATTCTTCGGTCGATCCAGAACCCGGAAGCTCATCGTGCCGTTCGATACCAACACGCGGGCTATCGGCTGGGTCGATCTCGATTGTCACATCATCGAAGAGAAAGATTGGGAAGCCCGAGCCGAAGACGAATGCCGCGAGATCGTCCGCTTCGAAATGAAAACTTTGAACATCGCTGTCGAGGAAGAACCAACGCCAGAGTCGACGAAAAAACAGACGAGCGTACCGTCGAAAGAAACGATGCTCATGCCCGAATGGATACGATTGGTTATTTTCATCCTTGTTCCACTCGGTGCGCTTGGTGTATGGATCCTCCTCACACTCCGACACCGTCGGCGGGTCTCCGGTCTTTGAGAGCTTCAATCGCGGTCTCAATAGGCGTCTTTCCCAAGCTTTCTGCGCCCGTCGAGCGTATTCTGAGGTAATCCTCTGAACTGGCTCCGCCCATGACGTTCGCAAACGCCGCCCTCCTCTTCGGCCTCACCGCGGTTGTCATCCCGCCCATCATCCATTTCTTCAATCGTCGCAAGGTCGACCGGGCCGCGATGCAGTTTCTCGGGCCGAAGACCGAGCGAAAGCTCTTCTTCGAACAATTTCTGCTCGTGCTCTTGCGGGTCGCGTTGATTGCGACTGTCGTGCTGGCGTTCGCGTCGCCGCAACTCTCCACCAGCCGCCCGCCCGCGGGGCCGCTGCACCTCGTGATCCTCATCGACGGCTCCGGCAGCATGGCGTTCACCCGAGACGGCCAATCCGACTCCGATCGCGCCAAAGCCTGGGCCGGCCGGGCCATCGACCGCCTCGACGCCGGCGACCGCGTCGCGGTCTTCCAAGTCAACCGGCGGGTCATCCCCGTTGTCGGCGCCTTCACTTCGGATCGCGCTTTAGCTAAGGGCGCCCTCGAATTGCTCGCCGCGCCCAGCGGTGCCGCCGACTGGCCGCAAGCCATTCAAACGGCTTCGGCCTTGCTCGACACCGCGGAACCGAATCGACGGATTTTGATCCTCGGCGACAACCAGAAATCGAGTTGGGCCGACGAACTGACCATGGCGAAGTGGGAGATACTGGCGAAAACCCCGCTGCCGCCGATCGCGGTGATCGACGTCGCGCCGGACCGGCCGGCCGCCACGCGGAACGCGAGTCTCGATTCGTTGACGACGACACGTGCCGTTTCCGCGGCCGGACCGGAAGTGGAATTCCGCGTGGGGATGACTGCATTCAACATGGGTTTCGCCGATGTCGGTTCAGTACAATTTCAAGTCGATGGCAAGCCGGTCGCGGAACTCCCGGCCGCAAGCACGGTCGTATTCCGGCAGAAATTCACGGTGGGGTCGCACCTCGTGACCGCGATGCTGCCGGGCGATGCGCTGCCGAGCGACAACCGCCGAGATTTTGCCCTCGATGTCCTCGCCGCGATACCGGTGTTGATCGTCGATGGTGGCGCGGCTGGTGGGGACTCTCTGCGCGACGCGCTCGCGCCGGCCAAGGATCCGACGCCGGCATTCGCGGTCCGCAGCATTCGGTCGGCGGATTGGGCCGGTTCGATTTTGTTCGAAGATGTCCGTGGACCGGACACTCCTCCGCGAGTGGCGGTGCTGGCGAACGTCGAAAGAATCACGGTCGATCAACAGCGGCAAATCGAGAAGTTTCTCAACGCCGGCGGGTCGGTACTCATCGCCGCGGGGGATCGTTGCGACGCGGCGCAGTGGAACCGCGTCGCTCATCGGGACGGGCGCGGATTCATGCCCGTGCGACTTTTGCAACCGGTCGGCGATGAGGCCGATCCGAATCGAGCCCAGACGATCCTCGTCGAAGGTTCCGCACACCCGGCGCTCGATCTTTTTCGAGAGCCCCTGCCCGGCGGATTGCGAACGGCGCTCTTCCCGCGGCGGTGGAAGGTCGATCCCGCGTCGGGCACTTCCATCGCGTTGTTCCGCGACCGCGAGCCGTTTCTTGTCGAACGCGCGTTCGGACACGGCCGGGTGATCTTGGCGGCCCACCCCCTCGACGCCTCCTGGCGGACGAACCTGCACCGCCTCCCCGATTTCGTCCGCCTCGCGCACGAATTGATGTACTACTTGGCCGGGGCCCGGGCCGGCGAGCGGAATCTCTTGCCCGGGCAGCCGATCGTTTTCACCCCGCAACCGCTGGAACCCGCCGGCGGCGTCGCGCTCCACCCGCCCTCCGGCCCGGTGCGCACGATCCCGTGCAAAGCCTGGCCTGCGGTCATCGACGGTACGCAGCTCGCCGGGGCGTACCGCATCGTGTCGCCGGCCGGCCGGTCGACCGACTTCAGCGTTTGCCCCGAGTCGGGCGAATCGGATCTGACCCCCGGCACCGCCGACGAGCGCGACCGCGTTCGGAAGATCATCCCGCAATTGCAATACATCACCGGTCTCAACGAGATGGCGAGTGCGTCGGACGAACGACCCGCCGTCCGGGAACTTTGGTGGTTGCTCCTGATCCTCGCCCTCGGATTGCTCTCGGTCGAAACTCGGTGCACGCGGGCGCTGGCGAAGCGCGGCGGAATACGTTAACGCTATCGCACTCCCTCTTTCGGAAATGTCATGGTCACGCCCTTGCGTTGCGTCCCCCCAGAATCGCTGATCGTCGGCTGGGATTTCAGCACCGGCTCGGTGAAGGCTCTCGCCTTCGACCTCGAGGGCAACACCGTCGTCGAAGCGCGGCTGCCCACCGACCTCTGGACCGACGGCGGCGTCACGGAATTGAGCCTGCTCCAACTGGAAGGCCAAGCCCGCAGCAGCACGCGGTCGCTCGCCGGGCAGTTGAAGGACCTCGGCCGGTTGAACGATTGGATCGCGGGCGGAATCTCGGCGACGCACCACAGCGCCGGGCGGATCGATCGCTTCGGTGCCCCGGTTCGCCGATTGATCTGCTGGAACGATCAAACGCTCGGCGAATTCCACGCGAAGGGCTTGGACCGGCTCGGCGGGCAAGATTACGCGCGGGAACTCACGGGCGGGCCGTGGGCCGTGCGGTACTCCCTCAGCCATTTGGTCAAGGACGAAGCGACCTTGAACGAAGCCGATTGGGCTCGAACAACGCGGCTCGTCCAGCACGGGACCGCCGCGGCGGGGTATCTCACGGGGAACTTCGATCGCATCAGCGCGTCCGCGGCCGCGTCCACGGGGATGCTCGACCTCCGGTCAAACCGCTGGCAACCCGAGATGCTCGAAGCCTTGAAGGACGCGGACCACAAGATTCGAGTGTGGAATGCCCTGCCTAAATTGATCCGGATGGAGGAGCCGCTCGGACCAATTTCGGAGTCGGTGGCGTTCGATGCCGGACTTCCCGCCGGCGTTCGACCCCTTGTCTTCCCGACCCTCGACGATCAAGCGGCGGGGTTGGTCGGCGGCGGGGCGACCGATCCGGGGCACGTCGCCGTGATCCTCGGCAACTCCGCCGTGGTGAATTCGTCGTCGAGCGCGCTGCCGCAATCGGGGACGCTCGACGCGATGAAGTTGAACTGGGGCCCGTACCTATGGATGCGCTGCTACAGCAACGGGGCCCAGTTTCTGGATCGCATCGTCGGGGCGAAGCCCGATTGGCCGGCTCTCGAAGCGGCGGCGCGAAAAGTAGAACCGGGTTGCGGTGGTATCGGCGTGCTGCCGTTCGCGCTCTCGGAACCCTCCATCGGCGTCCACGCTCCGCGCTTCGAGTGGTACCCGAGCGAACCGACCGACCCCGGCGTGCGGCTACGGGCGTCGTTCGAAGCCATTGCCTACCTTATCGCCCTCGGGGTCCGCGAGCACGAAGCGGCCGGGCAAACGGTTACGCGGATCACCGTCTCCGGCGGCATCGCCAAGTCCGACCTGATGCTCGAAATCTTGGCGAGCGCGCTGAACCGCCCACTCGACCGACTCGTGTCGAGCGAAGGTCCGGCACTCGGCGCCGCTGTGGTGGCCCTAGCGGGATTGGAACAATCCCGCCGCAAGCAACATGGAATTACGGAGCCGTACACGATTGCCGACGCCGTGAGCCAGTTGGTGAAGTTCCGCGATCCGGTTCAACCGCGAGCGGAATGGGTGGAAGCGTACAAGAAGGGGTTGGAGGGATTCGCGGCGCGGTTGAAATAGTGACCGGTAAGTTGTGGCGGCAAGTTTCGGGTCTGGCAAATCTTTGTAGCCCACTGGAGTCTCGGTTAAGTTCGGGGTCTTGTCACCGCAACCCTATACCTGAATCGGTGGAAACAAACCTCGCCGATTCTTCCAGCGGAATGTGTGACACCCCACTCTGGAAGCATTTGGAAGAATTGGAACAATCGGAAGTCAGTTGGGATCATCGGCCGATTGACCAATCCTGACATGGACTTGCGGCGATTCGACACCGGGTGGAACTCGGTTGAAAATGCGACCGTGCTGGACGAATCTCAGTTGGACGAATCGATGGCCGGACGATAGCGTTGGCCTTTCCGAAACGGAGGGGTGAGGTCTCACTGAAAATTTCAGACACTTCAAACTTTGCCAGAAAGATTTACCATACCCGCAAGTTTCCCAACTTGCCGACAAAGGCAATTTCGCTGGCCTCGGAAAGCTCGGGACGACCCGATGGACTTCGGCGACAAGTTGGGAAACTTGCCGTCACAACCAATCTCTGAGCCTCTGCGGTAAAAATCTCTTTTCTCACCCCCCGCCCGCGTCGTCGTCGCTGGTTTCCATGCGCAGCGGTTGCCAGACGTGGGGTCTTGCCAGCGGTTCGATGTGCAGTTTCATTTCGCCGTTTTGAAACACCCGCACGGTCCCCGACGATTGACTGATGCAGAAGGCGATGGCCTTCGTGTGCTTGCTGATGCCGGCGGCGGCGAGGTGCCGGCTGCCGAGGCCTTTGCTGAGGCCGATGCCGTCGGTGGGGATGTCCAGGTAGACGCAAGCCGCTTCGGCGATGCCATCGCGGCCGATGAGGATCGCCCCGTCGAGCTTGGCGATCTCTTTGATCTGCTCGCGGACGCGCTTGTCACGGGTGTCGCGCTCATCGCGGGTGTAGCCGCGGAACGGGTTGAAGTTGAGGAACCGCGAGACCTTTTGGACCTTTCGCGTGTCGCCGACGACGAGGATCGTGCCGACCGGTTGCCCTTCCCGACCTTCGCGGCCGATCTCTTTCGCCAAATCGACGACGGCCCGGAGCACGTCGAGTTCGACCGCTTTGCCGAGTGTCCGCAAGTCTTGGTTGGTCATCGGCTCGAGGTGTTCGCCGATGTGGATGACACTGAGGCTATCGACCGGTTCGGGCGCATCTTCGTAGGTCGAGATGCCGTTGTACAGCACGACGACGTGGGCCCCCGTCTGCAGCAGGTCGTTGGTCACGGCGTGGAGTAGCGCCTTGCTCATACGCTCGTGCGTCGCTTGCAATTCCCGGTCGAGTTCGATGACGTGCCAGTTGTCGTTGTCGCGCAATTGCCGGGTGAGCGATGGGTTCTCGGCGGCGACGAACAACCGACAGCCGACGAGGTGGCGTTCGACTTCGTCCCAGTCGAGCGAGGTCTCGGTGACGATGAGCACGCCGTCGGCGGGCAGGCCCTTGACGAGGTCGCGGGCGGCTTGCAACAGGGCGACGGTTTGCTGCGGTAGGCTCATGCGTGTGCGGTCTCGTTGGAGGCATCTGTTCAGAACAACCTAGCAGCGATTCGCGCGCAGGCCAATCGTCCACTCGGACAATCGCCCGATTTTCCAATAGTTTTTCACGCGCGCAGCGGTTCGACCTCCACCAAATTGTCGAAGAACGTCGCCCCGCGACCTTGGTCGGTGAGGGCGGTGCTGGTGATTGCATTGCAGTTGGCACCGCCGTCGGTGTAGCGGTTCCACCAGATGCCGTAGGCGACGACCACTCCGGGTTTCACCGAATCGCCGACGATGGCCTTGGCCCGGAAACTGCCGCGGTCGTTGAAGACGCGGACGGTGTCGCCGGTGGCGAGGGTTCGCACTGCCGCATCGTGGGCGCTGATCTCGATCCGCGGTTCCCCGGCTTTCTTGCGGAGGACATCGACGTTGACAAACGACGAATTCAAGAACGACGGACTCGGCGGCGTGATCATCTGCAGCGGAAACTTCGCGGCGAGTTCGGGCTTCGTCTGCGGGTCTTCGTGCGGCGGAATGTAGTGCGGCAGCGGATCGCGCCCGGCCGCGGCTTCGCCCAGAGAGTAGAGCTCGCACTTCCCGGACGGCGTCGGGAAGTTCCCCGCTGCGAACGGGGCCCAGTTCTCCGGGACGTTCAACCGCTGCGCGCCGTCGGTCATCAGGGAATCGAAGGTGATGCCGGAGAAGCGGCCCTGTTTCTGGTTCCCCCTCTCCGCTTCGGAGAGGGGGTTAGGGGGTGAGGTCTGGCTTGTGACCCCCGAGCCACTCGAATTCGCAGGTGAGACCTCACCGCCCTCGAACGCTCGCCGCGCCAGTTCCTCGTCCGACATCGCGAATAATTCTTTCTCGAACCCCATCGCGTTCGCCAACAATCGGAACACCTGGGTGTTCGGTTTGGCTTCGCCCAACGGCGCGATCGCGGGGTGGTTCACTTGCACGTACAAGTGTCCGTAGCTGTTGTGGATGTCGAAGTGCTCGAACTGCGAAGTCGCGGGGAGCACGATGTCGGCGTACGTGGCGGTGTCGGTCAGAAACAGATCGTGAACGACCGTGAACAAATCCTCGCGGCGGAGCCCGGCGAGGACGCGCGATTGATCCGGGGCGACTGCGGCCGGGTTCGAGTTGTACACGTAGAGCGCCCGCACCGGCGGACCTTCGACATCCCCATTCAACGCGTCGGCGAGCCGCGTCATGTTGACGGTGCGCGTTCCGAGCGCGATGAGGTCGGGGCGCGTCAAGAAGACATCGTCGAACGGGAAGAGTTTGCTCGTCGAAAGCATCGCCCCGCCGCCGGGGTGCCGCCAATCGCCGGTGACGGCCGGGAGACAGCAGACGGTGCGCACGGCCATGGCCCCGCCGCCGTGGCGCTGCATCCCGTAGTTAAGACGGATGAATGCCGGCCCGCCGAAGAGTTCCTGCGCTCGACCGTATTCATTGGCGAAGCGTTCGATGTCCGCGACTGGAAGCCCCGTGATGTGCGACACCCGTTCCGGTGGGTACTCGGCACCGACACGTTTCTGTAAATCGTCGGCGCCGAGGCAGAAGTCGTTCAAATAGGCTCGGTCTTCCAATCCCTCGCGGAAGAGGATGTGCAGGACGCCCAGCGCCAGCGCTGCATCGGTGCCGGGGCGAACGGGGAGCCACCAATCGGAATTTTCCGCCGTCCGACTGCGGTGCGGGTCGATGGTGACGATCTTCGCGCCGTCGGCCCGGGCGCGGTGCATGATGGCCCAGAGGTGACTGTTCGTGACTTTGGTATTCGATCCCCAATTCACGATGAATCGGCTGCGCGCGACGGCGGCGGGGTCGATCATCGCCCGGGTACCGAGGGTGATGTCGCACCCCGCGGCCCCAGCGGTAGCGCAAATGGTCCGGTCGAGCAGCGACGCCCCGAGGCGATGGAAGAACCGGCGGTCGAGGCTTCCGTATTGGAGCAGTCCCATCGTACCGGCGTAGCTGTACGGCAAGATGGCCTGGGGTCCGTCGGCCGAGTTGGCGATTGTTTTGAATTGCTCCGCGATGGCCGCGATGGCGTCGGGCCAGCTCATCGGTTCGAACTGTCCACTCCCCTTGGGGCCGGTGCGGCGCAGCGGGGTCGTCAATCGCTCGGGGTGGTAGACGCGATCGAGGTAGTTGGCGACCTTCTGACACAGGAAGCCGGCGGTGAATGGATTCGCGGTATCGCCTTGAAGACGCACGGCGCGGCCCGTTGCAGGATCGACCGAGACGATCCAACTGCAGGTATCGGGGCAATCGTGCGGGCAAGCGCCGCGGATCGGAACGGTCGGCAGCGGGTGCATCATGCGAGGGCTCTTCCGGATTC
>JANXTU010000414.1 GCA_025352235.1 Fimbriiglobus sp.
CTTCGGAACCCGCCGTGTTACCAAGAGCGGCGGGTTCCGAAGACTCCACCCGCCCTACGGCTCAAATCGCCCGCCGGCCTTCCAACGCATCCGCCAGCATCTGCGCGTTCGCCAACTCCAACGACGATCCCGTCGGCAATCCGCGCGCGAGTTTCGTGATCGTCACGTTGCTCCCGGCCAGCAGCGTCGACGCGAACAGCGCGGTGCCGTCCCCTTCGAGGGTCGGGCTGGTGGCCAAAATTACTTCCTTCACGCCACCGCGCTTCACGCGATCCGCCAGCGGCGACAGATTCAATTTGTCCGGGCCGAACCCGGCGAGCGGATCGAGCCGACCGCCGAGGACGTGGTACAGACCGCGGAAACTACCGATGCGTTCGAAGAGCGTGACATCGCGGGACGATTCGACCACGCAGAGCACCGAAGCGTCGCGGCGCGGATTCGAACAGATGTTGCACACCTCTTGATCGGTGAGGTTGAAGCACTCCCGGCAGGGGTGGACTCGTTCGATCACGGTCCGCAGCGCCGCCGCGAGGTCGCTGGCGACTTGGCGATCTTCGTGCAGCAAATGGTGCACGATCCGCTCGGCGCTCTTAGGGCCGATGCCTTTGAGCTTGGCGAACTGCGCCAGCAATTCCGGAATGGGGGTGGTGGGTTCGTTCACGTTCATCCGCCCATCATGCCGCCGAGCATCCCGGCGGGGAGGCCCATGTTGCCCGCCATCTTCGCCGTCTCGGCGGCGAGGGTGTCCCGAACTTTGGCCAGAGCTTGATTGGCCGCGGCGATGACGAGGTCTTCGAGCATCTCGCGGTCGTTGAGTTTCAAGGCGTCCTCAGAGATCTTGCAGCTCAGGATTTCCATCTTGCCGTTGGCTTTGACGGTGACCATCCCGCCGCCGGCGGTGCCCTCGGCCGTAATCGTCGGGATCGTCGCTTGGAACTTCTGCATCTCGTCTTGGATCTTGGACTTGTTGCCCATCAGGCTCATCATCGCGCTGAGTTCTTTGAACATGGTCCGGACCCCGTCGTGTGGTGGATCAATCGTCGTCCGGCTCGGGCGCCGCCGCTTCAATCTCATCGTCTTCGGCCACCGCGTCCGCCGGGGCGAGTGCCCGCACGGGGTTCGGGTCGAAGCCGTCTTCGACCTTCGTCAATTGGGCGCCCAAAATCTCGACCGCCGCTCGGATGAACGGCAGCTCCAGCAGATCGTTTCGCTTCGATGCGGCCCCGCCCCCCCGGCCATTGGCACTCGGCGATGGGGCCGCTTTCAAATCGGCCGGCATCTCCTCGAAGCGGACTTGCCAATCGGCCCCGGTGATCTTTTTGAGAGTCTTGCGAATCTCCTCGCCGTTGCGCTCTTCCCGCAGGTACTCCAATGCAGCAGTATAGCCGTTGGGAAAGCGAATTGCCAGTGCATTTGGCCCGATAATTGCTGGAGACAAGGGGGTTTGTGCCAGCCTCGCCGCGATCACCGGCCCGGCCTCCGCCTTCAACCGCGGCCACAATTCGTTGATATTGCTCGAGTTGACCAACGCGGCCGGCACCGATGGTTTTGCCTCCGACTCACCCGCTGTTTTTTTTTTCGCGGGTTCCGAGGCCGGCAGTGCCTGTCTCGGGGCAGCACCGGCCGGGGCCTCGGTGCCGCCGACCCATTGGGCCAATTGGGCCACCGAGAGCATTTCTTCGAGCCGGCTCAGGCGAACCAAAGCCATTTCGAGCAAGATTTGCGTGTGCGGGCTGCCGCGCATCCGCTGCTTGGTGGTCGTCCAGATGTCCAAACCCGCAAGGATCGTATCGAGGCTGGCGGAACTCTTCGGCGAACCGGGGACACCGATGCCGCCGAGCATCAGGCCGCGCCAGTGGTCGATGATTTGATCCGTCAATTCCCCGAGTTGCAGCCCGCGCGCCGACGCTTCGGCGATCATTTCGAGCGCCGGGCCCGGTTGGCCGCCGAGCACCGCCGCCGCGAGTTCCTTCACCCACAGGTCGGTCGCCGTGCCGAATAGCGAATGCACCCGCTCGGCCGTCAGGGGGCCGTCGCTGAAGCTCAACAGTTGATCGAGGAGCGTCTGCGAATCGCGCATCGAACCGTTAGCCCGTTTCGCCACGATCTGCAACGCTTCGTCGTCGGCTTGCAATCCTTCGCTGGCCACGATGCGTTTGAGGGCGTCGAAAATCTTGACCGGGTTGACCGTGGCGAAGTCGAAGCGCTGGCAGCGGCTGAGGATCGTGATCGGGATCTTCTGCACTTCGGTCGTGGCCAAGATGAACTTCACGTGCGCCGGCGGCTCTTCGAGCGTCTTGAGCAGGGCGTTGAAAGCCCCGGTCGTCAGCATGTGGACTTCGTCGATGATGTAAATCTTGTAGCGCGCCCGCGTCGGGCGGAAGCCGACGTTGCTCCGCAGGTCGCGGGCTTCGTCCACCTTGTTGTTGCTGGCGCCGTCGATCTCGATGGAATCGACATCGTCGCCGTTGGCGATGCTTTTGCAGATGTCGCAGACGTCGCACGGGGTCGCCGTGGGGCCTTTCGCGCAGTTGAGCGCCTTGGCCAAAATCCGCGCCGCCGAGGTTTTGCCGACCCCACGGGCCCCCGTGAACAAGTAGGCGTGGGCGATCCGCCCCGAGGCGATGGCGTTCGTCAGCGCTGCGGCGACGTGCTCTTGGCCGATGAGTTCGGCGAATTGCTGCGGCCGATAGCGCCGGGCGACGACAGTGTACCCCGCCGGCTCCGGGTAGTCCGGGGTCGGCGGAATCGGCCCGGCGAGCGCCGTCGGTTTCGCGGGTGGGTCTTTCGTTTTGGCCATGAGGGAATGGTATCCCCCCCGGCGGTCATCGCACAATGTCGGTAGGTCAGGAATATTTGAACCAACCGATTGATCCCCACTAAACCCCTCGGCTCAAGTCCCCGCGAGCAAGACTTTCAATTTACCCCCGAGTCCGGGGACGAACGTCAACGGCCACAGCGGCATCAAAGCCCCGACGCTGCGGAACGCCGCAGCCGCGGCCTCGTTGCCGATCGCATCGGGCCGGCCCGGGGCGCTCCACTTCACCGGCTGAATCACCGTCGCATCGGTCCCCGAGACGTCGACGCAATCGACGGCTCCGGTGAGGTCGGCGGCGGCGATGATCGCGGCGGCGCGGCTCTGCGGGCCCGACCGGGAGTTGAACCGGAACACCGTCCGCTGCACCGGCCGCGGGCCGCTGAACTGGGCGCGGATCATCGCCCCCGGTAGGAAGGACACCAGCATCGTCATCATGAACAGGCTGAAGACGAGCAGCCCCATGAAGACGCCGATGCCCAAGTGCAGGGCGAACCCGAACATCAAAATGTACGGCCGGCGTCTCGTCCAGACGAGAAACGGCAGCGCGATCTCCGTGAACAGCGTGAAGTAGACCCCGCCCGCGGCCATCGCGGCGTAGACCGGCCGCGAGGTCGCCATCATGCGGACCATCTCTTGATACCAGCCGTAGTGGATCATCGTGAATTCGGGATTCGCGAGGGTGTCCCAATAGGCATTGTGGTTCCACCAACCCACCCCCTTCAACTTCGACAACCCCGACGCGAGGTAGATGAAACAGAAGTGAACTTGCAGCATCCGCTGGGCGAAGCCGCACGACGGGGACAGCGGCGCGGCTTCCAGGTAACGCTGGGCGACCGCGTCGATCGAGCCGGAGCGGCGGAGGCTCGCCCGGGCCGCGCGGTAGCGGTCGATGAGCCGGTCGAGCGAGAAGGTCGCTCCGCTGTTGGCCACCATGAGGTAGATCAGCAGGATATTCATCATCGTGTCTTGGCCGAACAGGATCTGCTGGTTGCGGTGCAAATACGAGGCGGCCGCGAACCACGTCAGTACCGAGGTGACACGCGTGAATAGCCCGAGGGTGAACATCACCATCACGACCAAAACGAAGGCGTGGGCGAAGGCCATCTCGGTGGGGTCGGTGATGTGGAACCAGAGCGAAAAGGTCGAGGTGCCGACGCGGTCGGCGTAGCGCTTCTCGTAGTTCCAGTAGCCGAGGTATTCGATCTGCTCTTCGCGCGCGGCTTCGTTCGCCGGGAGATCCGGGAGATTCCAGAGGAACTTCAGCAAGTTGTAGCGCTGATCCGTGTCGATTTCGAAGAGGTAATTCGCGATGTACCGGCGCTCGTCGATCCCGGTCGTCATCGTGCCGGGGAGCGTGCTCGCCAAACCCTCGAGGTCGGTGGCGAGCGATTTCCGTTCGGAATCGAGAATCAAATCGAGCGACTGGGGAAATTGCTCTTTGTTGTCGCGCTGGCTCTTGTCGACGAGCGCGGCCAGCGTCCCCGCGCGGACTTTGGGGTCGGGCCCGAGGTTGAACAGATAGGCCGCGCCGGCGTGAATCGTCGTATCGCCGTAGCCGTTCCCTTCGCCGCGGGTCGTCATGGCGCCGCCATGGTCGAGCAGTCGCAGTTTCTTGCGGAGTTCGGTTTTGTCACGCGGCAGCGCGCGCATCCAGTCCAGTACGGCCTTCCGGCGGTGCGGCTCTTCCGGCACCACCGCCGACTGGGCCCGGTCGTTCCACTCCCACTTCCAAAGCGACGGGAAACGCGTGGGCGACTCATGGCGCTCGCGGTCGGCCGTGCGGAGGTCGTACCAACCGTCTTTTCCGAAGAACGAATGGAGGTCGTAGCTGTAGCAGAGGTGGGTGTAAACCACCAAAAGACCCGTCACGATGCGGATGAACCCCATCGTGCTCGGGTCGGCGGCCGCAAACCAGAAATCCACCCAACTCCGCCAGTAGCTCGTGCCGGTCGATGGTGCTGTCATGGCGCCCCTTTGAACCCCCCCGTCCATGGATACTCGTGCTTCAAATACAGCGACATGTAATCTTTGAAGTAGCGTCCCTGCGCGTTCGGCGAGTCGAGCGGCACGATCGGCAACAACCAGTACAGCATCGGGTCGGTCGGATTCAACAACTGACCCTCGCGGTTGTATTCCCCGATGTAATACGGGCGGAACGTCGTCGGGTTATACGGGTTGTCGCCGGTCAAAAACTGCCCCGGTTGAATGACCCGGTGTTCCACGCGCACGAGCTTCATCGAGAGCACGCGCCGGCGCGGGGACGAGAACTCGGTTTCGAATTCGACCGCGATGTGCCGGGCGTACGACGGGAACAAATAGCGGGTGTTCGGACTCGTCGGCATCCGGTACTGCGCCGCCACCGAGTCGCCCGGCAGATCTTGCAGCGGGATGCGGCTACCGGGGTCGTCGAGGGTCACCGCAGCCTGCCGGCGCCGGTTCACGGCGTCGTTCTTTTCGAAACTGATCGGCGTGAAATTGCTCGGGGTCGTCGTGGCGACGAGTTCCGAAATCGACAGCCGCCGTTGGTAGGTCAACCCGAGAGGGTCTTTGAACTGCGTCGCCCGGTTCGGCAGGTCGATCCACGACGATTCGATTTTGTTCTTGTTCGTCTTCGGGTCGATCTCGTCGAGTTCGTACGTCACGAGGCCGAAGAGCAGACTCGCGGGCCCCGGCTCCGGGCTGTAAAAATGGTACGCGTTGCTGAGATACATGAACTTGTAATAGGGCATGTAGATGCGCAACGCCAATTGCGTGGTTCCCCACGGCGCCGGGTCGGGCCACGTCGTCGCGGTCAAAATCGCCCCGTAGTGAAACATCAAGAGTGCCGAGAGCACCGCGTAGCGGATCACGGGCTTCACCCACGTTAGCACGGCGCCGACCGCCGCCGCCGCAGCCAAGACGCGGCAGACCATCGCGAACGAATCCCAGTGCGATGGGAAGCCGAAGTTGGCGAAGAGGGCCGCTGTCGAAGCGAGTGCCCACGTACGCCAGTCGCCCGGGCGGAGCGTCAAGCCGTAACCGGCCGCGAGCAAGCCGAGGGCGAGCAACACCAACATCGCGGCCGAGAGAAGGCCGGGAGAAACTCCGCCGAAGAGCGCCGGGATTGCAGTCAGCGCGGCGGCGGCGGCGCCCGCCATTTGCAGGGTGAACGCGGTCTTCTCGGAGACCGGGGGCAAAGCGTCGACGGGCTCGGGCGTCCGATCCATGGGTGAGCCTCGGGGACTATTCAATCGCATCGGCCCGGGGACCCGGCGCCGACAGCTAAGTTAGCGAATCGTAACGCGATGTCTTCGTCGGCCGCAAGAACAACGCGAATGTCGGACCCGGGGTTGGCGCGGGCGGCGACATTCTTGCACACGGGCAAAAATGATGGACAAAATCCCGCAACCTACCCAGTTTCCCGTTGACGCCTTTGGAAGGCCCTTCTAACATCTGAATAGAGCTTACCCAAAGCATAAGAATTGCCTGTTCTGCCATAACTCACAAGAACTACATCATTCCGATTCGCGCAAGTTCGCTCGGAATGACTCGAACTGGATGGATCCGCATCGCAGTCCCCCAGCACTGAGGCTCGGGGCGGATCTTGCTGTTTTTTCACAACAGATCCGGCTGAGCCGGATCTCAGGAGGCTTGCAGATGTACACAATGGTTCTCATGATGGCCGTTACGTCGAGCGGCGACGTTTCGGGCTTCGGGCACAAGTCGGGTTGCCACGGCGCCCCAGCGAGCTGCCACGGCACCGTGGCCGTCGCCTCGGGTTGCACCGGGACGGTCGTCGCCTCGGGTTGCACCGGCCATAGCTGCCAAGGCAGCACGTGCCACGGCAGCAAAGCGGGCATCTTCGGTCTTCGCGGCAAACTGTTCGGCGGCAGCTGCCACGGGACCCCGGCTCCGGTCGCCCAGGGCTGCTGCCCACCCGTGACCCCGACCGGTTGCACCGGCGGCGTGATCACCATGCCTCCGGTGATCGCACCGAAAGACATGCCGAAGCCGATGGACAAAAAAGAAGATCCGAAGCCGAAGACCGAATCGAACTGAGTTCGACTCCGACGAACGAAAACGGTCCCGGGGGCAGTCCCCCGGGACCGTTTTTTTCGTGTCCGCTCAGGCTTTCGCCGGCTTGGCCGCTTCTTTCTGGGCGATTTTGTAGGCGTTCGCTTTTTCGAGGTCGGCCAACTCCGGCGGGATCGCCGCGTTCCCCGTCCGCTTCGGAATCAACACGTCTTCGATCGCCTTCTCTTTTCGCAGGGTCCGCATCGTGCGGACTTTGTCCTGCACTCGCATCAACCCTTCGAGCAGCGCCTCCGGCCGCGGCGGGCACCCCGGCACGTACACATCCACGGGCACCACCAGATCGACCCCCTTCACGACGTTGTAGCCGTACTTGTAGTACGGCCCGCCACCGCAGGTGCAGGCGCCCATGGCAATGACAAACTTCGGATCGGGCATGAGGTCGTAGAGCCGGCGGACGCGCTCGGCCATCTTCAGATTCACGGTGCCGGCGACGATCATCAAATCGGCCTGTCGCGGGGTGGCCCGGAACGCGCCGGCGCCGAAGCGGTCGATATCGTAGCGCGGCCCGCCCACGGCCATCATTTCGATGGCACAGCACGCGAGGCCGAAGGTCATCGGCCACAACGACGACGCCCGCGCCCAGTCGATGGCTTGGTCGAGGGAGGTCATCACGAGGCTGTCTTCGAAGCGGTTTTCGAGCAGGGGCATTATGCGCCGTCCACTTTCTTGAGGATTTCGTTCCAGATTGCTGTGTAGCCCTGCCGCTCGGACCACCGTCGAATGAATTCCCGATCCACGGAAGCACCGCTGACCTTGAGGATCCCGCAGATGTCTCGAAGGTGTTTTTCGGATCCGCCGTCGGAGTAATACCACAATTTGCCGAGGATGACGTCCTCCGGGCTTGCGATGAAGGCTTCGACCCCGGGGAGGATCACCATCCGCCTCCGACGTCCGAGTTGGCTCGCTCCCCAGTCGTCCGATTTCGGAAAGATGCAATCGATCTTGTTGCCCGACGAGGGGTGCAAGACATTGAATTGGAAGCGATCCCGGACCGCGGTTCGCCGTAAGCGTAACCCGCGAACGAGCCGACGACCATGTGCGGGATGGCGAGGCGGTCAAGGGCTTCCAAGGTGTGTTCGAGGAGTTCACGCTGGTCCACGGATCATCCTCCGGGCGACTTCGGAGCGGATACCGTCGTCGGGCCAATCCGGATGGAGCTTGATTACGCGGGCCGTGGTCATCAACCGCGCCGTGGTGTGGGCGTCGCAAGCCGCGATCACACGCTGGGCCGGCGTCATCGCCCGGAACATCGCGGCGGTGGCGTCGTCGATCACCTCGATATCCCGCGGGTCGGGGATGCGGGGTGCATTCATTGCAGCAATCCCTTCAGCGCGTTCGGGAACATCTTCCACGAAGTGTTGTACGTCGCTTCCAGCGGCACCGGCACGTAATGCTCCGCGCGGAGAAAGATCGGCATGTCCGGCAGCGCATCGCCGACCCCGAGCGGTTCGACGTACGCCGTCTTGTCCTCGGCATCGTAGGACGCCACGGCCAACCGCTTGTCCGCGGGGCAGCGGTAGTCGTCGTCCCAGAGCGCGGCGTGGATGCCGTTCGGATCGCGCGGCGTCGGCGGGAACAGATCGACGATCAGCAGGTGAACTCCGGCGGCGAGCAGGTCGTCCGACTTCTCGATGAACCGGCGGAACTCGTTCTTCGCGGCTTTGTTCCCCGGCGACACGATCTCGATCACCGCGACGATCTCTCCGTGCCGGTGCCGCACCGCGATGACGCTCTTCTTCTCGGCGTAGATTTCCGGATCGCGCTTCTGCACGACTTTCGTCCGCACCGGCTTATCGGCGACCGCGACGCCGCCCTCCCTCGGACCGGGCGTCCCCGTCGCACCGCGGCGCAGGGCCAGCACATCGGGGATCGGGCCGCCGATGCGTTGCTCCGGCAACGCGTAATGGTCATCCGGCAACACGCCGCCGTTCAGCGCATCGGTGATCGCGGTAATCCACGTTTGATGGAAGGCGTGGAACAACCCGGCATCGACGCGGGTCCAGTCGTGAATCGGCATGGCGGGCTCTCAATCAGGGAGCAATTCGTCCACGGGGATCGACATCGACTCCGCACTCGCCAGGGAAAGAGCCACGGATTCGCCCGATTCATACGACTGCGAGGCCATGTACTCGGGGGCCTCGGTCGCTCCGCTCGGAGCCGTGTGCACCTCGATTCGCCGGTCCGCGAGATTCACGATCCAATAGGCGACGATGCCGGCCCGAGCGTAGATCCGCGATTTGTCCCGCTGATCCCGGAGCAGCGACGAGTCCGCGACTTCGACGACGAGACCGATATCCTCCGGGTACGGATGCCGGGTGACATAAGCCGCTTCATCGCCGCGGACGATGGCCAAGTCCGGTTCCGGTTGGCTGTCGCTCAATCGAATCGCGGATTGCGAGCGGATATCCCATCCCTCCGACAGGCGGCGTCCCAACCGCTTGACCAGCAGTTGAACGGTCCCGTCGTGGCGGGGGCTCCGGGGCATTTTCAGCACCACGTAGTTTTCGAGGAGTTCGACCGGGTGGTCGCGCGTCAGGATTCCTTCTTCAATCATCCGCTCGTAGCGTGCGACCGAAAAGCGCGCGGTCGATGCATCTCGACCGTAAGTCGATGGGGCGACGGTTTCGAGTTGGGCGGTTGCGGTCATGGAACGATCTCCGACGGTCGTCGTACAGAATCCATTATACCGCGACCTTCGGCTTCGCCCCCGCCTGTCCCCCGAGGCTGCGCACCCATTCGAGGTCGCCGCGGCGCCAGAGGTAAGCGAAACCGACGAGCAGGATCGCGAAGAAAATCAGGAACTCGGCGAAGGCGAACTGCGCGAACAAATTCATCGTGGCGAGATCGGGCGGAGTCGTCGTACCGGGAGCGATGGTGTTGGCGGCGGCGATCCGCTCGGATTCCGGCAGGCTCGTGTCGCCCGCACGGTTCGCGCTGCCGAAGACGACGGCCCACGGGAAGAAGAAGGCCATTTCCACATCGAAGATCACGAACAACAGCGCCACGACGTAGAAGCGCAAGTCGAACTGGATCCACGCCGTCCCGACGGGCTTTTCCCCGCACTCGTAGATTTCCCCCTTGGCCACGCTGGGCCGATCCGGCCGGATCAGTTTCCCGAGGCCGAGGTTTGTCAGCAGGAAGATGATTCCCACCGCGAGGAAGACGAGGATGGCGGCGACGAGGTCGATCATGGTGTCGCCCCGGCCTTCGTCCACACCGGCAAGCTCGTGCGCTTCGATTCCATCACAGCCGTCGGGTTCAGCGTGTCTTGGCCCCAGGCCACCGTCAGGGGGAGCTTGGCGAAGTCGACGATGCAGCCGTCGCGGGTGTAGCCGCTGATGTCGTAGGTGCTTCCCATGAAGATGCAATCGGCGGGGCAGGGGTCGACGCAGAGCGAGCAGAACATGCACTTCGTGTAGTCGATGGCGAACCCCGTGACGACGAACCCCTTCGCGGGGGCCACGGCCTTTTCCTTCTCGATGTAAATGCAATCGACGGGGCAGGCGCGGGCGCATTTGTCGCAGCCGATGCACGCCGTCAGGTCGAAGCGGTGGAAGCCCCGGTAGCGCGGCTTCACCGGCACCGGGAGTTCCGGATACTCGAAGCTCTTCGTAAAGGGCCGGCGGCGGAACGTCTGCGCGAAGTAGCGCAGCGTGATGTACAAGCTCGCCGAAATGCTACCGACGGTCTGCCCGACGTTGCGGAACCAAAGGAACATGGCGGGTATCCGGGAAGAGGCGCGGAGATACTAATAATGTACCAAACCGCGCGTGGACCGGGCTCACTCGGTCGCATCGACCCCGAGCTTTTCGCGGAGCTTGCGGATCGCTTTGTACTTCTCGTCGCTGATGCGCTGGGTCGTCGTGCCCAGTTCGACCGCGATGTCCGGCACGGCCCAGCCGTCGGCCGAGAGGTGGATGATCGTCTGTTGACGGGTGCTCAGCACTTCCCCGGCCGCTTTGTTGACCTCTTCGCGCTGGTCGATCACCGACGACGGCGTCCAACGCTCGGCCACATCGTTCGACAGATCGACGAAGCGGCGGGCGCGCTGCGTCCGCTTCTTCACGGCGTCGATGGCCCGCAGGAATTCGCGTTTGTCGTGGTCTTCGGTCTTCAGCAAGCCCGTCCAGCGGTCGCGGTCGACGGTTTCTAAAAGGCGGGTGAAGACCTGCTGCGTGCAATCGGCCCAGAGGTCGTCCGGCAACCGGGCGTTCCGCCAGCAGACTTGGCAGTAGCGGGTGATATCGCGGACGGCACTGTCGTCGATTTGCTGCGCGTTGGACGGGGTACTGGCACACGCGTCTTGGCCGCCGAGACCCGTGCCGAGCATCACGGCCGCCATCACGCCGGCCATCGAGCGGCCGCTGGCCGAGGGAATCATTCGTCGCATGGGGTCAAAACCTCCGGTGTTCATCCTGAACCAGACGGTCAACGAGCAGATTATCGCCTATCCGTGATTCGTCCGCAAGCTCGCGGGCTTTCGAGGGGATCGGTGGAATGCCCTTTTTCCGATCCGCCGATCACCGGCCACTTTCGGCCAATTTCAACGGCACGCCGGTCACGGTGGCCTCGAAGACGAATTCCGACCCGACGAACCCTTGCAGGAAAAAGCGAGTCAGCCGGCGGTCGACCTTGATGCCCCGGCCGATGATCACCAGCCGGTCGCCGGGGCGGACCATCCGTTTGAACTTCGCCCCGTCGATGCCGCCTAGGCCCATCAGCACGTCTTTCACAAACCCTTCCGAGACCGTGTAGTACCCCATCAATTGGGCGGCGGCTTCCAGCATCAGCACGCCCGGCATCAGAGGGAATCCGGGCATGTGCCCCTTCGCCCAGAAATCCGCTTCGGTCAGGTCTTTGTACCCCGCGACGAGGTGCTTCGCCGTGTCGACGTGGACGACCGCCGTGAGCATTTCAAATTCGTAGCGGTGCGGATTGATCGCGCGGATCGCTTCGAGGTTCGCGTGGATCTTGGTGAGGTCGAAGGCCGCCGGATCGAAGTCGGGGGCTCGGTCGGTCGGGCGCATGGTCGGCGGACTCCGGAAGCGGATCACGAGATCACGTCGAGCAATTGGGTCAATTCCGTCAGCAAAACATCGGGCCGCAGCGCCGGGTCGCGCAGTTGCTCGCCGGCGGCGACGAGGGACGCTTTGTCCCCGGCGTACAGGGCCGTTTTCATACCGAGTTTCTTGGCCGGGGCAATGTCCCGCGTCAGGTGCGAGCCGACGTGCAGCGTCTCCGACGGGGCGATGCCGCGGGCCGCGAGCGCGGTCACGGCGGCTTGGAAGATCGTGCCGGACGGCTTGCGGGCCTTGCAGTCCGCCGAGATCAGCCGCAGCGGGCCGGGCAGGACGGCGTTGAGATCGAACCCGGCGTCTTGGACACGCAGGCCGCGCAGCAGTTGCGCCGGCGTGAAGCACTGCCCGTCGGCGAGCAACCCTTGCTGGATACCGCGGTCCGCTAGCAGTTTCAAAGTGTCGGCCGCGCCGGGGTAGCAACCGGTGCCTTGGATGCTCGCGTGGTAGAAGTAGGCGATCTTCTTGGCGAACTCGGCGGGGGGACCGTACTGGGCGGCGTCGACCTTGTATTCGCGGGCGATCAGCTTTTTGACGATCTCGTCCCAGATGCGCTCGGCCGGGATTTCGGGGAGCTTCTCGCCGCCGCTGCCGCTGAACCGGAGGGCGTCGTAGGCTTTCTTGAACATCTCTTTCAAGTGCGCACTCGGCGCGCCGGGTTTCCGAGGCATCGCCGGCCACATTTTGAATTCGGTTGCAGTTTTCTCGAACGCGGCATCGGTCACGAAATCGAGTTGGGCTTCGAATTGCAGCTCGCCGGCGGGGATAGCCACCAGCGTGCCGTAAACGGTGTAGAGGACGGCGCGCACGGGGAGGTGGGCCAGACTCGGCTTGGCCTTCGGCGCCTCGACCTTGGGCATGGTGGGCCACGGCAGGCCGCGGGTGTCCAAATAGTCGAGGGCGTATTGTTCGAGGGTGAGCGCCATGACGGGTCGACGAGCGCGGAGGTACGGTGTTCCCAGGGGGTGATGCTCCGCGTAGAGTAGCGGGGGACGGCCCGGCGTTCAAGCGCGGGGTACAATAGTACAACAGGGGTCTGACAAATCTTTCGGGCGCACGGGAGTCGTGGTCACATTCGGGGTCTTGTCACGGCAACCCGTTACCGGACTTGACGGAAACCAACCGCGCCGATTCTTCCAACGGAAGGGGTGACACCCCCCGCTGGAAGCATTTAAAAGAATTGGAAGAATCGGAAGTCGGTTGAGAACCTCGGCCGACGGACCAATCCTGACAAGGACTTGCGGCGATTCCGCCCCGAGTGGAACTCGATGGAAACGGCGTCCGTGTTGGAAGAATCCCAGTTGGACGAATCGACGTTCGCGATGGCCGGACGATGGTGTTTGGCCTCACCAAAGCGGGGCCGGGGGTGAGGTCCCCGTTGGAAGTTCCGACACGACAAAAGTTGCCAGAAAGATTTGCCACACCCGATCACTTGGGGGGGCTGGATTCCGGAGCGAAAAAAGCCCGGCCGCTCACGCTGGCCGCCTGCGGATGTCGAAGTGTCGACAGCCGCGGGGACCAGTGTCCCACGCGGCTGTCGATGTGCAGTTTTCATCTGCTAGAAAGATGACGGACCCACCGTGTCGTGAGTCCGTGTGCGGCTCAGACCGGGTAGTACTTCGGCACGTTGAGGTTGTAGAAGTCCCGCTCCAAATACTCGAGTGCCAACGCGAAGTTCAGGATCGCGATGTCGTTGGCGCGCGACTTGGTCGTCGAGAAGGTCAGGGCCGGACCGCCATTCAGACCGGCGACGAACGGGCTCGCCGAATCGACCACTTCTTGGATCGTCAGGGCGCGCTCGAACTCTTGGGCTTGCCCGAATACGTTCGTCGTGGTGTCCAAATTGAACAGCACGTTGAGGTAGCCGGCGTGGCGGGCTTCGATCGTCGCGATCGAAGCGGCGGCGGCGAGGATCGACGGTTGGAGGATGATCGGGGCCGCGCCGAGGTAAGCGCCGACGCCGGTGTTTTCGAGGGCCTTCGACACTGTGCCGAAGGCCACGAGCGTCGGCTGGAGCAGGTTCTTGAAGGTCGGGCTCGGACGCGGGGTCCCGCCGAGTTGCGTGATGATGGCTCGGATGCCGTCGACGTGTTTGTTTTCGTCGTCTTGGATCGACTGGAACAGCAGGGCGTTCCAGTTGGGATAGAGGTTCGGCAGTGTGTCGGCGTTGGCTGCGGCGGCCCGGCCGGGCATCATCGCGGCGCCAGTGGCGACCGCCGCGGCGGCGATTCCGCCCCGCACGAAGGAACGGCGGTCCGGGGTGCCGCGCGCTTGCAAACTCTCGCTCATGTCGAACTCCTGAAAGAAACGGGGAAGGATGAAACGGGAAAAAGAGCGGGGGCCATCGGCCCCCGGACATCAACCGACGTAGACACCGCCGGTGAAGGACGCATCGATGGCGAAGAAGCTCGCGAGTTCTCGCTTCGTTCCCGCGAGGAGCGAGCGGCCGTCGAAGTAGCGGACGTGCGACGAGCCGCCGGGACCCGCCCCAACGATGATGTCGTCGATGCCATCGCGATTGAGATCGCGGGCGGATACGTTCACTCCGCCGTTGAAACCGACGTCGAAGGCGAAGTAGCTGGCGAGTTCGGTGCGGGTCGCAATGGTCGTGCCGTCAAACACCTTCACGTGTGAGGTCGTGCCACCGCCGGAGCCGACGATAACATCCGCGCGGCCGTCTCCGTTGAGATCACCGGTCGAGACGCTGATGCCGCCGACGAAGCCCGCGTCGAAGGCGAAGAAGCTGGCGAGTTCCGTCGTGGAGCCGAGGACCAGCGACCGACCGTCGAAGACCTTGACGTGCGATCCGCCGCCGAAGCCCGCCCCGACGACGACATCGTCGAAACTGTCGCCGTTGAGGTTGCCCGATGCGACGTTGACGCCGCTGACGAAGCCTGGATCGAACGCGAAGAAGCTGGCGATTTCAAAGGTGGCCCCCGCGAGGAGCGTCCGGCCGTCGAACACTTTCACGTGCGGCCCGGCCCCGGCGCCCGCCCCGACGATGATGTCGTCGAAACCGTCGCCGTTGATATCGCCGGACGCCACCGATAGCCCTCCGACGAAGCCGGCGGTGAAGGCGTTGAAGCTGGCGATTTGCGTCTGGTTGGTGGCCGACAGTGTCTTCCCGTCGAACACTTGGACGCGGGGTCCGGCCCCCGGTCCGGCGCCGACGATGACATCGTCGAAGCCGTCGCCGTTCACATCGCCGACCGCGACGCGGGCCTCCCCGGCGAACGTGCCTTCAAAAGCGCGGAACGAGAACAACGCGTTGCCCCCGTTCGAGTCGTACACGGTCACGCGGGCATTTTGAGTCGAACCGACCGCGAACAACCGGTTGGGAACCGACGATGTCGCCGGGATCGTGAGCGTTTCGGTGGTGATCGACCCGAGAGTCGCTCCGCCGGTGGCGTTGCTCAAGCTCAACGTGAAGGTTTTGGCGGGGCCGTTGGCGGGTGTCCCCGCCGGCAGTTGCAGGAAGATCGTCCGCGTCAACTGGCCGCTGGCGAAGCTCAAGGTGCCCGAGGCCCCGAAGTAATCGACGCCGGCGACGGCCGAGCCATCCGCGGTTGCATAATCGACCGTCACAGGGCCGGTGGCCCCGCCGGTGCGCGTCACCGTGACGGCGACCGGGCCGCGGTCGACCGGGAACGACGCGGTGCCGGTGCTGAGGGACAGACTACCCGCGCCGGCGGCGGTCGGGGCGATCACCAAATCCCGCAGTGAGAATCCGCCGCCGACAGTGCCGAGGGTCGTGACCGTGCCGGTGCCGAGGGCGATCCCGTACACGGTCGTCGTATTCGAAGCGAATGCGAGATCGGTACCGGCTTGAATGTCCAACGACGCCGAGGCGCCGAAGTTGATCAAGTTGAAGCTGCCGTCGCGGAGTTCGGTGAGCGCCACCGCCGCGCCGGTGTTCGGGCTCGGGGGGCCATCGGCACCGCCAATGCGGACCAAAACGTCGAGGGCCGTGTCGATGCCGTACAAGGTCGTGACGGTCGCGCCGGCGCCGTTGGTGTAGCCCGCCGCCGCAACGGTGATCGTTGTGGGGACGGCTCCGACCGAACCGAAGAAAGCGACGTTTTGACCGTCGATGTCGTTCGGGTCGTAGAAGAGATCCGTATCCGGCGCACCGGCGCCTTGCAAACCAGTAGCCGGGGAGAACCGGGTGCTATGCCCGGCCGCATCGATGACGCGGATGGCATCCGGCACCGGATTGAAATCGACGCCGAAGGCAGTCCCGGTCAGCGGGGTCGCCGTGGCCACCGCGTTGACGGCCGTGGCCACCCCCGTGGTTGCGTTGATCGTGTAAATCCGCACGTTGCCCGCACCGTCGCTGCCGACGCCGTAGAGCAAGCTGTTCGAGGGGCGATAGTCGATGCCGCCGAGGATGTCCCCGGCCACCAAACCGGTGACAGCGACCGGCGCGCCGATCAGAGTTCCCGGGGTCGCGCTGTCGAATTGGATCAAGCTGTTCGTCGAAGTGAGTCCGACGAGTGTGGCCGGGACTTCGCGGGTTTCGAGGTGCTCGAGTTGAGGTCGAAT
>JANXTU010000436.1 GCA_025352235.1 Fimbriiglobus sp.
CGTCAGCGGGTTCATCATCGCCGTCGTCATCGGCTTCGTCGGCTTCGTCGGGTTCGTCATCGACGGGATCGTCGTCGTCATCGGGGGCCTCCGGGATCGGGGTGGAGCAGTGGGGGCAGAGCCGGCGGACGAGCCGGTCCTTCGGGAAGCGGCGGTGGCAGCCGGAGCAGCCGACCCAGCACTCCGGGCAGAGCGCCCGGCCGTTCGGGTCGCTGTCGAGGCAGCGGGAGCAGCAGTTGGTGTCGCAGAGCGCGCAGGAGTCGAGGCAGCCCGGGCAGCGGGTCGAGTCGCAGCGGCCGCAGCCGCTCGAACAGGACTCGCAGAAGTCGGCATCGCACCCCTCGCAGCACGAGCGGTCGTCGGCGCTGACCGTGCGGCCGCACTCGCGGCAGGGGCTGCCGCCCCACTCCGCGAGCGAGGTGTAGGGCGAGGCCGGGTTGTAGGTCCGCAGCACGGAGCGGACGAGGACGAAGGCGTCGGTGATGCGGCCGTCGTCCAAAGCCCGCCGGATCGGAGCGACGGCGTCGCCGGCGCAGAGGTGGCGGTCCCGGACGTGGGGATGGGGGATGTCTCCCTTGCCCCCGGCCGCGGGGTTCGGTTCGAGGGCGACGATCTCGAAGCGGGAGCCGGGCTCGCCGCGGGCCTCCCAGTGCAGTTCGATGGCGAAGGGCCCGAGTTCGACGCCCCGGAGGGTGATCGCCTCCGTGGTGGCGACGAGGACCTTCTCCTTCCAGCGGACTTCGACCGCCTCGAACTCGGCTTCGAGCTGACGCAGGTCGGCGAAGAGGTCGCCGGTGCCGGCGGCGGCCGAAGCGGCGGGGGCGAAGGCCGACTTGGCCCCCTCGAACTCGCGCCCGACAGCACGCGCGCTCGCGGCGAAGGCCGCGCGGAGGAGTTCGGCAACCGCGGGGAGCCGGCTGCGGGCTTTGAGCCAGCGCTCCCGCCCGCGGTTGAGTTCGGCCCACGATCGCGTGAGCCGCTCCCATCGTTCGTCGGCGTCTTCGTCGCGTGCCTCGCTTAGGGGGATGGGTGGAGCCGGCGGGCGAGCCGCCACGCCAGCGTGATCGAAAGCATGGATGGGTCTCCTGGACGAAAAAGGCCCCGGCGGGAAGTCCGCCGGGGCCCGGGATGCGCGGGCCGCGTCTCAGGCGCGGGCCCCTCGATCTTGGTCGGGGTGATGGTGACGCGGTCGCCGTCGCGCAGGACCTGGTCGGCCGACGAGGGCTGGCGGTTGACGCGGATCAGGTAGTCGGCCGGCTTGCGGCCCGCCACCTTCTCGGCGAAGAGGCCGGCCACGGTCAGGCCGTCGGCCACCTCGACCGTGTCGGCGAAGCCGCCGCCGTCGTTGTTCACATAGAGGATCTTCATCGCGGAACTCCGGAGGAACGGGGATGGAAGTCGGGTCGGGGCGTGTGGGGGCGGACCGCGGATGCGCGGCGACGGCGTGCCGATGGGCCGGGGGGCCGGGAGGAGCACGCGGCCGGCGGCGCCACCGCCGCGGGCGCAGAGGAGGAGCGGGCGCATGGGGACGACTCGGAAGGGGGTTCGGGGAGGGACGATCCCGGCGGGGTCACACCGGGACGGCCGGGGCGAGTCGCTCGACCTTGGCCCGCAGTTCGCCGCGGGCGGCGGCCAGTTCGCGGTCGAGGCGGGCCTTCTCGTCCGCGAGCAGTTCGGAGTACCCTTCGACCTTCAGCCGCGTCGTGCGGATCGTCTCGGCGGCCCGCTCCAGCGTCTCCCCGCGCGTCTCGTCGCCGAAGGCGGCGATGGCCCGGCGGTGCTCGCCGATCAGGGCCGCGAGCCCCGAGGCGACCGCGTCCTTCACGCTCCGATCCCCCTCGGGCGTGCCGGCGGGGACCGGGAAGCGCCGGATCCGCCCGCCGATCCGGCCGAGCATCGCCTGCACCCGGTCAACGAAGCCGGCGTGCCGATCGGGCACGAAGTAACAGCCCCCTGCGGGCGGATCGGGAAGAGGTCGGCGTGCCGGTCGAAGAGCTTTCCGATCACGCGCGTCACGTCGGACGCGGTGCGGACGCCGAGCGCATGGTCCAGGTGCTCCTGGGCCGAGGTGGCCAGCCCGGGCAGGTCGCAGCTCACGCGCCCGGTGCGTTTGTCGAGGGTCAGGAGCGTCTCCAGAGTGTACTCGAAGCGGTCGTCGGACCGGTGCTCGGCGGTGAACTGGAACTTCATCGAGGCCCCATCTTCGGCGACCCGGCGGATGATGCGTTGCTCGCTCAGCTTCTTGCAGGCCCGCGCGAAGGCGTGTTTCGGGGCCAGCTCGCGGGCGACCCCCTCGTCGAGATCGGCATCGCGGAGGGCCGCGACCAGATCCGAATGGCGGACGGCGACCCCGGAACAGGTCCAGGCGATGACTTCCCCGTGCAGCCGGACGCCGGCCGCGACGGGGAACGGGGCGGCGGCGATTCTCAAGGTGGGATTCTCCGGGGAGAGGATCGGTTACAGGGAGAGCACGCGGCCGACGGACTCGCCGTCCGGCGCGAGCGACGCGACGAGGTGGACTTCGTCGCTGAGGGCGGCCAAGTCGCCGGCCGATCCTCCGATGACAATCGTGATAATCCGGGCCCCGACGGTGGCCTTCCAATCCAGTAGCCGCCTGCTGAATCGTTCCGGCACGCGGCACTCCGCGTCGGTGAGGAAGAGCACATCGGTGTTGCCGAGGGGGGCATTCAGCTCCGCGTAGATCCGGGGCAGTTCCCGGATCGGCACGTCGAGCGAACTGCCGCGGCCGATGAACGCCGCCAGCCAGTCGGCGAGTTTCCCCTCGTCCCACCGGTGCGGCGGCAGGGCCAGGAGCCGTTCCCCGCTATCGCCGCTGTAGGCGACCAGTCCGCACCAGCGCCGCTGCTGCCGGGCGATCCAGGCCAGCGCCAGGGCCAGCGCCTTGGCCGAGTGGATCCGGTCGCCCTCCATGCTGCCCGATTCGTCGACGCAGACGAGGATGGGCCCCTTGCCGACCGGTTCGGTCGAGCGGTGCTCCCGGCAGAGCGCCTGCCGCTCGGCGATCCGCCGGAGGGCGTCGAGTTCGAGTTCCGGGACGGCGAGCCGGACCAGTTCGGCCGGGAGCAGCCGGCCGATGTCGCCGCCCGGTTCGACTCCGACGACGTCGTCGAGCCCGTGGATCGCCTTCCGCCGCTGCTTCGATTGGGCGACCCGGCGGAAGCGACCGGCCCGTTCGCAGATCCGCGTCAGGGTCGGATCGCGGCGGACGCGCCGGAACAGGGCGGCCACGGCCGCCGGATCGCTGTGGCCCGGCGAACCGGGCCCCATCCCGAAAGCCCCTTCGGCTTCGCGGAGGGCTCCGACTTCCGCGGCCGCCTCGGCCACGGCCCGACCCGCGGCCCGGAGGGCCGCCATCTCGACCGCCAGTTCCCCGCCCGTGCCCGCGGGGCGGGGATCTTCGGCCCGACCGGCCGCGAGCCCGGCGAAGGCTTCGGCGAACGACACCGCGGCGATAGACGAGGCCGTCTCGTCGAGTCGGGTGTCGGCGTGCAGGGCGCGGTAGCCCGGCGTGTCGAGCATCTGCGCCAGATAGCGGTGCCGCTCCCG
>JANXTU010000438.1 GCA_025352235.1 Fimbriiglobus sp.
AAAGTCGCTTTTCGCTCCGCGAAAAGTAGCTGGGCTCGCCCGCGAGGTGCCGAACGCGAGTGCTGGCGTCAACCACTTTTCGCGGAGCGAAAAGCGACGTTCTCCGCTCGGCTCGGCTTTCAAAACCGAAGGTGGGGCGGAGTCCGACGCATCGGAAAATCGGCGTTTCGCGATGTGTCACTCTCAAGTACGCCGAGCATAATCTCAAAGGGCTCACATGTCCATCAACGTTACCCGCCGTCAGTTCATGACCACGGCCACGGTCGCCGTATCCAGCCCCGCTTGGCTCCGGGCGTTTGCGCCGAAAGGCGCCGCCGACCCCGTCGCCTTTTTTCTCGTGGGCGACACCCACTTCTTGGCGAACAAGGAGGACACGGCGAAGCTCGACGAACGCTCCGCGGCCGTCACCGGTCGGCTCGTAGATTTTCTGAACAAGCTGCCCGGCACCGACATCCCGCAGGGCGCGGGCGGTGGCATGGTGTTGGCCCCGCGCGGGGTGATCCACGCGGGAGACTGCATCGACACTGGCGATAAGTCCAATGTGAAGATGCAGGAGACCGAGTGGGCCGCGTTCGCCGACGCGTACGGACTGACCGGAAAAGACGGCAAACTCAAGGTGCCTACGTACGAGGTGCATGGGAACCACGACAGCCCCCGCGGCGACGGTCTCGCGGTCAAGAAGATCACGGAGCGCAACAAGAACCGCCCTGGCGTCACGAACTCATCCAAGAACGGTGTCCACTACTCTTGGGACTGGGGAGGAGTTCACTTCGTCTGTCTGGGTATCGTCGTGGGGCAGGTTGGGGACGTGACCCGCAAACGCCGGTACGCCCCGCTCGGTAGCCTGGAGTTCTTGGTGAGCGATCTCAAAGACAAGGTCGGCATGTCCGGCAAGCCGGTCGTCATCACGCAGCACGTGGACATGCTCCGGTACGCGCAGCCCCTGCCGGTGGAGGACAAGAAGGCGGAGGGGATGGAGTGGGATCCGGCCGATGTGAAGGGATTCCACGACGCCTTGAAGGGGTATAACATCGCGGCCATCTTGTACGGGCACACTCACGCGCGGAATGTGTACCGCTGGGATGGCTCGAACAAGGCCGCGAAGGAGGGCATCCCGACGTTCAACGTGGACAACAGCAGTCACTTCGCCGGCCAGCAACAGGCGTTCTTCTATTTCGAGGTTCACGCCGACCGGGTTGTCGCCCGCGAATACCAGACCACCGACGCCTGGGTGACCGGTTCCTGGACGCCCCAAACCTGGTCCGCTCCCGTTGCGAAGACCGGGCAGTAATAGCATCGGGAGGACGTCCGGACGCCGCCCCGTCCCAGTGGCTCATGTGCCAACGATTCTTGGAGTCGTCATTCCAGCGTGAACCCACCCACCCTATCGTGGAATGACGTCCGACTTTCGGAACGACCTAGCGCTGCAAGGAGTTACGTCCGATTTCAGGTGCCTCCCGCCGAGAAAAGGCGATGCGCTTCAGGGCGAGCCGGCCCCGTGAGGGGTCGGAGTCTTCGATTGCGACGAAATATCCGACGGGCTGTCGCCATTCCAGCGGGTGTCGCAACGATTCTCGAAATGGCCGACCCGAGCGGGGCGGCGTCAGCCCCCGTGCGATGCGGAACTGGGGTGTCACAACGATTCTTGGAGGTCATCTTCCGAGCGGGGTGGCGTCAGCCCCCCGTGTCTGCGAAACATTGCGATTCGATCCCACGGGGGACTGACGCCCCCCGCTCGGGAAGAAATATCCGACAGCCAGTCGCCATTCCAGAAGTCCTGTTTGACAGGCGCACCAGAATCCGTTACACTCGTTCAGGGCCGCCGCCCATGAGCCTGTTCGCTCGGCCTCCAGGAAAACTCGAATGAAAATCCGCCTCATCCATCCGCACCTGCGCTGCGGCCTAGCGTTCTTAACGACAATTCTACTGCTCTCGACAAGTCAGTTGGCTTTTGGCCAACCTCAACAGGGTGGCCAAAAGCCGAAAGACGCCGCCGCGTCGCCAAGCAATCGGGGGCCAACTTCAAAGACGTCTCAACAGGGCGACCCGAGTCCGGAAGGCGGGGCCGCCGCTTGTTCCTGCTGCGGGGGCGGGTTGTTGATGATCGTGGTGCCGAGTGTCATCGTGGTTCTCAATATCGCCCTGTTAATCTGGGTTGCGAGAGACGCCAAGAGCCGGAACATGGATAGTGCGGTCATCTGGATGATACTGGTCATGTTCACGAGTCTGATTGGGTTAGTGATTTATATTTTCTCGCGACCCCAGGGTAAGCTGATGCGTTGTGATCAGTGTGGCAATTCTCGACTGCAAGCGAGCAGAAAATGTCCTCACTGCGGCAACGGTTGAAGAACCCCAGAACTTGGCTTGTGCTGTTTGCAGCGGTTTTCTTGTCGGGCGTTTTGGATTCTTTCCGCGCCCCGGAAAACCAAGTAACAGCCTGGGGCTACATCAAAATCGTGCATCTCTACCAGTGGGGCGGACGTCCCCTCTTAAAGGGACGCGTGCAATGCCGGTTTCAACCATCTTGTTCGGAATATTCCATCGCGGCCGTTGAAACGCACGGAATTCGTTGGGGGCTTGTGCTGACGTACAAGAGACTTTCAAGCTGCACACACGACGTACCGCTAGGCACCGTCGATCCGGTTCCTCCGTTGGATGAATAGCTCGCGCCAACCGTGACGCCGAAGCCCGGGAGTGTGTGCCGGATTGCAAGTGCCTCAGAGTGGCAACCCGCCCCAAGAATTTCCCCTTGAGTTGCGGCCGACCTTGCCCATCTTCTCCGCGCCGGAAGTCCCCTCCGTCCGTGGACTCCCGGCATCGCTTCGGCTCGCCGGATTCCTTACCGGCCCTCCACCGTGGCGATGGTCACCTTCGGCTGAGCCCCCAAGACGTTCAGCACCGGCAGCAATGGTGTGAAGCCGCGTTCGCCGTCCCAGTGGCTGTCGGTGATTTTGAGGTGGCCGGGGCCGACGGAGCCTTGGCCGAGGGTGCCGTCGAGGGCGAGCCATTGGCCGTCGATGCGGACTTCGAACCACATGTGGTAGGCCAGC
>JANXTU010000448.1 GCA_025352235.1 Fimbriiglobus sp.
ACCGCCCGCGAGTTCCCGTCCGCCGAGCGCGGCTTGGATCGCCGCCATCAATTCGCCGCCGTCTTCGCTGGTGATGTGCCCGGCGGTGAAGTCATCCATCGTCCCGTCGGGGGCGTGGATGAGGTTGCAGCGGATGGCCCAGTCGTTCGGCCCGAGGGCGATCCCCATCGCCGCGGTTTCGAGCGGGGCCCGGCCGGTATACACCTTCAACGGGTCGTAACCGAAGAGCGACAGCGTCGCCACGTCCGACGCCGGTGTCAAACTCGGGGGCACGTTGTTGCTCAGCCCGGTGGTGCCGAGCCGCACGACGCGATCCATGTTCGGGATGTGCGCCGCTTGCAAAGGAGTGAGTCCGCCGAGTTCGGCCACGGGTTCGTCGGCGCAGCCGTCGGGGATGACGATGAGGTATTTCATAGGAATTGATTTACGGGGAATCACACGAATTTGAACGGCGCTCGGATGCGTTTCAAAGCGGATTCGGCCCGGGCGAGGAGATCGTCGCGGCGTTCCGCACCGAGGTGTTCGCGGACCCACGCATGACCGGCCGCCAAGCCGGAGCATCTCACCCAGAAATTTCCAAGCGATCCCGGTCATCACGGAAGAGACGGATCGCGCGATCACACCCCCGAACAGGTCGGCCTCCGAATAAGTCCGCCCGAGCTTTGGAATCACATCGGGAAAGCCGAAATCGCGGAAGGCCATGGTCAGTGCCTACCGCGGCCCGAGACAGTGCAATTCCACCTTAAATAATATCCGTCGGAACCCGCTCCGCAAGCGAGGAGCGGGTCGCCCGCCGGGCTCCTCCGCTCGCGTTTACTTCTTCAAGTTCTGCACCCGAAAGGCAATGGCCCGGCGCACGGCCGGGGGTTCCAGTGCGTCCTTGCCCTTGATCGCGTGCCAGAGGATTTCGTTCAGCTCGAAGTCGTCGATCTTGTCGTACTCGCTGAAGTCCATCTTGTTGCTGCGATCCGCGCCGTAGGCCATCTTGTCGTTCTTCGCGGTCAGGTCGATCTCGGCCGGGAGGTGCTTGTACGCCGTCGCATCGGCCGTTGCCGTGAAGCTGTTGAACATCGGCCGGGCGGCCGCGTCGTACTGGCTGAGCGGGGGCAACCCGAGGATCAGTTCCATCGTGCGGATCAGGCTGACGGTGGCGTACTGCGTGCTATCGACGTGCTTGCGCTTCGTATACGGGCTGATGACCAACCCAACGGTGCGGTGAGCGTCGACATGATCCGGGCCGTACTGGGCGTCGTCTTCGATCACGAAAATCGCGGTCTCTTTCCAGAGCGGGCCGTTGCTAATGTGCTCGACGATCCGACCGAGGGCGAGGTCGTTGCTGGCGACGCAAGCCTGCGGGGTAAACGAACCGGTTTTCGTGCCGTCCGTATGGTCTTCGCCGAGGCTCATCACGATGAACTGCGGCATCGTCTTGGCCTTGGTGAAGGCATCGTATTCGGTCAAGAATACCTCGGCCTTGTCGGTATCGCGGGTGCGAGTGCCTTTCGGAATGCCGTAGTTCGGGCAGAAGTGGCCGACGAGGTTCGGCACCCGGCCTTCCATCTTGAAGCCGCCCTGCCCATCGCTGACGCGTTTGCCGGCTTCGCCGTAGCTGCGGTAGCTGATTCCTTTGCGTTTGCACGCGTCCCAGATGTGTCCGCTCGGCGCGTTCTGCAAACTGCCTTCGTCGTCGTCATCGACGCCCTTGCGCCGGCTGTAGGTCAGGTGCCAATCGCGGGCCGTGTAGTCGGTGTGGTAGGCCATCGTGCTCCACGGGTGGCCGTCGCGGCTGACTTGGCCGTTGCAATAGAGGTTGTCGAGCAGCACGAACTCCTCGGCGAGCTTGTGGTGATTCGGCGTCACGTTCCGCGGGAACATGCAGAGGCTCGGGTCGCCGTTGCCCTTGGGGGTCTTGCCGGCGGCCAAGTCGCCGAAGACTTGGTCGTAGGTGCGGTTCTCTTTGATGATGTAGACGACGTACTTGATCGGCGACGGATCGCCGACTTTCGTCGGGATCGCGGTTTTATCCTTGTGCGGGGCCAGTGTCAACTGGCTGTCACTATACGGGCAGTTGCGGTAGACCTGCGCCGTGTACTCTTTCAGTTTGGCATCGCCCGGCACGGGGATCACCGACAGCGCCCCGCTCATCGTGGTGCCGATGTACGGGTACGGCATCAGTTTCCGGGCGATCGCTTTCACTTCGTCCTTCTCGACCTTTTCCAGTTCTTCTTTGGTGAAGCGCGGGTTGGCCTTCGATTGCAGCCCCTTGCCGACGCCGACGAGGATATTCTTGCCGTCCGGGGTGACCGCGACGCTGGTCGGGTACCAGCCCGTCGGGATGAAACCTTTCACGTGGCTCATCTTCGCGTCGTCGAGGTCGATCACGGCGATGCAGTTGTTGTCGGCGTTGGCCACGTACAGCGTCTCGCCGTCCGGGCTGAGCGCCAGCGCGTCCGGCGTGCTCCCCGACGGGGCTTTGGGGAACAGGCTCGTGTAGATCGTTTCGACGAGGTGGCCGCGATGCGTGTCGATCACGCAGACCGAGTTGCTGCTGGCGCAGGCGACATAGAGCTTGCCGCGCTTCGCGTCGAGCGCCATCTGATTCGGGTGTTCGCCGACGCCGATCTTCTTCTCGACTTTCAACGTGACCGGATCGAGCACGAGCACCCGCTGCCCGGCCCAGTCGCTCACGAAAATCTGGTGGCCGCCGGGGCCGACAACCACGTCATAGGGTCGACCGCCGATGACCGCGACCCGCGTCGTGTTGTCTTTGGTGTTGGTCGCGTGGATCCGCCCTTCCTTCGGACTTTCCTTGTCCTTGGCGTCCTTCTGGTGGTGGATGTCCAGGGAGTAGAGAATGTCGGTCTTCGCGTCGAAATGCAGACCGCTTTTGAACGTCGCCGCGTTGCCGAGGGCCTCGGCGAGCTTTTCGATTTCCGAGGGGGGCAGCTTCGGCAGGTCCGCATCCGCCGGGCTGCTGCGGACAAGCTTCGAATCTTTCCAGTCGAATGTGTGCAGCGAACCTTGCCCGCCTCCGCTCCACCAGATTTTGGATTCGTCGGCGTTCGTGGCCAAGCCGTACCAGCTTTGGCGGTTGGTCATCTTCGCGACGATCTTCGGTTCGCCGACGATGTTCACGAGCATCAAATCGTGACTGTTGAACCCGGACGACGCGACGAGGGCGTGCGTGTTGTCTTTCAGCGGGATAATGTTCAACGGCAAATCGGTCGTGACGGCGTGTTGGCCGACCGGGGTCAGCGTCCAACCGTTGGGCAGGAGAAAGCCGCCGTCCTTGGTCGGGCCCGGGAAGACGGGCTTGACATCTTCGGCAAAGGCCGGGGCCGCTGCTAACAGAAGTAGGACAAAAGCGAAGCGACGCATGGGGGTCTCTCGGAAGTCGAGGGGAACAGCGTCATGGTGCGCCGCTCATCGCCGAAAGGCAAATGTCGATTCCGTGAAGATTTCACCTCCGCGAGGAGCCCCGTCTTCACCGCTACTTCGGCTTCGATTTCACGGCTTTGCTGACCTTGATGCGCTCGTGGCCTGTGGGGCAAATCGACAGCAGCGGGCACTCGGCGCAGTGTGGATTTTCCGGAAGGCAAGTGGTCGTGGCAAGTTGGATGATGCGGTCGGTGAAGTCGATGCCGGTCGACTTCGGGATGTAATGTTCGAGTGAAGCGCGGGTCGCTTCGAGGTCGTCGATTTCGGTGTCGATGGCCCCGAGTCGCTGGAGCACGCGGATCGTCGGGTCATCGAGTGGGATGGCGTGTCCTTCGAGGCTGCGTTGCATCACCCAGGCAACGACGAAGTCCGAAACGCCGTGGTCCTTGTATCGCGCGAGTTGTTTCGAGGCTTGCTTCAACCCCTTCTTTTCGAGTTCGTCGAGGACGAACGAATACGTCCGTTCAAAGTGTTCTTGGAGAAACTTCACGATGCGTTCGGCTTTGTTGCCGGCATCGGCCAAACCCAAGCCCGCGATGGCGTCCGCGACTTCCTGCACGGAGCTGACGCGCATCTCGTTGAGGTCGACGAACCCGGTTTTGATTTTGAGAAACGCGGCGTCGGCGTCGGCATTGGTCACGCCTTCGCGCAGGATCGCATACAGGACTTCTTCCAGAATCGGGTGGGGCGTTTCGGGCTCGCCCGATGCCGGGATCTTTTTCTTCAGAACTGTGTAAACTTGCGTCAGCAATTGCTGCTTGGTCATGGTAACCGGCATGGGCGGTCGCTCCGGTGGATCGGGACGCGGCTGGGAGCTCACCGAGGGGTCTCGGGACCGGGGGGCGTACCGAGAGCGTCCTGTCCGCCGGTACGGGCCGTCCCTGCGCTGTTGTCTTTGTCGTCCGCTAATTCGTCGCCATCGTCGGTTTCAGTTTCGACATCATCCGCGGCGGTTTCATCTTTAGTGAAGGTGCCGTGCTTCTCTTGCTCCTCGCGGAGCAGGCGCGCCACCTCCACACTTTTCTTCACCCCTTCGTCCACGACGAAAATGATAACAGGAAGGAAGCGAGTTTCGAGCCTTTTGGCCAATTTCGATTGCACGAACCCCGCGGCGTTCTTCAACCCGTGCATCGCCAAGGCTTGGTCTTTTTCGGAACCCATGACCGAAACGAACACTTTGGCGTGCTGCAAATCGGCGGCGACTTCGGCTCGAGTCACCGTCACGTTCTTGACGCGCGGATCGCGGACTTCGAACAAAATCGTCTCGGCCGCGACCTCGCGGACGACCTCGGCGACCCGAGCTAAGCGATGCGTTTTCATACTGTTCCTACTGTCGCCAACACTGGCGATTGATACCGGGAAATCCACTCCAATTGTTCGGGTGTTTCTGGCACTGGCCGACCGCGGGCCACCGACGCCCGTCGGATCGCCTCCGGTGCGGGGACCCCGAGTGTGATCAACACGGCGATCGCCAGCAGCGGCGAACGGCCGATCCCCAGCCGGCAGTGAATGCCAATGCTCGCGCCGGCCGCGACCTTCGCCGCCAGTTCGGCGGCGAGTTCGCCGAAGGCGCTTGTATCATCGGGGAGGCCGCGATCCATCACCGGAGCGGCGAGGAATTGCAAACCGGCCCGTACGCATTGTGACGCTTCGTCCGAGAGTTCAAGGTCGGTTTCTTCTTCCTCGCCCAGAAGCGATACGACGGTGTGCAAGCCGGCGTGTTTCCATTCGGCCGCGTCGTCCCGGAGCGACTCGCCACCGCGCGGCCGGGCGAGGATCGCCAAGCGTCCGGGAGTGTCGGTCGGAATCCAGAAGGGGGAAGACACGCTCGTGGAACCTCATCTCAAGTAAACCGTAGATAGGGACAGACTTCTTCGCTCCGAAGGAGCGAAGAAGATCTCAGACCCAATCACAACGTCCGCTGCCGAATCTCGATGCGGTAGGCTTCGATCACGTCGCCCACCTTGATGTCGTCGAACCCGGCGACCTTCAGACCGCATTCGAAGCCTTCGCGGACTTCCTTGGCGTCGTCCTTGAATCGTTTCAAACTGTCGAGGCCGACGTTGCGCTCGGCGGCGGGGAAGATCACCGCCCCGTCGCGGATGACCCGGACGCGGGCGCTGCGTTCGATCGTCCCCTGCGTAACGTAACACCCGGCGATGGTGCCGACCTTCGAGACCTTGAACGACTCGCGGACGATGGCCCGTCCCAAGTGGACGACTTCTTCGATCGGCTTCAACCGGCCTTCCAGCGCCGCACGCACGTCGTCAACGAGATTGTAGATGATCTGGTATTCCCGCAGGCTGATACCGCGGGCTTCGGCCAGCCGGAGGGCCGCGTCGTCCGGGGTCACGTTGAATCCGATGACGAGCGTATCGGCCGGGCTCGTGAGCGCGAGCGTAACGTCCGATTCGCTGATGGCCCCGATGCCCGCCAGCAGCACCTTGCAGCGCACCTCTTCGTGGATCAGTTTCTCGAGTTCCTTCTTAATGGCTTCGACCGACCCGCGCGCTTCGGCCTTCAAAATCACTTTCAGCTCGGTGATCTTGACCTTCGAGTTGCGCTCTTTGAGCATGTCCATGCTCTGCGGGGCGAACTTGATGCGGTCGTCTTCGATGCGTTTGTCGTTCCGCTTGTCAGCGATGTCGGCGGCCGTTTTCAGGTCGTCGACCAAGTAGAACGGATCGTCAGCGTCCGGAACTTCGTTCAAACCGAAGATCTTGACGGGCGTGCTCGGCCCGGCTTCTTTGATCGGGTTGGCGAGGTCGTCGTACATCGCGCGGACGCGGCCATAGGTCGATCCGCACAAGATGATGTCGCCTTTGTGGAGCGTCCCCTGCTGGATGAGCAGGGTTGCCATGACACCGCGGTCGCCGTCCATGTACGCTTCGAGGCAGGTGCCCGACGCCGGGTGGGTCGGGTCGGCCATGAGGCCTTCGTTCAGTTCGGCCATGATGCCGATGGTGTCGAGCAATTCGCCGACGCCGGCGCCGGTGACGGCGCTGGTTTCGACGAACGGCACTTCGCCGCCCATCGTGTCCGGGAGCAAGTTCAGTTGATACAACTGCCGTCGCGTTTTTTCGATGTTCGCATTCGGCATGTCGATCTTGTTGATGGCGACGATGATGTCGACATCGGCGGCCCGAGCGTGGGCGATGGCCTCTTCCGTCTGGGGCATGACGCCGTCGGTCGCGGCGACCACGATGACGACGATGTCGGTGACGTTCGCACCCCGAGCGCGCATCTTAGTAAACGCCTCGTGGCCGGGCGTGTCGAGGAACGTGACGGGCTTGCCGTCTTTTTCGACGCGCCACGCGCGGAGTACTTGCGTGATGCCGCCAGCTTCGGAGGAGACGACGTCGGACGACAGGCCGTACTCGATACGGATTTTGTCGAGCAGCGACGTTTTGCCGTGGTCGACGTGTCCCATGATGGTGACGACCGGCGGGCGGGGCCGCAGCAGCGCGGGGTCGACAGTTTCGGCGCGGATGCGGAAACCTTCGAGGAGTTTGTCCTCGGCGGTCTCTTGCTTCTTCGCGATCAGCGTGATGCCTTTGTTGATCGCGATCACTTCGGCCACGTCGAAGGAGATGACCGAGTTCACCCCGTAGAGCTGCTGGGTTTCTTTGACCAACTGCTTCGACAGATCCCCGACCTTCATCCCGATGGCTTCCGAGAGGGAGCGCACCGTGATCGGCAGGAGGATTTCGATCGGGCCTTCTTTTTTGACGACCTGGAAGTCGCGGCGCCGCAGCGCCTTCCGCATGAGGGCGGCGCGGGGGCCGCGCTGTGAGCCCGACTTCTGATCGATGACCTCGGCTTGGCCGCCTTGGATGATGATCGCGCCCTTGTCGGTCGGGCCTTGGCGATCGCGCGATTGCCGGCCGGCATGCCGACCGGAGCGCCCGGCGACTTCGCCCGGTTTCTTCTTGTCGTCGCCGCCTTCGCCTTCGTCGGGCTTCATCGGCCCGCGCGGCATCGGCGGTCGGGTCAGGCCCGGCGCCGGTTTATCGAGCTGGCCCGGACCGCCTTCGCCGGCGGGTTTATCGGGGGTCGAAATCAGTTTTTGAACTTCGCCGATCGACTGCTTGCCGCGCTTCTGTTCGAGCTCTCGCAATTTCTTGATTTGGTCCAGCGTCAGCTTCATTGACGTGCTGGGTTTGCCGGCGGTCGGAGCCCCAGCACTCGGTGCTGCGGGACGCGGGGCACTTCCTAGGGGAGGGGCCTGACCGGGGCGGACGGGCGGGCCGTATTGCGGCCGCGGCGGGCCGGCGTTCGGAGGGCCGTATTGACTACCGGGGCGCGGAGCGCCGGGCTGCGGCGGCCCGAACTGCGTGCTGCGGGGCGGGCCGGAATACGGAGCGTTTCCGCCGAGGTTGCGGACGTTCTGTTGCGGCAGTGGCCCCATCGGACGCGGGGCTTGTGGAAGTTGCTGCGGGCGTTGCGGCAGCGGGGGGGCGACCGGTGGTGCGACCACCACGACGGGAGCGGGAGCAACAACGGGAGCGGAAACCACGACGGGAGCGGGAACCGCAACGGGTGCGAGAACCGATGCGGCATCCGCAGTCGGTGCCTCCGGCGCCGGCGTCGGCGTCGCCTCCAAAATTGGGGAAGGAACCGGTAGCGGGGCGACCGGAGTCGGGCCGGAGCGATGAGGAATTTGACGCGGCGGGCCTTGGGCGCTCGGACGCGGCGGGTTCGGCCGACTGCCGAGGACCGGCATCCGGTTCGGGTTCAACAGATCTTTGACGCCGCGACCTTGGATCAAAGCGCCCGAGTTAGGCATCACAGAAGACGGCGGCGGGCCGGATGGCAGGACTGGTTCGACAACGGCGGTCGACACTTCGACAGGCGATTCCGTAGCGACAGGCGATTCGGCGACCGGCGCAATTGGAGTTTCAATGGCCACGGGAGGGGCCGGAGTTTCGGCGACATGCAAAGGATCGACCGTCTCGGCCGTCTTGGTGGCTTTCGGCGGGGGAAGCGTACGAACCTTAGTTTCCAAGGTTCTCGGCGGGCCCGCGACGGGTACGGTTTTGGCGGGGGTTGACGGTGTGGTTCCAGCCGACTTCGGGCCATCTTTGACGCGTTTTTTGAGCGCGACGACGTGGTCGGGTTCCAACCCGCTGAGTTGATTCTTGATACTGGGGTAGCCCAACTCGTGGCAGAGATCGAGGATGTCCTTGGTGTCGAGCTTGAGCTCTTTGGCCAAGGCGTAAACGCGAACCTTTTCTTGCGTCTTCTCTTGGGTCTTCGACAAGCGCCGCTCCTTAGGAGGGCCGCATCCGGCGACCCTATTGTGTAAGTATTCTACGCGAAAGTTTCGATTTTGGTAGGGGTGCGACGGCGGTCATGCCGACGCTCCTTCCGATGCGGTCGCCGCGGCGACTCCGGCGGGTTTTTCTTCGAGTGTCATCGTCCCCTCCTCGGGTAATTGCGGTGCAAAACTTCGTACGATGTCGAGTCCAATTCCTATAGTTTACTCGTTTTTTGGAAATTAGGCAGTGCGACCCGAGCAAAATGAAAAAAACAGCACGTCACACGTACCCGAAGGGGTTCTTTCCGACGGTTTCCACCCCACCCCCTACCGGAAAGACAAGAAAGCGACCAACTCTTCGGAATGACTTAGCCCTGCATAGGGTTGCGGCGACGGGGAAACTGCGGGGATCACGCCGCCCCGCTCGGGTGCTCACCCCGCTCAGGCCGGGGTTTCATTTGGCTTGGGTTCTTCGATCGCGGGTTCTTCCGTGCTCGCCTCGACGGCTACGGCGGGTTCGCCTTCGGCCACCGGTCCTTCTTCCGGACTCGACTCGATGGCGGCCGGTTCGCCTTCGGCGGGCACTTCCTCCGCCGGCGGGTTCGCAGCGAGCGCTTCGGCTTGCGCCAGGGCCTCGGCATGCGCGGCCGCAGCGTCCGCTTCGGCCTGAGCGGCTTGTTCGGCCGCCGCCGCTTCTTCGACCTGTCGGCGCTCTTCTTCGACGCTGTCGTCCATCATCCGGGCGTAGAGTTCGGCGTAGTCGACGATTTCGTCGCACTGGGCCAGATCGAGTTTCATGAACAGGTTCAATTCCTGCCCGTCCACGAACGTGATTTCGTTGTAGCTCAGGAAGCCTTCTTCGATGAGCGCCTGCACTTGTTCTTCGCCGCAATGCGGAAGTTGGCGGAACCAGCGTTCGGCCCGTTCCAGCGACTCGCCCAGCTCTTCGTGCGTCATGATCTCGAGGTCGAGCCCGACGAGTTTGGACGCCAGCCGGACGTTCTGCCCGCGCCGGCCGATGGCCAAGGACAGTTGGTCGTCTTCGACGAGAACGATGGCGCGGCCGAGGCGGGGATAGGTGAACACGTCGCTGATCGCGGCCGGTTGCAGGGCATTCGGAATGAGCACTTGAAGCGAGTCGTTCCAACGGACGATGTCGATGCGTTCGCCGTTGAGTTCCTCGATGATGTTCTTGATCCGGCTGCCGCGGACGCCGACGCAGGCGCCGACGCAATCGACTTTCATATCGACGCTCGACACCGCCAACTTGCTGCGGTACCCGGCTTCGCGGGCCACGGCGCGGATGTCGATTGTGCGGTCGTTGATCTCGGGGATTTCTTCTTCAAAAAGGGACTTCACGAAGTCCGGGTGGGCCCGGCTGAGGACGATTTTCACGCGGTGGCCGGTCTTGCGGACTTCGAACACCACGGCCTTGACGCGCTCGTTGACGTGGTGGGTTTCGCCGGGGATTTGCTCCGAGCGGGGCAGCAGGGCTTCGGTCTTGCCGAGGTTGACGATGGCGGTGCCGGCATCGACGCGGGTGACGGTGCCGACGAGCATGTCCCCTTTTTTGGCCGAATATTCGTTGAAAACGGTGTCCGATTCCGCCTCGCGGATTTTCTGGATCATCACTTGTTTGGCCGACTGCGCGGCGATGCGGCCGAGCGTCGCGGGTTCGATTTCGTTTTCGCCGAAGCGGGCCGAGATTTCGCCGGTGGCGCGGTCGATGCGGACCATCACCCCTTCTTCGACAGCGAAGTGTCGGAGAGCGGCGAGTTGAATGGCCGCTTCGATGCCGCTGAAGATCACCTCCGGGCTGATCCGCTTTTCTTCCTTCATGGCCTCGACGAGCTTCAGGACTTCTTTGCCCATCAGCAGGTGGTCTTTGGCCTTGGGTGCGTCGAGGACTTCGGCTTTTTTACGGCGAACCGCCATGGTGCTTCTCCGGGGTGTCCGCGTTCTAGCGCAGATCAAACGTCGAGTCGTCGGCCGGTTCGACCGTCGAACCAGAGCACGCGCTCGGGCGGGAGTGTCCATTCCAGGGGGGTGCCGACCGGGGGCGGCGAGCCGGAACGCCACTCCGTGCGTAGCCGGGTGCGACCCCGGGCTACGGTGAGTAGCCATCCGCTGCCAGCCGGTTCAGCCGAGACGAGGTGCCAAGCGGATTGTTCCGCCGGGCTCGATCGAACGTCTTCGGGTCTGATGCCGAGCGTCAAACGGTGTATCGGTTCGAGCTGGATTCCCGACGAGTCGGAAACCGGCACCCGGACCGAGCCGCACTCCGAGACGAAGTCGAACTTCGCCGTTGCGGAGGGGTCGCTGCGACTCGCGATTCGTTCGATGCGACCGCCGAGCAGGTTGAACCGACCGAGTGCCGAGGCCACGAACGAGGTCGTGGGTCGGATTCGAAGTTCATCCGCAGTACCGAGGGAGTGGAGAACGCCTTCGTCCAAAACTCCGACGCGACGGCCCAACGACCAAGCATCGGCCGGATCGTGAGTCACGAAAAGCATTGTGACGGCCGAAAGGCCGAGTAGCAAGTGGAGTTCCGCACGAAATTCGGCTCGGAAGACGGGGTCGAGGCCCGAAAAGGGTTCGTCGAGGAGCCAAATGCCGACTTTGCGGATCAGGAGCTTGGCCAAAATGACCCGCTGCGTTTCCCCGCCGGACAGCTGGTGCGGGTAACGGTTCAGCAAGTCGCCGAGCCGGAGGAGTTCGATCGTCGGCGCCGGAAGCACGAGCGACGGTCGCTCCAAGACGGTTTCGAGGTTCCGCCGAACGGTCATCTGCGGGTAGAGCGCCGGCCGCTGCGGGACGAACGCGATCCCGCGTTTGTGGGGTGGAAGGTGATCGATGCGGACTCCGTCGACCAAGATCTCCCCCGCGTCCGGGGTTTCCAACCCGATCAGCAACCGGAGCAACGTCGATTTCCCCGAGCCGCTCGGCCCGAGCAACACGAGGCGCCCCCCCGCGGGCACGGTCAGGGACGTCGGGCGCAGCGCCGCGACCCCACCGGGGTAGGTCTTGGCGAGGTTCCGGATTTCGAGTGCGGGCGGGATCATCATCGAAGGGACAAGTTATTCCGAGACGCGGGAGTTTCAGACCCAATTTCGTTTTTGGCTGAATCCGGAATCCGATTCGGCGTTTGACGCGGTGCCCCCGATTACGGTACAATCCACACATCGATAGATTCGGGTGAACCATGACTTCGACCTCTTTCCGACGATATGTTCTTTTCGCGTGGGTCGCGCTGGTCGGTTCGGACCTGCGCGGTGCGGAACCGACTCCGGCCGATTGGGCCTTCCGACCCGTACTCGCACCGGCCGTACCTCCCGTAAAATCGGCCGGGCCGATCGACGCGTTTTTGCTCACGCAGTTGGAGTCGCAAAAACTCGGGTTTAGCCCCCGGGCGGACCGCGGCACCTTGTTGCGGCGCGTGACCTTCGACCTGATCGGGTTACCACCGACCCCTGAAGAAATCGGAGCCTTCCAGAACGACACTTCCCCGCGGGCCTTCGAAAAGGTCGTCGATCGGTTGTTGGAGTCTCCCCGGTACGGGGAGCGTGCGGCACTCTTTTGGCTCGATCTGGTGCGATTCGCCGAAACCGATGGATTCAAAGCCGACGACACCCGGCCGAACGCTTGGCGCTACCGCGACTACGTCATCGAAAGTTTCAACGCCGACAAACCGTTCGACCGATTCATCCGCGAGCAGATCGCCGGTGACGAGTTGTATCCGAACGACCCACGCGCCCTCGTCGCCACCGGCTTTCTGCGCCACTATCCAGACGAATACAACGCGGTGAACTTGGAGCAGCGCCGGCAAGAAATCCTCAACGACATCACCGACACCGCTGGGGCCACCTTCCTCGGCGTCACGCTCGGTTGCTGCCGATGCCACGACCACAAAACCGACCCCATCGCCCAGAAGGACTATTACCGGATTCAGAGCTTCTTCGCCGGGTACAACCCCGTTGAGGTGCCGGTCGATCCAAAAGCGGCGGCGGAGTACGACGGAAAACTGGCGGCGTGGAAATCGAAGACCGAAGCGATCCGCGCGAAGATGACCGACATCGAAAAACCCCACCGCGAGAAGGCCGAAGCGAAGGAGCGCTTCCGATTCCAAGTGGAGCATTCGCGGTTGATCGACCTGCCCCCCGAGAAGTTGACCCCGCTCGAACGGCAACTCGCGGCGATGGCTTCCAAGCAGGTGTACTCCGACAAACGATTCGCCCCGACCATGCTGAAAGGGGACGAAAAGAAGAACTGGGACGCCCACGCGAAAGAGTTGGCCGCGTTCGATGCGGACAAACCGAAGCCGCCGGCGATGATCCACGCGATGACCGATCTCGGACGAGAGTCCCCGCCGACGCACAATCTCAAACGCGGCGACTGGCGCAAACCGGACGGGGTGATCGAACCCGCGTTCCTATCGAAGATCTCGACTATCGTTCCGAAACTCACGCCGACGGCGACCACCCCCGGCCGGCGTACGGCGCTCGCGAATTGGATCGCGGGCGTCGACAATCCGCTGACGGCCCGCGTCATGGTCAACCGGATCTGGCAGCAGCATTTCGGCAAGGGGATCGTGGCGTCGTCGAGCGACCTCGGGCAGACCGGCGACCGGCCGACGCACCCGGAACTCCTCGATTGGCTCTCGCTCGAATTCGTGAAATCGGGCTGGAGCGTCAAGTATTTGCACAAAGTCATGGTGTTGACGCAGGCGTATCGGCAAGGGAGCGAGGGGAGCGCGGAATCGATGAAGCTCGACCCGGAGAATCGACGGCTCGGGCATTTCCCCCGTCGCCGCCTCGATGGCGAAGCCCTCCGCGATGCCTGCCTCGCCGTCAGTGGCCAGTTGAATTTGAAGGCGGGTGGGCCGAGCATCTTCCCGGATGTGCCGGCCGAACTCAAAGGCTCCGGTTGGAAGCCCTCGGCCGACATCGCGGAGCGGAATCGCCGCAGTATCTACGTCTTCGTCAAGCGGAACCTCCGCTATCCGATGTTCGCGCTCTTCGACAGCCCCGACCGCAGCGAGTCTTGCTCCCGGCGATTCGTCACGACGACCGCCCCGCAGGCTCTCGCACTTCTGAACGATCCGACGATGCTGAGCTTCGCCCAATCGCTGGCCCAGCGCGTGATGAAAGAAGCCGGACCCAAACCGGAGGCGCAAGTCGAACGGCTCTTCGTTGTGACGCTGGGCCGCAAGCCGACGACGGAAGAATCGGCCGCGCTCACCGACTTCTTGCAACGTCATAAGGGCACTCCGACCGAAGCCCTCGTCGACCTCGGCCACGCCGTCTTCAACCTCAACGAATTCCTCTACGTGGATTGAACGATGACCCGGTTCTCCGCCCCCTCGCGCCGCCGGTTCTTGCAATCCGCCGGATTGGGCCTCGGTTCGATCGCACTCGCCGCGGAACTGCAAGCCGAGGACGCGAACGGGAAGATGCACCACGCGGCCAAGGCGAAGGCCGTGATCTTTCTGTTCATGGAAGGCGGGCCGAGCCACGTCGATCTGTTCGATCCCAAGCCGGAACTGACGAAGCACCACGGCCAGAAGTTGCCCGCGAGTTTCGGTCGCGTCGTCACGCCGATGGGCACGGGCGGCAACACCCTTTTGGCGTCGAAGCGCAAGTTCACGAAACCGGGGAAATCGGACGTCGAAGTCAGCGACTGGCTGCCGCACATGGCCGGCGTCGCCGACGACCTCTGCGTGATGCGGGCTTGCTGGGCCGACGGCCTCAACCACGTCGGCTCCGTCTGCCAAATGAACACCGGCTCGGTCCTCGCGGGTCGTGCCAGCCTCGGCTCATGGGCGCTGTACGGCCTAGGCTCCGAGAACAAGAACCTTCCCGGTTTCGTCGTCCTGTCCGACACCGGCGAAGTCCTCGGCGGCGCCCGCAACTGGGGCACCGGATTCATGCCCGCCACGCACCAAGGGACACTGTTCCGCCCCGGCCCCAGCCCCATCTTGAACCTCGCCAAACCGGCCGGCGTCACGGCCGAGCAGCAGAAAAACAAACTCGATCTCATCACGAAGCTCAACGGCATCCACGGCCGCGAACGCTCCAGCGACTCCGAGTTGAACGCCCGGCAATCCGCTTACGAACTCGCCTTCCGCATGCAGGCCACCGCGCCGGACGTCATCGACTTTAGCAAGGAAGACGCGAAGACGAAAGAAGCCTACGGGCTAGACCGCAAGGAAACCGCCGAGTTCGGCCATCGCTGTTTGCTCGCCCGCCGACTCGTCGAGCGCGGCGTTCGCTTCGTCCAAATTTACTGCGGCGCCGGGAGCCAATGGGACGCCCACGGCGACATCGAAGGCAACCACACGAAGATGTGCCTGCGGGCCGACCAACCTTCGGCGGCGCTCATCCGCGACTTGAAACAGCGGGGCATGCTCGACGATACGCTCGTGATCTGGGGCGGCGAATTCGGCCGGACGCCGATGAGCGAAGGCTCGACCGGCCGGGATCATAATCCCTTCGGCTTCACGACCGTACTAGCCGGGGGCGGGTCGAAGCCCGGCACCGTCTACGGCAAGACCGACGACTTCGGCCTGCGCGGGGTCGAAGGGAAAATGCACGTCCACGATCTGCACGCGACGATTCTGCACCTCATGGGCCTCGACCACGAGAAGCTGACCTATCGCTATCTCGGCCGCGACGAACGCTTGACGATCACCGAGGGAGTGGTGGCGCAAGAGGTCTTGCGTTGAATCGGCCGCACCGGTATGGCCCCGCCGAAACCGGTGGGGCTGTTCCATGCGCGCGATTCGTCTGCTCCCGTTCCTGCCGCTGTTCGCCCTCGCTGGCTGCGCCGACGTCCTCTGCGACCGCTCGGTCAACGGCATGGTGAACAAGAAGATCAAGACGCCCGAGGTTTCGGCGGCGTCGGTCGAGTCCTCGGCGCGGGTCGATACCATCGGCCGGCAAGTGCTCGCCGGCAGCCCGTTCCTCGGGGCCGATGTCTCCTTTCAAACCATCAATCAGCCCGAGCCGGAATTGTTCCACCGCGACGCGCAAGGCCTGTTCATTTCTGAAGGCCTCGTGAACAAGTGCAAATCGAACGAGCAACTCGCGGCGGTGCTCGCCTCGGAAATCGGCCGGATGGTTTCGGAAACGCGGTTGACCGAGCGGATGCGCCTCCCGGAACCGATGCCCGCCGAAGCCCTCGGCAACAAGCTCGACGGCACGACCGATTTCGACCCGCCGCGGGCAATGGAATTGGCCAAGTTTGAAAAGGACGCCCGCCGCCCGGCCGAGAAGAAAATGTGGGCCTCGGCCGATCCGAAGACCATCGCCAAAGGATTGCTCAAAGACTCCGGGTTCGATCCGAAGCTGCTCGATGAGGTCGCCCCGCTGCTGCGCGAAGCCTCGAAGAACCAGACGATCGCTAAGCAACTCGGCGGCCGCGGGGACGCGCCGCGCTGGTCGAATTGAAAACGATGACTCACCTCTTCAAAGAATACAGCACTGCTGCGGCCGCCAGTCGCCTGGCGCTGTCGGGGGTATGCCCCAAACAGTCGGTCGATTTGTGGCCCTCGAGCGCGCAACCGAGGTCGTACTTGCTGTAGATTAGCACCCAGCGGCCGTTGAGTTTGACCCCCTCGAGCGCCGGCGGGAGATCCTCGAAGCCCGCGTCGTTACCGGCTTGGGCGGTCCCGGCTTTTTCGCGCCGCTTCACCGATTGGATCGCGGTGCGATTGAGCTTCGCCGAATAGAGCGCGTCGTCGACCGGGATCGGTTCGAGCTTGTTCTGCGGGAACATTTTCTCCGCAAATTTGCGGAAGGCTTTGTCGAACTCGGGCTGTCCGCAGCACGCGTCGGCGAGGAGCAACCCTCCACTTTGCAGGTTCGCTTTGATGTTGTCGATTTCGTCCGCGCCAAACTCGAACGATTTCTTGCCGTGCATGTACAGGAATTTGTGTTTGAACAGATCCTCGTCGTTCGGCGCGAGTTGGTCGACGCCGACGACGACGTCGAGCTTCGCTTCGTCGCGCAAGAAATTCATGAGATTGCGCATTGCGGCTGGGGCCGGGGGATCTTCGCCGATCTTGATTTGCAGCGGCTTCAAGAACCCCTTCACCGGGGCGAGTTCCTCTTTGGAGCTCGCGATCTTTCGCAAGGTCAGTCGCTGCTTCGGCGGCTCTTTACCCGTGGCGTAGGCGATGATGTTCATGCCGAGGTGGAAGGCCGACTCGCCGCGGTTCGCGGCCGGTTGACCCGACTTCGCCATGTACTTGGAGTCTTCCCAATAGCCGCTGATCGGCTCCGGGAAGAAGACCAGCACCGTCCGGCAACCGCGCTCCATGCATTCGACGTTTTTGAATTCCGTCGGCGGCACCGCGAAGTGCGTTTGCCAGATCGCGTGCTCCGGGGACATCGGTTTCAACTGGCTACCTTTGAAAATCTCGGCGACCAGTTCGCGGAAGCCCTCGGTGAATTCTTTGCTACCGCAGCACGCTTCGGCGATCACGAAGCCCCCTTCTTCGACGTACTTCGCCAGTAATTTCTTCTGCTGCCCGGTGAAACGCGGCGGGCCGTGGCCGTTGAAGTAGAGGATCGGCGACTGCACCAGAACACCGACTTCCTCCAAGATTTCCTCGTCGGTGCCGAAGGGTTTGCGACGCGGATCGTACACCTGCCAGCCGATGGGGAGATTCTTGAAGAGTTCCTTGCTGGCGTATTCGGTGAGGTTGCGGGCGTCGTTCTGCTTGCGATTCCAATCGACTACGGCCTCGCCCTTGTTCTTTGCCCCGAACAATTCCTTTTCGACAAGTACACCTGTGTCGTCGATCACCGCGTCCCCGTGGGCGAGTTTGGAAATCAAGACCGGACTGCGACCTTTGGATAAAAACAAAAGAGCGAAGCTCGTGGCAATCACTTTCGTTTTGTCGATGGAAAAGTTCGCCCCGGACCACGAACCGTCTTTGCTCTGCGTTTTCACGAGGTACTCACACCCCTCGCGATACCAGTCGAACTTGCCGATAAAGCGCTGGCCCGACAATCGGCCGACGCGCTCGATGCCGTAGATGTTGTAAAAGGTCGATTTGCTTTCGAGGGCTTTGTCGAACGCGAATTTGTCGTTGCTGCCGATCCAGTTCATCCCTTTGCGGATCGCTTCGTTTTCGGGGTATTGCCCGCAGTTCGCAGCCACGCCGGTTTTGGGGTCGAACTGCTGCGCGCTGTCGCTCATCGCCATGCGTGAAATGACCAATCCGGAGACGCCGGCAACGGTCATCGTGAAGCTGGACGAATACTGCGGGGCGTAAATCCAATAGCCGGAGTTCGCGGTTTCCTTCCGCTGCGAGGAGATGTATAAATCGCGGATTTCCTTCCAGAGGGTCTCCGGGATTTTAGCGCCCGCCTGCCGGCCCGCGTAGAGGCCCAACAGGGCGTACTGCGTGTTGGAGGCGTCCGCGTGATCTTCGTTGTTGAACGGGTAACTCCAACCGATGAGTTTGCCGTTGCCCCGCCGGGCCGATTTGATCAGGAAATCGATGTTCTTTTCGATCTGCGGCAGGAATTTCGGATTGCGCGACTCCGCCAAGCACATGATGACGAGCGACGCCACATACGTTCGCTTCGGCGGCAACTTCGCTAAGTAATCCAGCGGACCGGAAATATCCCGGTCGTCGGGCTTCACCCCGCAGTTCATCATCGCCAGGGTAGCGAGCGCCGTGACGCCGCCGTCCAGGTCGGCGAGCATCTCGAGCCAGAAGCCTTCCCAGTGCTCGGTCGCCTTGCGGTTCACGCGCAGGTACTGGACCCCGGTGTCGATCGCCTTGTTCACCTTGGCGACCGTCTCTTGTTCCCCACCCGGAGGCGGGGCGGCCTGCGTCGGCGCCGCGACCACGAACGACGTGAGCAATGCGAACAAACCGATGCGCAGAACCATTTCGGCTTCCCTCAGCGGATGCGAAGTCTTTGCTCCATTATACTCGCGTGCGATCTCGAGCGGTTGCGAGCCGCGTCGCTTCCCGCTAGAGTGTCACTCCCTTGGACGCCCCTCTCCCCTGCCCCGGCGGTCGCATGAGTTTCCCCGTCTCGACCGTCCGCCCGTCGAAGTATCGGTACGTCATCCTCGCGCTGCTCTGCTTCTTGGCGATGATCACGTACATGGACCGCGCGGCCAACGGCAGTGCGAAAAAGGCGATCCTCTCGGACCTCAACCAGCAGCGGGCCGACGACCAAAAATACGACGAAGAAAACGACTTCTTCATCGTCCTGATGGCGTTCCAATTGGCCTACGCCCTGTTCGAAATCCCTTCGGGCTGGCTCGGCGACACCGTCGGGCCGCGCTCGACTTTGCTGCGCGTCGTACTGTGGTGGTCGGTCTTCGTCGCGCTCACCGGCTTCACCGGGCAGTGGCTCTTCGGCGGCGTGTTTTTCGTCGGCTATTGGTCGCTCGTGGTCATCCAATTCTTCTTCGGCGTCGGCGAAGCCGGAGCATTCCCGAACATCTCGAAGGCCTTGTACAACTGGTTTCCGGCCGCGGACCGCGGCTTCGCCAAGTCGGCCGTCTGGATGTGCGCCCGCTTCATGGGCGGCTTGACACCGTTCCTCTGGCTCCTGCTGACCGACAAACAATTCGGCGGTTGGAATTGGAACGAAGCGATGTGGCTCTTCGCCGGAGTCGCCATCTTCTGGTGCATCCTGTTCTACTTCTTCTTCAAGAACAAGCCTGCGGAAGTGAAGGCCGTGAACGCCGCAGAATTGGCGTTGATCGACGCCGGACGCAAACCGCCCGTGAGCGTCACGAAGATCCCGTGGAAAAAGATCTTTGGATCGCGCAACCTGTGGGCCGTTTGCGGCATGTACACCGTCACCAACTTCTGTTGGTACTTCCTCATGTACAACCATCCGCGTTCGATGAAATTGCAATTCGCCAGTTGGGAAGGCACCCCCGGCGGCAAGATCGCGCTGGCGTTGCTCAGCGGCGCCCCGCTCATCGTCGGCATGTTCGGCTGCTTGCTCGGGGGGCTCCTTTCGGACCGGTACATCCGGCGCACGGGGGACCGCAAATGGGGCCGGCGGATGTTCGGCATCATCGGCTACGGCGGCGCGGGGTTGTGCTATCTCATCGCGGCCGGGGTCAAATTCGACGATCCGGACAACCTGCTCGTCTACGCGGGGATGCTGATCTTGATGGGCTTCATGAACGACCTCATCATGGCGCCGGCGTGGGCCGTCTGCCAAGACATCGGCCAGGAGTACGCCGCGACGGTCGCCGGCACGATGAACATGGCCGGCAACCTGTTCGGCGCCGTCTCGGGCATCCTCGTCACGGG
>JANXTU010000542.1 GCA_025352235.1 Fimbriiglobus sp.
GGGCCAGCTACAGTGGCGAACTGCCGGCGGAACTGCGACAGTCCATGCAGGAGGATTCGAAATGAAAACGATCACCGTGAGCCTGCCGGATGAGCTGGTGAAGCATTTGGAAGAACGCGTGGCAACCGGCGAGTTCGATTCTTTCGACGATGCGTTGGCGTGCGCCGCGGCGTCGGGCGCAATCCCCTACTCCGGAAAGAATCGGGTGACGGCCACCACCACAGACGATCAATTGCGAACCATGCTCCAAGCGGGTCTGGATAGTTATGAACGCGGGGAATCCGTCGATGGCGAAGTCTTTATGGACGAACTGGAACGGGATTTTGAAGCTAGGATGACTTCGGAGTCGAATCGCCGATGAGGAGGTTCGAGCTATCCCGGGATGCGAGTGGGGATCTCGTAGAGATTTTAAAATTCTACTGGGATTTCAGCCCGGCATACGCCAAGGAACTCCGGGCAAAACTCCGGACGAGGATGAAATCGGTCGGAAACCATCCCCGGACCGGAACCGCCGTAGGCCACCTGAAGCCGGAGATGCGGAAAGTTTCCGTCGAGGGCATCACCATTTACTTCCGAGATCTGGGGCACGCGACCTTGATCGTCCGCATCGTCCACGGTGCCCGCGATATCGACGCGAGCTTTTTCGAATGATCGACCCCGGGCCCAGCAATTTGGAGTATCGCCGATGAAAACGATCACCGTGAGTCTGCCGGATGATTTCGCCGCAAACATCGGGGCGCGCGTTGCAAGAGGAGAGTATGAATCGGTAGACGAAGCCGTGACCTCGGCGGTCGCGGAGTGGTTATCCATTTTGGAAATGCCCTCGCCGATCAACGAGGAGACTTCCAACCTGCGCGAGAAGATTCAGAAGAGCATCGATCAATACGACCGAGGAGAATTCGTCGACGGCGAAGAATTCTTGGATCGACTGGAACGCAAATTCGAGCAGCGGACGGTGGATGCGGTGAAGGTCTCATGAGCCGTTTCCGACTCACCGACGCCGCAGCCGACGATCTCGAATCCGTGCTCGACTACTACTGGCAATACAGTCCCGAATATTCGAAAATGCTCCGGCGTGAATTGCGCACACGGTTCCGGCTCGTCGCCAATTATCCCAAACTCGGCAATCCCGCGGATGAACTGGCGCCAGGAATCCGAAAGATCAGCGTTCGCGATATCGCTGTCTATTTTCGGGACGAACGGGGCGTGACGGTCATTCACCACGTTCTCCACGGTGCCCGCGATATCGACGCGAGCTTTTTCGAGTGATCCCCGAATCTCGATCGACTCCACACATCACTTCCCGATCGCTTTGCGGATCGCCGTGACCGTCGCGTCGGCGCGGAAGGCGAGGATCTTTCGGCCCCACTCGGCCGAGGTCCCGATCGGGGCGAGCGCGATGCCGTTGATCGAAAAGTTCCCCGCCTTCTGCCGCGGCTTGGCCCGGACGAGGGTCGGGTCGATGGCGATCAGCGGCGCCGAAATGGCGAAGCCATCGTGGAAGCCCTCGTCGACTTCGCGGATGCCGGCCTTGGCCAGCCAGTCGTCGACCGCGTCGTAGTCGTAATACTCCGCGATGAAATGCACCCGGACTTTCCCCTTCGCCCATGTCTTGGTCAGCCGCGCCGCCACGGCCTCCATGCCGTTTTGATTCCCGCCGCTGTCGCCAATCAGCACGATGTCGGTGAAGCCGTGGGCGCGGAAGCTCGCGCAGATGTCCGTCAGCAGGCGCTCGTAGGTCTCTTCGCTCAGGCTGATGGTGCCGGGGTATTGCATGTGCCCGCTCGGCGGATCGATGTCGCCCTCGGGGACGAACGGCACCACCGGCGCGACGAGTGCATTCCCGAGTTTGCGGGCGATGATTTCGGCGGCCGCGCGGACGATGTAGTTGTGTTTGCCGGTGGCGAGATACGGCCCGTTCTGTTCGACGCCGCCCGTCGGGACGATCACCGTCGTCTTCCCGGCTTTGAGGGCGTCGCGCACTTCCATCCACGTCATCTCTTCGACGAAGACGGTGTCGTGCGCCTCGATGGGCCGCTTCGCATTCCAGTCCCCCGGCTTCTTCGGCTCGACGGCGAGGAGGTTCCCGGCGACGAGGGCGAGCAGCAAAACCGGGGCGCGCGACGACATGGGGGAATCCTTCGAGAGGGTTACTTACCGACTGCGGCCGCGGGGACGATGCCGGATTCTCCCAGATCCCACGTCCGGAACAAACCGTCTTTGCCCGCCGCGGCGACGCGCCGGCGAACCGGATCGAACGAGACGCTGAACATCAAACCCGCGTAGCCGTCGAGTTCCCGGATGGGGGCGCCGGTCCCGGCGTTCCAAATCTTCACCGTGCCATCCGCGCCGCCGGTGGTGATCGTCGATCCATCGCGGCCGAGCGCGACGGCGTAGACCGGCCCGACGTGCGCTTCGATTTCGACCGCGCGCCGAGCAGGCCCCGACTCCCAAATCAGCAATCGGCCTTCGTAATCCCCGGCGACGGCGCGGCTGCCGTCAGGATGAATGGCCACGCAGTAAACCAGTGTCTTCGCGCCGGCGCACTCCGTCGATTGGTCGGCGGTCGGTTCCCAGACAGTCGCGCCCGTCGTTTGGGCGAGGATCACCTTGACCCCGGCCGACGCGAGCGCGATGGCGTGGATCGACCCGGTGCCGAAGGTGCGTTTCTTCGCCAGCAATCCCTCGGGGTTCCAAACGCGGACGGTGCCGTCGACGGCGCCGGTGACCGCCCAGCCGTCGTCGCCGATGGCGGCGCACATGACCGAGGCACTGTGGCCCGCCAGCGAGCGCAATTGTTTGCCGGTGGCCGCGTCCGAAATGCGGGCGATGCCGTCACCGCCGGCGCTGACGGCGAGCGCACCGTCCGGGCTGAAGGCGACGGCGTTCACCCGGCGCACGTGCCCTTCGAGCGCGACTTCGGTGTTCGCCCCCACATCGAGCAGGCTCACGCGGCCGTCGGTCGTCCCGAAGAGGGCGCGGGATCCGGGGGCCGAGATGGCAACGGCCGAGGCGTCGCGCCGTTCCTCCGCCGGGGTAAACCGGAGCAGCGCGGGGGGTTCGTCGGCCGGAACTTCCGCGGCCGCGAGTTCGGGTTTGTTCACGGCCCGATCGAGTGAGTACCAACCGCCGGTGGTCAGCCCCGCGACGAGGACGACGCAAGCCGAGGCCAGCACCGGTAGGCGATACGCCCACGTTTCGATCCCGCGGAAGGGGTGGATCATTTGGCCGACGAAGCCGCGCGGGATCGGTTCCGCGCCGTACACTTCGGGCCGCTTCCCCGCCGGCATGTGGAAGGTGCCGAAGGCGAGGTCGAAGATCGGGAAGGTCGGCGCGAAGTTTTTATCGAGCCCTTCGGCTTCGGACGTGTGGTGCCAGCGGTGGAAGACCGGGCTGGCGAAGACGTATCGCAACGGGCCGAAGGTCCAGTTCAAATTCGCGTGGACCATCACCGAGTAGATCAAATTGATCGGCCCGAGGATCGCGAGCGCCAGCGGCGAGAAGCCCATCATGAGCACGACGACGTCGGCGAGGGCGAACTCGGCGATGGCGTTCACCGGGTGGAAACGCTGCGTCGACGTCCAGTCGAGCACTTCCGGCGAATGGTGAATCGCGTGGAAGCGCCAACCGGCGCGGGTATGGAAAAGCCGGTGGATGCCGTACATCAGCGCATCTTGAATGACCAAGATGGCCAGGCACTGCGCCCAGAGCGGCCAGCGCCGCAGGGCGAAGTCGGCCGGCGGATCGTTCCCGTAGAGGAGCAGCGCCGCGACAACGAGGAACGCGACCCGCCCGGCCTGCGTGAGCAACGGCAGCACCAGCCAGTAGATGAGGTCGGTGAGCGCCGCGCGGCGGTCGGTCCACCAGTTCTTCCCCGGGTTGCACGGGCTGAACCGCGTGAGCAGCAGGAACACAAGGCTCAGCCCGACCAGCCACCCGGCCGATTGCAGCCAAATCCCGCCGACGGCTTCGATCCAATTCATAGGAACTCCGAGTTCGTCGCTCACGCTTCCGACTCCGACAAGCGAAACCCATACCCTCCCCGGCGCCCGCGAACCAGCCGAAACCTACTCGCGCACCGAATGCGCTCTAAGATGCTGTGCGTCGCTTTCCGACCGGCGGAGCTCGGTGAGTATGCCACCTTGGAACGGATTGTTGGAACGCCTGCGCCCCCGGGCGTACGGGCGCCGCCAACCCCTGATTTTGATGAACGGACTGGCCGAGCAGCACGAGTCGTGGTTCCGCAACCGCCGCTTTTGGGGCCGCTATTTCGACGTCTATTCCCCGCAGATCATCGTGTACGATGGCGCCAACCTCCACGAGCGCATCGGCAAAAAAGAGCCGATCTCGGTCGATTATCTCGTCGAGCAATACCGGACCTTTCTGACGGAGTTCGTCCAGAATCCGCCGTACCACCTCGTGGCCAGTAGCCTCGGCGGCAAAATTGCCGTGGAACTCGCGGTGAAGTACCCCGAGTTGGTGAGCCGCGTCGTGCTGTTGTGCCCGTCGGGGATGGGGGACCAAGAGCAATTGCCGATCATCGAAGGCGTGGTACGCGGGGATATGCACGCGACCGTGAAGAGCGTGTTCCACCAGCCGCGCTTCGTCGATCGCGATATGGTCCGCTACTACAAGAGCAAAATCACCAATCGGAAGTGGAAGACCGGCCTCTTGCGTACCGTCCGCGGCACGCTCGACCACACCGTCCGCGGGCAATTGAAGCACATGAAGTGCCCGACGTTGTTCGTGACCGGTGAGTACGACAAGGTCTGCGACCCGAAGACCGCCGCCGAAGCGGCACGCGAATTGCCCGACGGACATTTTCTCGAGATCCCGAAATGCGGGCACGCGCCGCAGATCGAAAAGCATTGGTTGGTCAATCGACTGGTGTTGCATTTTTTAACCTCTCCCAAGCCGACGGCCAACCCGCGTTGGAGCCAGCTTCTTCTCAGCAAACCGAGCCGAGTCGCCAAATGAGCTTGAAACCCACCGCGAAACGCCCGTCCGCCACCCCGGACTGGTGGCTGATGACCAAGAAGTTCCTGCGCCACGGCACGAGCATCGCCTCGTTCTCGCCGAGCCAGCGCTTCCTCGCGCGGAAGATCATCTCGGGCATCGACTACGACAAAGCCAAATGCATCGTCGAACTCGGCGCCGGCACCGGCCCCGTGACCGCGCAACTGCTGGCCCGCGCCAAGCCGCACACGAAAGTCATCGTCGTCGAACTCGACCCCGATTTCTGCATCCGCCTCCGGCAGAAGTTCCCCCACGCCGACATCGTCGAAGGGGACGCGGCCAAGCTCGAGCACCTGCTCGCCGAACGCGGCATCGCCGCGGTCGACCACGTCGTCTCCGGCTTGCCGCTGCCGAGTTTCCCCGCGCCGCTGCGGGACGCCATCCTCGCCAGTTCCGCGAAGGTCCTCACGCCCGACGGCAGTTTCCGCCAGCTCACGAACATGCCGTACATCTACTGGAAGCTCTACAAGCGCTACTTCGATGAAGTGAAGTTCAAGTTCGTCCCGTTGAACATGCCCCCGGCCGGGGTCTACGTCTGCCGCGGCTACAGCAAGTCCCGCGCGGCCTAATGCCGACGTGGCGACACGTTTTTAACGTGTCGGAAATC
>JANXTU010000546.1 GCA_025352235.1 Fimbriiglobus sp.
CGTTCGGCGGCAGGAGGGCGTTGGATGTTCGGATGGCTCACGGGTCGGCGGCGGAACCAATCCCAGGAGTACCTCAACCGGGGTCGGCTCGAAGATGTCATCGCGCTCATCCAGGTTCTGGGGCTCGACCGGGCCATAAGCCGGGGCGAGAGAGCGCTGCAGGAGGTCTTGCGGGGCGCTCCGAACTCGGCCAAGTCGTGGACGGACTTGTCGAAGCAGCACGCCGAGTTTTTCCGCGTGTACGACGGGACGCGGGGGCATTCGATCTCTTTGATCGCTCGGTACTTGACGGGCAACGGCGAGGATGGCCCGGCGCTGTCTTCGGAGTACATCACGGGCTTGATCGATGCGGCCGTCCACATCCACCAGGGCCAGATCCAACGGCGGCAAGTTCTCCGAGTGGCGTGGGCCGCGATCGCCTTCGCCGCACTGCCCGCGATAATCAACGGGTCATTCGCGTTGGTGGCCAAGTATTACCATTGGTAGGTTCTTGCGTCATCAAGAGCGCCGAACCAGGCGCTGCAGGGGACCGGCGGCCTCAAAGGTTGTTTCCAGTTCAAGCTCGATGGTGGCCGCCGGCCCCTGAGCTGGGTCGTTCGCCGCCTTGAGGAGGTCCGTTGCATGGCGAAGGTCTGGCACGTCGTCATCGGCGGAAAGCAATACGGCCCGCTCTCCAATTCCGACCTGAAGTCCCTCGCCGACACCGGCAAGATCACACCGCACGACCACGTTTGGAAGGAGGGTTTGCCAGAATGGATACCGGCCAGCAAAATCAAGGGGCTCTTTCCGCCCGCGCCGCCACCCCCTCCACCGAAACCTGTCGTGCCTCCGCCAGCAGTGCCACCACCCCCGCCGAGCTTCACTTGGCCGGAACCGGCGCTGGGTGAGGTGGTCGTTCCTGACGATGACGCCAGTGAAGCGTGGAAGAACCGCGACTCACCCTTGAAAGGAAATCTCGGCTTCCTGAGCGGCTTCTTTCAGAAGCACATACAGGAGGTGGCCGTCAGCCATCGCCAAAGGGTCTTCCGGCATTTCGAGAATGGACGGGAAATCGTCATCGACGAAGTGCTGGACCGTTTAGAGAACAGCTACTCGAACAGGGGCTTTCAGGTCCGTCGGTATGCTTCGTCCCTGATAGTCACGAAGCAAGGGTCTGGCTCAAGCACGAAAATCGACACTTCTGCGAACGCGCTCGCGAATGTGGGTACTCAGTTGAACGGCTTTGTTCGGGTATCGGAAAGTGGCGACAATTGGGTCGTCTCGCTGAAAGGAGAGGCTTTCTTCTGGCCGCAGGCACTGCAACAGTTCATTGGCGCCGCCGGCCTCGCGTGCCTCGCTCTCATTTTCTTCTGGCCGTGCCTGTGCCTCATACCTTTTGCGTTCAATGTTGACGCCGACCAAGCTAAGGCAGTGCTCCAAGAGGACATCAAAACGCCAGTCGAAAAACTGGCAATCGAGTTCGTATGAGCAGCGTGCAAGTCGTTGACTATCTACTGTTGTCACACCACGGCCCCGGCGAGCAATATCGGTGCCTGGCCTTGCCTTTTCCGCGCGCGCGATATTTGGTCTGCGCTCGATGCACCGGAGCATTCGCGGGCCTGCTCGTCGGGTTCCCCGTGCTATGGTTTTACCCGCTGCTGATCTCGCCATGGTTGCTATTTCTGGCCTTTCCGGACTGGATTGCTCATACGCTACTGAAGTTTCGGGGCCTCAACGCGATCCGCCTGGCCTCCGGCCTCCTCATCGGGCTCGTGTACGCCCTCAATCTGCGCGAGTTGCTGCACTTGAATTTCCGCGCAGACCTGTGGACAGTCAACGCACTGGCGATACTAGCCTACGGAGTAGTCGTCTGGGGGGATTTTCGCAGACGAAGGAAGGCTTGCTGCCGAATTTCACGAGCCGAGCGCGATGGTGAAGGGAGTTCCGAAATATGAATCCAAAGTACCGTGGCGACGCCAAGGACCTGTTCAAGCGGGGTTTCCTAAGTTTGGTCCGATCCTTTTCGCTTGTTCGTGGTCCAAAAGTGCTGCCGCTTTTCACTGGCGAATTCCAGCCCCCCGATGTGGCTGCCTACTTGCAACTTCTTGCGATCACGGATTCGGCCATCGTCTCGCAGGCACGGTTCTTTCCCCGTCAGGGCCGACATGAGCACATCGAGGCTTCATGTGTAAAGGAGCACCTGAAAGATGACCTTTTTCTTGACCCAGATAGGGGCTTGGTCGCCAGCTTGCGCGGCGATACGTCTGATCGGGAAGTGATTACGTTCGACGAGGCAGCGGCACTCGTCCCAGCGCAGACGGACCGCGTCCTAATGATATACGATGAGTCTGTGAACATGGCTGATCGGGAGAAGGCGACTGGCGAGAAGTTAGACGCCCTTCAGGCCGAGCCTTTGAAGCTATGCGCTTTCGCGTACTTCAACTCATCGCCGAATCACCCGAATGTCGTGTTCACTGCCAACGAGTCGGGTCGTTCCCGCCTCGTTGCGATTCGTGCAGAGATGGTCCGCGTCGGCATTCCGAGTACGAAATTACTGCCGGCGGAATGAGTGCGGAGCGGCGGCGAACCAGCCGTTGCACCTGACGCGGCGGCATTACGGTTTTTCAGAGTTCAACGTCTCACCAGCCGCCGCGCAGGTGAACGGTGTCGTTCGGCATCGCAGAAGACACTGGCCGAACGGCCTGGATACACATGCAACCCTATCCCCTCGCCTGCCCGCACTGCCGCAATGCTCTAGCGTACGACCACCGGTTCTCGAACCAAGTTGTGGCTTGTCCGCACTGCAACGGGGCATTCCAGATGCCCACGTTCCAGCAACCGCAGTCGCAAACGCCACATCCGCCGCCCACACCTTCGATCCAAAATAAGCCAGTGAACCCCTTCGGATTTGAAGCGAGTGAGAGCGAAGAGGAGGAAGATGAACCGGCGGACCGTGCGCGCCCCGTGCGGGGACAGGGAAGGATTCGGCGGGAAAAAAGTGTGTCGCCGAAAATGACGCGGCAAACCCTGATTGGTGCAGTAGCATGTGGTGCGCTTCTGCTCTCATGCGTCGTGTGTGGTGTTGTCGGATCCATTTTTGGTTCCGCAGGATCCTCGGACGACGTCTTGAAACAGGATGGGAAGGCGCCAAATCAAGCGGAAGTCAAAGCGCATGTCGATAAGCACGGCCCCAAGCCACAGTTCAGCAGCTATGACGGCTCGTTTGAGGAGGTCAAGAAGTACCTCGCAGACAGCCTGAATGACCCGCGAAGCGTAGAGTATGTGGAATGGTCAAAGGTGGTGATGAATGAGGATGGGTGGAACATACGGGCCAAATACAGGGCCAAGAATGGGTTCGGGGCATTGATCACGAAAGAGCAGATTTTCACGGTGCGTCACGGCAAGGTTGCCTATGCTCGCGACAGATAATCGTATTGCCACAATTGAGGACTCCAAAAATGGCGACCGACAGGAATTTGGCCGACGGCTCAGAGTGGTGCCGAGCATGTGGCGGGCCTGCAACAGTCTTTGCGGGTGTCTCCACCTGCCCCAACCGTACATCTGGTGGTCTCCAGAAGTCGCCACGCGATCACTGCCGCAATCTTCGCCCCGAGGATCGCGATTATTGTGAGCAATGCGGCAATCCGGCCCAAGGCGCGGCAGCGTGCCTGAGTTGTGGCATGTTACCGCTTCGAGGGTAGCCCAGAGGCCGAACCAGGCGCTGCACCGGACGGCGTAGTCAATGTCATTCCGGTGGGTCATGGTGGCTGTCGCCGCCGGTGAGCTTGGTCGTTCGGCGGCGGAGGCAACGGGGTGCGGAAGTCGCTTGAAGACACTTGGCAGCATCTGGAGGCGGAAGGCGACGAGATGCCCCGCCATCCCGACGGCCGTCCTGTGGTCCGCGACCAAATGCCGAACTATGACGACGACGAACCGCTCGGGCTGAGCTACTACAAGTCCGGTCTTGAGGACGCCGACCGCAGCCGACTGACGATGCCCCGCACCTACTTCGGACGGTCGGGGTTCGTCCGTGTCCAGTTCTCCGGCACCGACCTATCCGAGTCGCGGATGTGCTGGAACGATTTCGAGGGCTGCGACTTCAGTGGGGCCGACCTGTTCGGGTGCGACATGCGGGCTTCCAAGTTCGAGCGATGCCGGTTCGCCGGGGCGTCGTTGAGGGGTGCCGATCTTCGGCGGTCGTCGTTCAAGGACTGCGATTTCACCGACGCCGACCTGACAGGGGCGGTCGCCGAGGACGAAGATGCCATCGGGTGTGTGCAGGACTGGCTCAGCGACGAGCAGCAGGCGGTGATGGCATGGTCGGAGGACAAGGGGCCAGAGCCGCCGGGCGGGTGAGCAAGGCACGCCGAACCAGGCGCTGCAGGGGACGGCGGCCCTCGTCTCAGTTCGGCTTGTCACTCGCTCAGGGCCGCCGCCCCTGAGCTTGGTCGTTCGGCGGCAGGAGGGCGTTGGATGTTCGGATGGCTCACGGGTCGGCGGCGGAACCAATCCCAGGAGTACCTCAACCGGGGTCGGCTCGAAGATGTCATCGCGCTCATCCAGGTTCTGGGGCTCGACCGGGCCATAAGC
>JANXTU010000549.1 GCA_025352235.1 Fimbriiglobus sp.
GTCGATCAGGGGTCGGGCTTCCCGCCCCACGGCCGTTTCGAGGCGGATGGCCTCGCGGAGGATATCGCCGGTGCCGATGTAGACCAGCGCGAGCCGCTCGCACAGTCGCCTGGCTTGCGTTCCTTTGCCCGAACCCGGCGCCCCGATCAAAACCAAACGCATGGACGAACCCAAGGCCTGCCGCCGAATACGACTCGCGTCGCGATTCGCTATTGTCCGATTCGGGCGGCGACCTGCAAGGGGAAATGGCTTTTTTGGACGATGGGGGATACCGGAAACGAAAAAAAGGGCCGGCGCACCGCGGTGCGACGGCCCCCGGGACTCGCGCCGGAGTCACCTCTTTCCCGCGGTCGTCTTGGCCAGCGAATTCTTGCCGGATTTGGATGGGGCTGGCTTGGCCTGCGCTTCTTCCTCCTCCTCTTCGTCTTCGAGTTCTTCGTCCTCGTCTTCCTCGTCTTCTTCCGGTTCATCCGAATCGTCGCTGCCTTCGTGATCGGCTTCGTCGTTGACCGTCGATTCCGCGATGCCGGTCAACTTCGCGTCGGCGGCTTTTTCTTCTTCGAGCGTTTCGGTCATCAGCGCCGCGACTTCGTCTTCCCCCAAAACCGTGGCGAAGACGCGGGCCGCGCCGTAGCCGGCGATTTCGTAGTGTTCCACTTTTTGCGCGGCGACGATCATCGCTGCGTCCTTCGCGGCCGGGGAGCCTTCCTCGGCCATCACTTCCGAGCCCTCTTCCAGCAAGCCTTTCATGGCTTGGCAGGTTTTGCCCTTCGGTTTGATCCCGAGCAGCTCGCAGGCTTTTTCGAGCCGGGCGACCTGTCCGCGGGTCTCTTCCAAGTGCCCGGTGATCGCGGCCTTCAGTTCCGCATCGCTGGCCGCCTTCGCCATCTTGGGCAGGGCTTTGATCAACTGCGTTTCGGCGCTGTGCAAGTCGCGGACGAGATCGTTCAAGACATCCCGCAGAGAGGTCAGCATGGTGCGGCTCCGATGAGAATCGTATGGATGCGCAGCGAAGTCCGCGCGATGCGGAAGCAATGCAAATCGAATGCCACAGTCCGACCGTGCGGTCCGTTATTCCGAGGCGTCGGCAGGTGCCTGAATCCCCGCGGGCGTACCGGGCGAATGCGGCGTTGTCGCCCCGTCTGCCCAAGCGCGCCACTCCGGCTTCGCGGCGAAACGAAAAAAGCCGGCGAACACTCGGTTCGCCGGCTTCCGGGATTCGATGGTGGCCTCAATCGCCGTCGGTGAGCTGGGCGTAGTTCCGCATGACGAGGTGGCTGTTGATTTTCTGCACCAAGTCGAGGGCGACGCTGATGACGATCAGCAATCCGGTGCCGCCGAAAAAGGCCGCGACCGTCGGATGAATTTCGAGTTCCGACCCGACGATCGTCGGGATGATCGCGATGATTGCGAGGAACGCCGCCCCGACATAGGTAATCCGCATGAGGACGCGTTCGAGGTAGTCCGCGGTGCTCTTGCCGGGCCGGTAGCCGGGGATGAAGCTGCCGTAGTCCTTCAGGTTGTCCGCAACTTCTTTCGGGTTGAACGTGATGGCGACCCAGAAGTAGCAGAAGACGTAGATCAAGACGATGTACAAGACGTTGTAGATCCAGCCGGCGTTGCGCTGGAAGATACTACCCAGTGTCGCGGCCCACTGCACTTCGAACTGACCGGCGATGATGTTGAACACCAACCCCGGCACGATGAGCAGCGTGCTGGCGAAAATCACGGGCATGACCCCGGCGGCATTGAGCTTCATCGGTAAAAAGTTACGCGAGCCGCCGAAGGCGCGACGCCCGCGGATGTGCTTGGCCGATTGCGTCGGGATGCGGCGCTGGGCCTTCGTGATGGCGATGACCCCGACGACGACCGCGATGAACAAGAAGCCGAGGATCAGGATTTTCTCGAGACTGATGTCGCCCGATTCGCTACCGAGGGTGAACAGACTCGGTTTGAGATTGGTCGTGCCGGGCGTGAAGATCATGATGCCGATGGCTTCGGGGATGCGGGCGATGATCCCAGCCATAATGATGAGCGAGATGCCGTTGCCGATGCCGTATTCATCGATCTGTTCGCCGAGCCACATCAAAAACAGAGTTCCGGCGGTCATAATGATGACCGCGGCGCCGCCGAAGAAGATGGCGTTGAATTGACTGTCCATGACCCCGCCGATCGCGGAGCCACCGCCTCCCCCGCCGTCCGGACGCAGGAGCGATTGGACGAAGACCGTCGACTGGATAATGCAGATCGGCACGGTAAGGTACCGCGTGAATTCGTTGATTTTCTTGCGCCCGGATTCGCCTTCTTTCCGGAGGCGTTCGAGCGAGGGCAGAACCCCGGACGAGAGCAACTGCATGATGATCGACGCGGAAATGTACGGCATGATACCGAGCGAGAAGATGCACGACTGGCTGAGGTTCCCGCCCGAGAAGAGCGAGACGAAGCCGAGCATCTTGCCGAGGGCCCCGCCGCCGGCGTTGGCCATCTTCTCGGCGAGGAGCGCTTGGTCGATCATGGGGAGCGGCACGTAATAGCCGATCCGGTACGCGGCCAAGAAGAGCAGCGTAATGAAGATTTTGCGACGCAGTTCGGGGATCTTGAAGATCGTGACTAATTGCGAGAACATAACACCCCGATGTCGAATTTCGGATTTGAGATTGCGGATTTCGGATTAGAAACCCGGAATTGAGGAACGTCAACGGCCCGTTCTTCAAATCCGAAATCCGCAATCCCAAATCCGAAATCGGATCAGGTTCCTTCCGGCCACTTTTTCTTGGCGCGGTTGCCTTGGCCCATCTTATTGCGGACGGGTTTCTTCGGCGGCGGGATCACTTCGCAGGTGCCGCCGTGGGCTTCGATTTTTTCGCGGGCCGACTTCGTAAAGTGGTGGGCCTTGAGTGTCAGTTTCTTGGTGACATCGCCTTCGCCGAGGACGCGGAGGCCGTCGAACGTGCCGACGACGAGGCGTTTGGCCTTCAACGAAGCCATGTCGACCAGTTCGCCCGGTTCGTATTGCTCGTCGATGTCGCGGACGTTGACGATGGCCCAATCTTTCGAGAAGGTCGCGTTGGTGAAGCCCCGCTTCGGGATGCGACGGTGGAGCATCGTCTGGCCGCCGACGAACAACGGGTTCGGCTTGGCCGAACCGGCGCTCGCGAACTGACCTTTGTGCCCGCGGCTACCGGTTTTGCCGTGCCCGGAGCCGACGCCCCGACCGACACGCTTCTTGAGTTTGCGTTTGTGGAGGCCATCCGAGAGTGTCGTCAGGTCCATTAGAGTTGCACTCCCCGGAGGTTGGCGACGGTTTCGCGCGTGCGCAGTTGCTTCAACCCGTCGATGGTGGCTTTCACGAGGTTGATCGGGTTCGTGCTACCGTGGGTCTTGGTCAGGATGTTTTCGATCCCTGCCGCCTGGAGCACTTCGCGGACGCCGGGGCCCGCTTTGACGCCCGTCCCCGGACCGGCGGGGACCAAAATCACGCGGCTCGCGCCGAACTTGCCGATCACACGGTGCGGGATCGTTTTGTCTTTGAGCTGGAGCTTCTTGGCCCGGCGGGCCATCTGCTCCCCTTCTTTGATCGCCTTTTCGACGGCCGGCGGCACTTCGTTGGCCTTGGCGTAGCCAAACGAGACCTTACCGAGCTTGTCGCCGACGACGACGAGGGCGTTGAAGCTGAAGCGGCGACCGCCTTTGACCACGCACGCACTGCGGCGGATCTTGACGAGGTAATCGACCATCCCTTGCTCGCGCGAATCGCGATCGTCTCCGCCGCGACCGCCGCGACCCCCGCCGCTGCCGCCTCGGCCGCCACCACCTTGTTCATTCGCCATGATCGACCCCAGTGCTATGTAGGCATCGGACGCGCCGGTCCGTTATTCTCGTTTCAACCCTGTTGCTTGTCGGCCTTGTCGGCCTTCTTTTCTTTTTTCGGGGCGGCCACCGGGGCGGCATCCTTAGGGACTTTCACAGCATCGGTCAGGCCAGTGCAGAGCAAACCGGCTTCGGTGGCGGCGCGGGCGAGTGCTTTCACGCGGCCGTGGAAGCGGTAGTTGCCCCGGTCGAACGCCGCTTGGGTGATCCCCTTGGCTTTGGCCTTCTCGGCGAGCTTCCTGCCGACGAGGGTCGCCGCAGCGACGTTGCCACCCTTGGTGGCCTTGTCGCCTTTGTCGCTGGTCGACGCGGCGGCGAGGGTGATCATGTTTTCGTCATCGATCAACTGCGCGTAAATGTGCAGGTTGCTGCGGAACACCGATAAGCGCGGCTTGCTGGCCGTGCCGCGGATGGCCTTGCGCACGCGGTATTTCCGCCGCTGGCCCTGTATCGCTTTGAGTTTATTGGCGTCCATGAATCACTGGCTTTCGGCTGGAAGAAAGAGGATCGAGTTTCCGAGTCTCCGGCGTACCGGAAACCCTCTGGGGAACTCTGAGCCCGGTTACTTGCTCGCGGCGAAGGACTTGCCTTCCTTGCGGCGGACGACTTCGTTTTCGTAGCGGATGCCCTTACCTTTGTACGGTTCGGGCTTCTTGCTGGCCCGGATTTCGGCGGCGAATTGGCCGACGCGCTGCTTGTCCGAACCCGTGACCAAGATCGTCGTCGGGTCGGGCACGGCGACGGTGATCCCTTCCGGCGGTGTGTGCAAAATTCGGTTGGCGAAGCCGACGGTCAGTTCGACCGCCTTGCCTTTCATGGCGGCTTGGTAACCGACGCCTTCGATCTTCAGCCGTTTCGAGTAGCCCGTCGTCACGCCGACGACCATGTTGTTCACGAGGGCGCGGGTCAAGCCGTGCAGTGCCCGGTTGTGGCGGTCGTCGTTCGGGCGCTCGACCAAAATCTGCTTCTCATCCACCGTCACCTTCATGGCCGGGTGGTGCGTGAATTCCAGCTTGGCGCCTTTGGGGCCTTCGACTTTCAAAGTCGTGCCCGCGAGGTTCACCTTCACGCCCGCCGGGAGGACCACAGGCTGTTTGCCAATCCGACTCATTTCGATCCCCTCGGTCCAAGTTCCGAGACCGGCTACGCCGGGCTTGAGGTCAACTTGAAACCAAAAAACTATGAAACGACGAAACGCCACCGGCGATCACCAAACCGTGCACAAGATTTCGCCGCCGACTTTGGCTTTGCGGGCTTGGCGGTCGCTCATCACGCCCCGACTGGTGCTGATGATGGCAATGCCCAAACCGTCGAGCACGCGGCGGATTTCCGTGTAGCTCCGGTAGACTCGGCGGCCCGGTTTCGAGTAGCGGTCGATCTTGCGGATCACGCGCTCGCCATCGGGGCCGTACTTGAGGAACACTTGCAGCGTGACGTGGGCTTCGCCCAAGTCGGTGGCTTCGACAAATTCCTTATGGCCTTCCGTTTCGGCGTACTTACCGGTGCGGTAGCCCGTGATGAAGCCCTCGTCGACGAGGACTTTGGCGATGGCGACTTTGAGCTTGGTCGCGGGCATGTCGACGAACGGACGCTCGACGTTGCTCGCGTTACGAATCCGGGTCAGCATATCGGCGACGGGGTCGGTCATCATGGCTTCGGCACCAGTTACAAGTTTCGGAGTGACAAGTTTCAGGCCAAGCTTCGGAGCGACCAACGTCGGCGAGTGCCGGAGGTCACAAACTCTGAAACTTGAAACCTGAAACTCCGGGGTTTACCAAGAGGCCTTGCGGACACCGGGAATTAAGCCATCGCTGGCCATGTCCCGGAAGATGATCCGGCAGACTCCGAACTTGCGGAGCACGGCCCGGGGACGACCCGTCAGGGTGCAGCGGTTGCGAATGCGGATCAAATCGCGAGGCCGCATGACCTTGGTCTTATCGCGCTGCTCTTCCGGCTTGGCCATCTCCAGCTTGTGGGCCGCGAGCGAAGCCATTTGCTTGCGAAAACGAGCCATTTTGGCGTCGGTTGACATCCATCGACCTCGTGGGGTAATTTTTCGGCTTGCGATCAACCGTCGCGGCGTTCCGACTCGGGCGGTGAATCGCACCGTGAGCAGGCCGTTCCGCAGGAATCAAACAATGTATCGAACAAGTGACCGTGCGTCGCGGGCAATCTCTGCAAATCAGCGATCCTCAGCCGTAAGCAACATCGAACGTCGCTTACGCTTCCGGCTCTGATGGATCAAACTATTCCCGGAAGGGCATTCCGAAAAGCTTCAGCATGATCCGCGCTTCTTCGTCGTTGGACGCCGAGGTGCAGATCGTGATGTCCATACCCTGCGTGAAGTGGACATTGTCCGGGTCGATTTCCGGGAACACGAGCTGTTCCGAGAGGCCCATGCTGTAGTTGCCGTTGCCGTCGAACGACTTCGGGTTGACCCCGCGGAAGTCGCGGATGCGGGGCAGCGACAGGTTGATGAGGCGGTCGAGGAATTCGAACATCCGCTTTCCGCGGAGCGTCACCCGGCAACCGATCTCGTATCCTTGGCGGAGGCGGAAGGTGCTAATGGCGACCTTCGCCTTCGTCACTTGGCACTTTTGGCCCGCGATCAGCGTGAGCTGCTCCGCCGCTTCGGTCATGCGGTTCTTGTCTTGCAACGCTTTGCCGACGCCCATGTTCAGGCAGATCTTGGTGATCTTCGGCAAGCTGAGCTTGTTCTTGCGACCGAATTTCTCGGCGAGCGCCGGCTCGATTTCTTTGGTGTACTTGTCCAGCAAACGGGCCATGATCGGAATTCCTGAATCGACCTAATTCCCGCCCATTGCCAACGGGCGAGGTCCGGGTCTTCGGTGTGTGGAGCGAAACGGCGGACTACTTCGCCGCGTACTTGGCGTTCGGCTTGGCGATCTGGCGGATCGTGGCACCGCTCTTTTTCGCGTAGAGTTCTTTGGTGCCGTCGGCCGTGAAGCGGATCCCGACGCGGGTCGGGGTGTTCGTTTGCGGGTCGATGAGAGCGACGTTTGACACCGCCACCGGCATCTCCTTCGACAAGCGACCACCCTGCGGGTTCTTCTTGGAAGGCTTCAAGTGCTTGTAGACTTTGTTAATCCCCTCGACGAGGACTTTGCCCTCTTCGCGGAGGATGAGCAGGACTTTGCCGCGCTTGCCTTTGTCGTCGCCGGCAAGAATGGCCACGGTATCGTCTTTGCGAATGAACATTGTGAGTCCGCCGCCAACTTGGAACTAGGAACGAGTAACTATGAACTACCCAATCAAACAACTTCGTTGGCCAAGCTGATGATCTTGTTGAACTTCGCACGAAGTTCGCGTGGGACAGCGCCGAAGATGCGCGTGCCGCGTGGATTGTTGTCGTTGTCGAGCAACACAAGAGCATTGCTGTCGAAGCGGACGTAGCTGCCATCTTCCCGGCGGGTGGCGATCTTCGTCCGTACGATCACGCCTTTGATCACATCGCCGTTCTTGACTTCGCCGCCCGGCAGCGACTTCCGCACGCTGGCGCGGATCACGTCGCCCAAGTACGCCACGCGGCGCTTGGTGCCGCCGAGCACTTGGATGCACATGACTTCTTTGGCGCCCGTGTTGTCGGCCACATCAAGGTACGAATACATCTGAATCATGGGACAATCCTAATGGTCGGCCAGCAGCCGGCCTGTTTACTTACTGACGGGGGCGTCGGTCGGCAACTGGCTGCCGGCGACGGCGCCTTCGAGGTTGGCGACGGTGCGGCTCGGGGCCTTGGTCAAAATCTTCACGAGCGTCCAGCGCTTGTTCTTGGACAGAGGCCGCGATTCTTGAATTTCGACGGTATCGCCCAAGTGCGATTCGTTGGTTTCGTCGTGCGTGTAGCAGACGGTCCGCTTCTTGATGAACTTGCCGTACTTGGCATGGCGCACGAGGCGCTGCACTTCGACGCGGCGCGTCTTGTTCATCTTGTCGCTGGTGACGATCCCGAGGACGAGCCGGCCGTTCGAGGCCGGGGTTTCGGTCGCCGGTGCTACGCTGGTGTCCGCCATTACTTACCGCTCCCCTTTTGGGCCGCTCGTTCGGTTTGAATCGTTTCGAGGCGGACGATGGCCCGCTTGAACCGGCGTTTGCCGGGTAGTTCGATTTTCTCTTGCAGGCCCGCCAGCTGCGCGGCCAAGTCGGCGTCGCCGATTTTGCCGAGCGCCACCAGCTGCCGTTGGCGCTGGAGTGTCTTGACGCGGGCGATGTCGTGCTTGGCCTTCTTGATCTCGCTCGGCGTCTCGAGGCGGTCGGTCGCCGATTGAAACCGGAGCTGGAACAAGTGCTTTTCCGTTTCGGTCAACGTCAGCGCGAGTTGATCGTCGCTGGCGTTACGCAGGTCGCTGGCTTTCATATCGGGCCTTCCACTTTCGGAAACTTAAACGTTGGGTCGGCGGGACACGAACCGGCATTTGAACGGCATCTTGTACGCCACGCGAGCCAGGGCGTCTTTCGCGGCCGACTCGGGGACGCCGCCGATCTCGAACATGATCGTACCGGCTTTCACGACGGCGGCCCAGTATTCCGGTTCGCCTTTGCCTTTGCCCATCCGGGTTTCGGCAGGGATCGACGTCACCGACTTGTGCGGGAAGACGCGGATGTAGTACCGGCCTTCGCCCGACACGAACCGCGTCATCGTGATCCGCCCGGCTTCGATGGCCTCGGCCGAGAGCCAACCCCCTTCGAGGGATTGCAGCCCGTAGTCGCCGTAGGCGACGTAGTTGCCGCGGGTGGCGTTACCCTTGATCGCGCCGTGGTACTTCGCCTTGGCCGCTTTGCCGCGGATCACTTGACGCTGATTCTTGCGGAACTTGACCCGTTTGGGCATCAAAGCCATCGCAGCACTCCCACTCGGATTCCGACTCTGTTATTCTGCACGATTTCCGGGGGGCTTACGCCACCCGGCTGGCCTGTTATCCGCGGCGACGGCGTTGCGGGCGCTTCAAGCCGCCGGCTTGAGCGTCAGTCGTGTCGTTGATTTCGCCGGTCACGAAGTCGCCGTTGTTCACCCAGCACTTGATCCCGATGTTCCCTTGCGCGGTCGACGCTTCGGAGAAGCCGTAGTCGACCTTCGCCCGAAGGGTCGAAAGCGGGATGCTCCCTTCCATGCTCTTCTCGCAGCGGGCCATTTCCGCTCCGCCGAGCCGTCCGGACAGTTGGAGCTTGATCCCTTTGGCCCCGCCTTCCATCGCCCGCTGCATGGCGGTCTTCATGGTGCGGCGGAAGCTCGAGCGCTTCTCCAACTGCTCCGCGATATCTTCGGCGATGATCTGGGCGTCGATCTCGGGCCGGGTCACTTCGATCGTCTTGACTTCGATGTGCCGGCGGGTCAGTTTCTCGAGGGCCTTCGTGAGCTTGTCGATCTTCTCGCCCTTCTTGCCGATAATCGCCCCGACGCGGCTGCTGTAGACCATGACGCTTACCCGCTCGCGGGTCCGCTCGATGCGGATTTTGGCGATAGCGGGCCGCTGATCTTTGCGATCCTTGGTCTTCGTGAGGTACGCCGCGATGAACTTCCGAATCCGGAAGTCTTCGATCAGCAACTCCGAGAAGTCGCGTTTGTTCGCGTACCACGCACTGGCCCAGTCGGTCATGATGCCGACGCGGAAGCCGGTGGGGCGGACTTTCTGACCCATAGCCGATGCCCTTTATCCAGCGATCTCGGGTGATACATCCAAGCGGTTCGACTCGCAAGAGTCCCGGCCGCCCGCCGGTAGTTGGTTCGTTAAGCCGGGGTCGACGGGGTTTCGGTCGGGGCCGGAGCCGCGCCCAAAGCCGGAGCGTCGATCGTCGTGGGCACCGGTGCCGGCATCGCCGCGGGGGCCATCTCGGGCAACCCTTCTTCCGCGTTCGGGTCGGTCAGACCCACGATAATGTGAGCCAGCCGGCGTTTGATCCCGAAGGCGGTACCGCGGGCACGGGGTTGAATCCGCTTGAACATCGGGGCACCGTCGATCCGGCAATCGGTCACGATGAGGTCTTCGAGGTTGCGACAGCCGAGGTCTTCCGCGTTGCCGACGGCGCTCTTCACCACGGCTTCGATGAGCCGGGCACCGCGGTTCGGCAGGAACTTCAAAGCTTCGATCGCGTCGTCGATGTTCATACCCCGAACCATCTGTGCGATGGGCCGCATCTTGCGGGGGGCGACGTCGGCGAAGCGGTGTTTGGCTACGTAAATCATGATAGTTTCAAGTTTCAAGTTTCAGAGTTTCAAGATACCCGAGCCACCCGTTTCAATTCGCAGGTTTCAACGGATTGAAACTCGGAAGCTTGAAACTCGGAATTTCTTTACTTCGCCCCGGCGGAGGCTTTCGCCTTGCCGGCGGTGTGGCCTCGGAAGGTCCGCGTCGGCGAAAATTCGCCGAGCTTGTGCCCGACCATTTCTTCCGTGACGTACACCTTCACGAAGGTCTTGCCGTTGTGCACGAGGAACGTGGAGGCCACGAATTCGGGCACGATCGTGCAATCGCGCGACCACGTCTTGAAGGCTTCTTTCTTACCCAGTTTTTCGACTTTGGCAAAGAGCCGCATGTCGACATACGGGCCTTTTTTTAGCGACCGACCCATTGCGAAACCCCCATTTCGGATTTCGGATATGCGAGTGCGGGTTAGAATCCGCAATCGCAAACCGACATCCCATTTCTTCAAATCCGAAATCCGCAATCCCGCATCCGCAATCGATTATCCGTTGTGTTGCTGGAACCGACCCGACGGCCGGCGGCGGACGATCGAGGAGTTCGACGGTTTCTTCTTGCTGCGCGTCTTGCCGCCCTTGGCCGATACGCCCGTCGGTCCGCACGGGTGACCACCACCCTTGGCCCGACCTTCACCGCCACCGAGTGGGTGGTCAGTCGGGTTCATCGCCATGCCGCGGTTGTGGGGCTTACGGCCCATCCACCGTTTGCGGCCGGCTTTCCCGAGGCTGATGTTCATGTGATCCGGATTCGACACCGCACCGATTGTCGCCCGGCACTTCGCCGAAATCCGGCGAACTTCGCCGCTCGGCATCGTCACAAGTGCCCATTCTTTTTCGCGGTTCATCAGGGTCGCCGAGCAACCGGCGGATCGGCAGATCTGGCCACCGCGGCCCGGGGTCATCTCGATGTTGTGAATCGTGAGACCCAGCGGGATCTTCGACAGCGGCAAACAGTTGCCCAAGCGGGGTTCGGCGGTCTCGCCGGAGTTCACTTTGTCGCCGGCTTTCAAGCCGTCCGGCGCGAGAATGTATTTTTTCGTCTGCACTTCGTCAGCGTATTGAATCAGCGCCACGCGAGCGGAGCGACTCGGGTCGTATTCGACCGTCAAGACCAACGCTTCAACTCCGTCCATCTTCCGTTTGAAGTCGACCAAACGAAGCATTTGCTTGTGACCGCCGCCGCGAAAGCGCGACGTGGTGATACCCTGGTTGTTACGCCCGCCCTTTTTCTTGAGGCGGACGAGCAACGGCTTGTACGGCGCGTTGACGTTCGGGTTCGTACATTCGGCGAAATCCGAGACCGAACCGCCTCGGCGGCCGGCGGATGTCGGGTTGTAATTGCGAACGCCCATCGTCATACCCCAATTTCGGATTTCGGATTTCGGATTTGGGATTGTTGAGATCAACGCCCCGAACCCGATTTCTTCGCTCCGCATGTATTGATGAATCACCGGCGGACTTCTTCAAATCCGCAATCCGAAATCCGCAATCCGGATTAAAAGAAGTCAATTTTATCGTTTTCGCTCAGCGTCACGATCGCCTTCTTCCAATCCGACTGGACGCCCATCACTTGGCGGTAGCGGGCGTGCTTCCCTTTGCGGGTCTGCGTCCGCACCTTCTCGACTTTGACGTTGAACAATTCCGCCACGGCCGCGGCGATCTGGATCTTGTTGGCCAACGGGTTCACTTCGAACGAGTACGCGTTGTACTTGCTGCTCTGGTGCGTCCCTTTTTCAGTCACGAGCGGGCGGATCAGCACTTGGTGCGGACGCAGCTCGATGCCGGCCGCTCCATGGACGCAGGGCAAACGTGCGGCTTTCCGACGGAGGTAGCGTTTCGGTTTCGGTCGCGTCGTGGCCATCGCAAAATCCTCAACGGCGAGTCAGTATCTTTAAGCGAGCCGAACTCGGTCACGAGTCGGGTGTCTGTATCTTTTACTGTGCGGCTTCGACCGGCTTGCCTTTGTCTCGCAAGAACTGCAGAGCCCCGCGGGTCAGCAGCAACCGCTTCTGTTTCAACACCGTGTAGGCGTTGAACTCGGCGGCGGGCATCACTTTCACGCCCTCGATATTCCGGCCCGACTTGTACACGTTCGTATCGTTCGTTTCCGTGCCGATGAGCACCGTGGTGTCGAAGAGCGACACGTCTTTTTCGACGTTCTGCTCGACACCGTCGGTCATCGTCTTCACGACTTTCTTACCGACTTTGATCGCCTTCAGCACCGTGGCCATATCTTTCGTCTTCGGCGAGGCCATCGTCAAATCTTCGACGATGTACGCTTCGCCGTCGGCGAACTTGCTGAGGATCGCCATGCGGGTCGCGGCCCGGACAGCCTTCTTCGGCAGGTGGTATTCGTAGTCGCGGGGCTTCGGCCCTTTGGCCGTACCACCGCCGACGCGTTTGTTCGTTCGCTTCGTACCGGCGCGGGCGTTGCCCGTGCCTTTTTGCTTGAAGATCTTCTTCGTACTACCGGCCACTTGTCCGCGGCGGAGCGTGTGGTGAGTACCGGCCCGCTGGTTGGCCCGGAACATCAACACCGCTTCGTGCAGCAGATGTCGGCTGATCTTGCCGCCGAACTCCGCCGGATCGACTTCGACCGACCCGACGATCTCCCCGGCCTTGTTGACCACGGGGATGCTGATCGTAGCGGTCAGTTCACGAATGAAGGCATTCGTGGGCATGGCTGTCGTTTCGGCCATCGCAATACCTCGCAGTTCCCACGGGCCGGTTCTCGGCGCCGCAGTTACATCATTGCCCGTCTGGGATCTACTTGGGGAACCGGCACGAGCCGGCCAAGTTTCCAGCGGTCAGGGCCGGTCACCTTGCGGTGAGCGGGTCACATTTGCCGGGGCGAGGAATCCGTGGAGGGTTCTCAAGCTCTGATTCGGCGGACCCGAAGCCCTGCAGTTCTGGTACAAATTCACAATACGGACCGGACGATCAAATGCCCCACTCAGGCAGGCGACACTTTGGCTAACCCTTCGAGCTGCCCATCACGCGGATCTTGATGTCGATCCCCGGCGGCAGGCTGAGACCCTTGTTCAGGGCCTCGATCGTCTTGCCGGTCGGCTGCAGGATGTCGATCAACCGCTTGTGCGTACGAATCTCGAACTGTTCGCGGCTCTTCCGGTCGATGTGGGGCGACCGCAGCACCGTGTAGCGTTCGATCCGGGTCGGCAACGGGATCGGTCCGTGAACTTCGGCACCCGTCCGCTGGGCGGTGTCCACGATCTCGGCCGCGGTGCGGTCGAGCACTTCGTGATCGTAACCTTCCATGCGGATTCGGATTCGTTCGTTCGCAGCAGCCACAAGCAGCCTCCCGGCCCAGAAACATCATGCGACTCACAACCCGACCCATTCGGGAACCCTTGAAGATAAGGATTGCCGCACCCCCGTCAAGGCGTTCTGGCGGAAAAATGCGCCGGGATTGGATTTCCGTCGTCGCAACCGTAATGCGAACTGCTGCGCGGTGTTACCCATTCTCACCCTATCGCCACGGAGTTTGCCTTGCGTCGCCAGTTGCTCCAAGCCTCGGTTTCTTTCATCACTTGCACCGTCGCCAACGACTTCGCGAAGCTCAAGGAAAAGATCGCCGAGAAAAAGAAAGGGGGACCCCGATTCACTCCGGCGCCCGAATGCGCTCCCTTCCGGCAACGATCCTATCGCCGGATTACTCTCAGTGTCGGCTTTTTCCGAGCGTATTCCACCGATATCTCCGAACAATTTGCGGAGCCAGCGGGCGTGCCCTAGATTCTCGTGTCGCTTCGGTGACGCCGGGGCTCTCTCCCGGCGTAGGATCGACTCGGAGAAACCCGACATGGTTCAGATGATCGCCTGCAACCTCGCCGTCCTCGCCATCGCCGGCATCTATTACGCGTGGCGGGACCGCCACGCGAAGCAATTCCAGAAGCGCGCCGTCCTGCGGGACCGCGTCGCCTACATGCTCTGGGTCACCGCTCAGCGGGCGTGAGCCGATTTATTTCTTGTCGTCGCGGATGAGGAAGACGAGCAGTTTCGCGCAGAGTGTGATTTTGTCGCCCGGACGGAGTTTGGTCGGGCCGTGGATTTTGGCCCCGTTCAGGACGGTGCCGTTCTTCGAGGCGATGTCGTGGAGCTCGCAGGACCCGTCGCGGTGGACGACGATGGCACAATGGCGACGGGAGACGCATTCATCGCGGATGACCACTCTGTTGTCCGGCAGACGCCCGACGCTGTTCACACCGGCGGAGAGGGGATGAAGATGTTCGCCGTCTTGGACCCAAAAACTGCGGTCGAGCGGATTTTCTAGAGCGCGGGTTTCGCCCCGGCCTGAGTCCCCTTCCGCGAGCCATCCCAAATCGCCGCCGAGGGTCAGTTGGCCACAACCGTTCTCCATCCGTTCGCGCGCAGCCCGGAATTCGGCCAACCGTGGCTGGCCTTCCAAATGCATGCTGTGAAACAGCGGATCGGGCACAATCCGACCTCGGCACGAAATGAAGACGGAACCGAGACACGACGAATTCTACACCACGCAACCGGCACATCTTCACAAACCATTAACACTTTTCGGGGTTGTGGCCAGCCCAGTCAAGCGGAAAGCCGGCCGGATCCTCAAATTCGACTCGAAATATCTGGTACGAAGTGGAAACAGACGGGCGTGCCCCTTCCGGTTGACGGCGCTAGCCGGTCTGGTATACGTCGACCCGGGCGGTGGACATGATCCGCCCGTCGCCGAGGATTGGGATGACGCCGCTTCGCCGCGTTCGCGCTCTACCGCTGGCCATTGCCCTGCCGTTTCTGCCGGCCTGCGCCCTGTCGATCGGCTCGGGTTCCGATGCCCGCGAGACGGCCCGGCCAAGGTCGGAGGCCGTCGCCCCGGCTCCAGGCGGCTTCGCCATCGCGCGGCGACCGGGCACGTCCGTCCAGCGGAATCCCGGTCTTATCGATCCGACGACCCTCGAGAAAATTCCGGTCCTCTCCGAATCGAAGACGCTCTCGGAACCCGCGGATTTGCCGCCGATCGGGATCTCCCCCGCGGAGAGAACGCCGAACCCGGACGACCCACTCGTAGCGGTTCTGAAAGCCCATCTCGAAGGCCGAGCGGACGGGGCGCTGCCGCTGCTGTCCGGCTTCGACAAACCGAATCAAGACCTGCTGATGCAACTGATGCCGGCGCTCGTGAAAGCATCGAAGGTCAATCCGGTCTCGGCCGATCCGAAAGAACTGGCGGCGATCGCCGGGCCCTTCGCGGCGGCGGCGAATCTGTTGAACAAGCGGGCGCCCTTGACCATCGACAAAGCAGTCTTCTGCCGGTCGGTAACTAACTTCGGCCGGTACGATCCGCTGGCGCAAAACGCCGTGCTCCGGCCCGGGACGACGAACATCATCTATTTCGAGATCGGCAACGTGACGAGCGAGCCGACCAACCAGAACGGCGTCGACGGCTACCTCACGAAGCTCCTCTGCACATGGCAAATCCGCGATGGAAACGACCGTCCGTTGATCTTGATCGGGAAGTCGAAAGAATCGAAAGACGAGCGGCTGCAGCAGATCGATCCGAAAATGGATTTCAGCCTGAGTCCGCTGCGCGACTACTACCTGCAGTTGGTCTTCAACGCCCCGTTGACGCCGGGGAATTACAGCGTTCACTTCAAAGTGCGCGATTCAAACACGGGGCGCGATGTCTCGCGATCGCTACCGTTCCGCGTGCCCTAACCGGCACGGTCGAACTAACGGTTGCAGTCGGAAAAGTTTCTCCCGTCCGGCGGTGACTTCGCCGGGAACCGGGCTGACCGCGCCGCGACTTCCACCATACTCTTGAACCTGCCCGAGTTCTTTTTCCAGAAGGTTTCCATGGCCGCGATCCAACCGACCCAAGTCTTCTACCACGCCGGCACCGTGACCCCCGACGAGCGCCGCGCTCTGCTCAAACAAACCGGAGCGACCCTCTGGTTCACTGGCTTGTCCGGCTCGGGGAAATCGACGCTCGCCGTCGCCCTCGAGCAGGTGTTGATCGCCCGCGGGAACGCAGCCTACGTTTTGGACGGCGACAACATCCGCTTCGGTTTGAACGCCGGACCGAAGATTCTGATGGACACGCGCGGCTCGGCCGAAGCCTCCGCCAAGCGCTTCGGATTGGGGTTCAGCCCCGAAGACCGGGAGGAGAACATCCGCCGCATCGGGGAGGTCTCCCGGCTCTTCGCCGACGCCGGGCTGTTCGCGCTCACGAGCTTCATCAGCCCGTACCGCAAAGACCGCGACGCGGCCCGCAAGATCCACGAAGCGAACAAAACCGGCGCGATCCCGTTCGTCGAAATCTACGTGAACACGCCGATCGAGACCTGCGAGCAACGCGACCCGAAAGGGCTTTACAAGCAAGCCCGCGACGCCGTCGCCGCCGGCAAGGGGATGGGCTTCACGGGCGTCGACGACCCTTACGAAGCCCCCTCGACACCGGAACTCACTTGGGACGCCGCGACGCAGACCATCGAGCAGGGCGTGGCTTTGGTGTTGAACTACCTGATTCAACGCGATTCCGTTCGCTGACCGGCACAATCGCTACAACCGGAAATCGTCCCGTCGGATTCTTCGCGCATTCCCTCATGCGCCCTAGGCGCGATACCGACGGAACGATTTACTAGGCCTTGTTGAGTTCGCTAAATTGCCGAACTGCGCGATATCGATTCGGGGCGCGATTGGCGCGATTGCACCGGTGGCGCCATCGCCGGCGACTGCAAAAGCGGCATATTCGGCAAACCAACCCCACCTCGCCCAGCTTCGCCAGTCCCGTACAGTCGGCACAGGCGCCTCAACCCGGTAGAAAGCTCGAAAAAATCACCTTTTTTACTGGAGTGGAAGGCAGGCCCGCGTTGACCGAATCGCAAGCGCGACATAGAGTTTGAGCGTTCGCCCCGTGCCCTTGTGCCGCGTCCCGGATTCGCCCCGGCCCTCACCGTCGCGATTTCGCGGGAATCCAACAACCAGCCCGACAGGACGACCATGGCTTCGACTGGATCGAAATGGCGGCTCGACCGCCCGGCGGAAGGATTCGACGCCGCCGTGCCGCCACTCGCCCTCGAGTCGGCACCGATGTTCCGCACGTTCTTGCCCGAGTGCTACGAGCCGCGCTACGCCTACCCGCTTTTGGTGATGTTCCACGCGCACGGTGGCAACGAAGACCAAGTGCTCGACCTCGTCCCCCGGATGAGCCGGCGCAACTTCGTGGCCCTCAGCCTCCGCGGGCCGGAACTCATGGGCGTCCGCGAAGACGGGCACCTCGCCTGCGGCTGGGGCAGCGACGACCGCCACGTCGATACCGTCAACGAGTACATCATCAAAGCCGTGGAATCGGTCCGCCGCGTGTGCAA
>JANXTU010000553.1 GCA_025352235.1 Fimbriiglobus sp.
ACATCGACGTGGCCGACCGGTTCTCGTTGGTCGAAGTCCCCGGCGAACTCGCCGAACACGTCATCACCTCGCTACAGGGCGTCCGCTTCCGCGGCCGCTCCGTGGTGGTCCGCTTGGACAAAGCCGGCAACGCCGTCTGACGATTGCGGATTGAGAATTGCGAACGACGGGTTCGAAGTACGGGGTGGCCCGGCTTCGAACCCGTTTTCGTTTGGAAAGAGCCAATCCCGGAGGAGGTAAGCATTGAAGCATCCCCATTGCGGAAAGTGCTTGCACGGCGCGGTCGTGGCAATTACCATCTGAGAGTTGTCGGAGAACCCGGCGGCTTTCAACTGAAGGTTGGACGCATTATGAATCGCGCATGGATGCACATCACCTCACTCTTGGTCTTGACCCTTCTCGCGGCTGTTCCTGCGAGTGGTCAACAGAAGCCCACGTTGCCCGAACGGCCGGCCGCCGACCCGCTGCGGGGCATTTTACAAAAGAAGGGTTACACCGCCGTCCCGCTGTTGAAAGATACAGATCGGCCGCGATTCAACATCGACTGCAAGATCGGAACAGAGGTATTCCGCTTGCATCTCGACACCGGTGCGGACAGTTCTTTGTTGGACGCGGCCTTGGTTAAGAAACTCGGCCTGAAACAGGGCGACAAGATCGAGTCCGTGGCCATCGGAGGTACCCACAAGAGCTACGAAATCTCCCTCCGAGGAATGTCCATCGGCGACTTCGATACCAGAACCGTGGCCAACTCGCTCGGCCTTCGATCCGTCGATTATTCCAAGGTGAATGTCGACCGCAAAGTTCAGCAGGTTCAAGGGGCGCTGGGCAACGGGGCGTTGAGGATCAACTCTGCCGTCATCGACTACTCGGCTCGAACTCTCTACCTCCGCACGCCGCTCGACGGCCTGTGGCCCGAGATCGCCGGAACGTGGGTCGCCACCGGCGGTCGGGAAGAAGGCCGCGAGCGGAAGATCGATCCGAAGGCCCCGCCCAAGTTGGAGTTTAAGAACAATCGCTTCCACCTCACCGACGGGGCGAACCAATACGGATTCGGGATGCACGTCCAACCGGGCAAAGACCATTCCACACTGATGTTCTTCGATCCCGAACAGGAACTCGCCAAGGAGTTGGTGTACAAGGCCGGCGGGCGGATGAAGGTGTCGGACGGCAAGCTCACCATCTGCCTCTGTCTCGATCTGACCAAGGCAAAAAAAGGCGCGGAGTTCCCGGACGACTTCAAGACCGCAGCCGGGAGCGGCCACCTCCTCTTGGAGTTCCGCCGCGAAAAGGATGTCGAACAGCCGGTCGCGGTCGCCGATCCCCTGCGGGCCGCGCTGATCAAGAAGGGATACACCGCCGTCCCGCTCGTTGAGGTGGGGGACAAGGGTTTCATCGTCGAGTGCAAGTGCGGAACCGAGAAATTGCGATTGGTCCTCGACACGGGGGCCGAGATATCCGCACTGGACAAGGGCTTCGTGCAGAAGCTCGGCCTGAAGCCCCAAAACGATGTCACCGCGACCGGCTTCGGGGGTGTCGTCGAGGGCGTCGGAATCTCTTTGCGGGGACTGCGGATCGGCGACTTCGACACCCGCACCACCATCAACGCGCTTGATGCCGCCGCGTTCGATTTCACCGCCATCAATGCGGCGATCGTCCAGCACCTCAAGTTGAAGCCGATCGACGGGCTTCTGGGCCATTGGGACTTGGAAATCTTGTCCGCGGTGATCGACTATTCCACCCGCACGCTCTATCTCCGAACACCGCTCCAAAGCCTGTGGCCGTCCATCGAAGGGCGCTGGGTCGCTACTCACATCCACGATGACGGCCAGGAGCGGCCGCTCGACCCGAAGGCCCCGCTGAAGCTGGAACTCAAGGACAACCGCTTCCACCTCACGGACGGGGTTGGCGATGTGAACTTCGGCATGCACGTCCGGTCCGACAAGGGCGTCCACACGTTGCTGTTCTTCGATCCCGAGAAGGAACTCGGCGAAGAGTTGGGCTACAGTACGTCAGGCCTGCTGAAAGTCGCCGGAGACAAGCTCACCGTCTGCCTCAGCTTGGGCGGGGCGACCAACACCGGGATACCGGACGATTTCAAGGCCCCGGCCAAGAGCGGCCGCCTGCTCGTCGAGTTCCGCCGCGACAAATGACACCGGCTTGTCGGCGGGTGCTTTCATGTCGAAGCAAGTCTCCTTGTCCTGATCGCGCAGGGTCCGCTTGCCGTTGGCGAGGACCGGGTGCTGCCAGAGTTCCCGGTCGCTACGCAGCCGCACTGGAGAAGGCCGGGTGTAAGTCCCGTACAAGAAGCGTTCAAGAAGTAATTACTCCCCCACCGCCGCGCTCTCCGGAGCGAATCCCCGCCGCAGCGTATTCTCCGTGATCGTCCGTGGGACCACGAACTGCAGCAGGTAATCCGGACCGCCGGCTTTGCTGCCGATGCCGCTGAGCTTGAAGCCGCCGAAGGGTTGGCGGTGGACCAAGGCCCCGGTGCATTTGCGGTTCACGTACAAGTTGCCGACGCGGAACTTACGCTTCACCTTGGCGATGTTCTCCGGACTCCGGCTGAAAACGGCGCCCGTGAGGGCGTACTTGGTGCCGTTGGCGATCCGCAGCGCGTCGTCCAAATCCTTCGCTTTGATCACCGAGAGCACCGGCCCGAAGATCTCCTCTTGGGCGATGGTGGCGCTTTCGGGCACGTCGGCGAAGATCGTCGGGCCGACGAAGAAACCTTCGTCGGCGAGGGTGCCGAGGTCGAACTGGTAGACGAGCGTCGCCTGCGTTTTGCCGAGTTCGACGAACTTGCGGATGCGATCCCGTGACTCGGCGTCGATGACGGGGCCGAGGGAGCAGCCGGGCGACTCGGCCGCGCTCACCGTCAAGCTCTTGGTCGCTTCGACGACGCGCTTCAAGAACAAGTCGTAAATGCCCGCGACGACAATGGCCCGCGAGCCGGCGCTGCACTTTTGCCCGCCGTAACCGAAGGCGGAATCGACGACGCCGCGCACCGCTTCGTCGAGGTCGGCGTCGGAATCGACGATCACCGCGTTCTTGCCGCCCATCTCGGCGATCACCTTCTTGACGAAGTTCTGCCCGCCGGCGGTGTGCGACGCTTGCTCGTTGATTTGGAGCGCGACTTTCAACGAACCGGTGAAGGCGATCAGCGCCACGTCGGGATGGTTCACCAACACCGGCCCGATTTCTTCACCGACGCCGGGGACGAAGTTGACGACGCCGGCCGGGAGGCCCGCTTGCTGGAAGCACTCCATCAGTTTGGCGCCAACGACACCCGCTTGCTCCGCCGGTTTCAGAATCACCGTATTACCCGTGACGACGGCCGCGGCGGCCATGCC
>JANXTU010000590.1 GCA_025352235.1 Fimbriiglobus sp.
CGCAAATCCGAAATCACCGACGGCCTCTCTAACACCTTGTTGGCCGGCGAACGGCCCGCCAACAAATATTCCATGTACGGCAGCTGGTTGCAGCCATTGTTTACGAACGTGAATCTCGGTATTGAAGAAGGCGAGCCGAAAAGTACCCAGGGTGAAAAAGACGCCCTTTTCATGGGATCATACCCATACTGCACCGATTATCTCTATTATCGGAACGACAACCGGGATAACGCCTGTGCGGAAGGGCATTTCTGGTCGTACCATCCCGGCGGTGCCAACTTCCTCTTTTGCGATGGCAGCGCTCGCTTCCTGAGTTACCGAGGTCGGGCTGTCTTGATCCCGCTGGCAACTCGTGCCGGTGGCGACACGTTCGTGGAGTGACCAACGGAAGCGTTTCTTGAGCGTGGCATTGACCACTCGCCGACGCAACAGGAGCCACCGGTGGGCGAACAGTCGCTTCAAGCAGTCCGCCCGAGCGTGTCGCTCACGTGCCCGGGCTTCCGTTCGGCGGGCGTGCCGGTATTCGTCCAAAAGCGATTGTTCCAACACCCCCCTTGCGTCGGCTCGGGGATTCTTTCAGATTTGATGACGCAAGTCATTGCTGCACTTGAGGATCGGCCACACGGACTATTCCGGCTCCGATTCTTCCAATTCTTTTAAATTGTTCCAAAGTGGGGTGTCCCACACTTGGTTGGAAGCATTTTTCCGGGTGGTTTTTCGATGCGCAACGGCGTCACGCCAAGTATCACCTCCGACCACCGCCAGCGCTGACAAGCTCCAAGAATGGTTGGCACACCCAATCGCTGCGATGTGTTCCAACCCCGTCTCAGACACGGTAAGATAAGACCTCCAAGCTAACCGACCCCGCTGGAGTCCCCCAGTGAAACTCCGATTCGTTCCCCTTTTGACGCTCGTCTTCCTCGCATCGGCATCGGCTCAACAGCCGGGTGCGAAGTCCGTGGCCGAGGGTGAGCTCGACCGGATCGCCATCGATGTTTTGAAAGAGATGCACAACAAAGGGGCCGAGTTGTACAACGCCGGCGAACCGTCCGGCTGTTTGAAGATTTACGGGACTGCCCTGCTGACCGTGAAGCCGTTCCTCAAGCACCGCCCGTCGATTCAAAAATCGATCGCTGCCGGGATCGCGGAAGTCGAAAAAGCCGAAGGTTTGAAACTGCAAGCGTTCAAGATGCACGAGCTCGTCGAGAAGATCTGGGCCGATTTGCAGAAACCGGAACTGCTCGCGGAATCGGTGGCGACGGGGCTTTCCGGGACGATTACACTCGACGGTAAGAAGCTCGCCGACGCCACCATCACGGTGTCGTCGGGAAAGCGGGCATTCACGACCTCGACGAATTTCGAGGGGGGATACACCTTCGCCGATCCGCTGCCGCCGGGCGACTACGCGGCCATCGTCACGGGGGCGGGCGTGCCCGAACATTACCGCACCGTAGGCACGGCCGGGATCGCGATCAAAGTGACACCGGGCAAAAATACCGGTGACGTGGCACTGATCGCGAAGTAAAGTATCGATCCCGCCGAACTCCCGTCCGAGATGCCGCCGATGACGCGTTCTTTCCACTGCTTCGGGCTCTTTCTCTTGGCTGGCTTCGTTGTCGCCTCTCTCTCCACGGGCACGCGACCTTTGCAGGCGCAACAGAAGGCGCCGGTCGTCCCGCCGACGTTCCCGACGCTCACGACCCCGGCGACACTCGGCGCGAAACCCGGGAGCACCGTCGAATTGACGCTGACGGGGACGAATCTGCTCGACGCCACGTCGGTTTGGACGTCGTTCCCGTGCCAAACGACCATCGCCGCCGAACAAAAAGATGCGGCCAAATTGAAGGTGAAGTTCGTCGTCCCCGCCGACGCTGCCGTCGGATTCCACACTTTCCGCGTGGCCACCAAAATCGGAGTCTCGAACCTCCGGCCGTTCGTCGTCGACGATCTGCCCGAGGTGGAGGAGAAGCCCGGCAATAACAAGAAGGAGACGGCGCAGGTCGTCGCCGCGCCCTGCGTGATCCTCGGTACTGCCACCGTCGAAGCGGCCGACTATTTCCGCGTGCCGGTGAAGGCGGGGCAACCCATCACCATCGAAGCCGTCGGGCGGCGGCTCGGGTCGGCCATCGATCCCGTGATCATCTTGTCCGACGCCAAAGGCCAAGAAATCCCCGGCCTCTACGCCGACGACACGCCCGGTTTGCAGACCGATGCGCGCGTTCAGTACACCCCCGTCACCGATGGCGAAATCGTCGTCGAAATCCGCGATACGACTTACCGCGGCGGCGCCGATTTCACCTACCGCTTGCGGATCGGAAACTTCGCCGGGGCGACCGCGGCCTTCCCGCTGGCCGTCGAGCGCGGCAAGAAGACCGACGTCGGTTTCGCCGGGATGGGGCTGGACGGTGTCAAGCCGGTGTCCGTCACGGCCGGCGCCGGGATCGAAGTCGTGAACGTTGCCCCCGTCCGCGCGGGCGGATCGTCCGGCTGGCCAGTGCCGGTGATGGTCCACGACTACCCGGAGTCGGTCGAAGTCGAGCCGAACAACGAGATCGCCAAGGCGAATGCGCTGCCAGTGCCGGGGGGGATCTCGGCCAAGTTCGCGGAGAAGAGCGATGTCGATTTCTTCAAAGTCGCCGGCAAGAAAGGGCAGAAGTTGCTGTTGAGCGTGCTGACCTACGAGCTGAACGCCCCGACGGAAGTCTTCCTCCGCGTCCTCGACGCCAAGGGCGCGGAACTGGCGAAATCGAATCCGCAACTGGCCGGCGTAAGACTGGAATACACCCCCGCCGCCGACGGGGAATTCTTCATCGCCTGCGAACAGACGAACTACACGCATGGCCCGAACGAGGTCTATCACCTCTCGGTGCAAGCGGTGTTACCCGAATTCACGGTGATCCTCGGGTTGGATCGCACCGAAGTGCCCCTCGGGGTCGGCGGCAAAATTCCGATCGCCGGGATCGTCCGCGCGAACGGCTTCGCCGCGGCGGTGGATCTCACGTTCGTCGGCGTCGACGGCGTGACCGGCACCGTGTCGATTCCACCCGCCGCCAATCCCAAGCCCGAAGCGCCGCTATTCTTGAACATCACTGCGAAGGCGGGGAGTAAACTCGGGGCCTACGTCGGTCGCATCGAAGCGAAGGCGATGATCGACGGCAAGCCGGTGGTGAAGGTGCTCGCCTCGATCGACCTCGCCAAAGCCGCGCTCGGCGGGATACCGACCCCTCCGCAAGAAATGACGACGCAGGTCGCGGTAGCCATCGTGCCGGAGCCGCCGTTCGCATTGGAACTGAAATTGGACGCGGTCACGGTCGTCAAAGGCGGCGTGCTGAAGGGGAAGATCGTCGCGAAGCGCGGCGACAAATTCACCGAGGAGATCGCGATCGCGGCGGTCACCGTCCCGGCGATGGCGGTGCCAAAGTTGGTGCCGATCAAGAAAGCAGAATTGGAAGCAATCGTCGAATTGAGCATCCCCGCCACCGTCCCGGCCGGAGCCACGGCGGTCCAATTCAAAGGCACGGCGAAGGTCAACGGCAAGGATGTGGTGATGACGACCCCGCCACTGACGATCACCGTGACGGAGGTTCCGAAGAAGTAGTTCTGTAGTTCTTGTACCGTCGGCGAGATACGGGTAATGTCGTATGAACCAACGTGAGCTTTTAGATGTCGATCCTCGCCACTTACGCTTACCGACTTCGCGACAGGCCGGAGCCGACCCCGGAAAACTACAACGCCAGCTCAGCCGACACGGACGATCAACTGTGGGGATGCCTGCCATATTCTTGTACCGCGGCAGCGACGGGGAGCTGGTGATTTATGATGGCGTGACAAGAGCGACGCGGGCGGCCAAATTCTGTCCGGGTCAGTTGATCCCCGCCGAGGTCACCGGCACACTGAAGTATCCGGTGGGGCACTATCCGACTGTTTTGGAGAAACTGCCATGATCTTCACGGAAACGGATGATTTGCTTGATCTCCTCG
>JANXTU010000600.1 GCA_025352235.1 Fimbriiglobus sp.
TTGGCGAAGCATTGCCGCGAAGTCGACTTCAAGTTGATCTTGCTGGTGTCGCCGACGACGGCGGCCCACCGCATCGACACCGTGGTGAAGGCGTGCAGCGGCTTCGTCTACGTCGTCAGTTTGGTCGGCATTACCGGTGAGCGCGCCGCCATATCGCCGGAGATCGAAGACTTGCTGGCGCGGTTGCGGAACGCGACCGACTTGCCGCTGTGCGTCGGCTTCGGTGTCAGCCGACCGGAGCAGGTGAAAATGCTGCGCGACCATTGCGACGGGGTCATCGTCGGCAGCGCCTTGGTGAAGGAACTGGAGAAAGCCACGACCCCGGCCGAGCGCGAGTTGGTCTTGGCGAACGTCGCGGCGAAAGTGCAAATCCTCAGCGCAGCCCTTCGAGAAACGTGAGCGCCCGGCCGAGCGATTCCATCGGCAGGCCGATGACGTTGCTCGTGCTCCCTTGAACGACGGTCATGATCGGGTCGTGCGGGAACTCGATGGCGTAGGCCCCGCTGCACCCTTCCCACTTCCGAGTGGCGATATACGTTTCAATCTCCGCGTCCGTCAAATCTTTCATTGAGACCCTGCTGAGTTCCTGCCAGCAGAATTGCCAATCGCCGGGGCGAACCCAAAGGCAGACGCCGGTCCAGAGGTCGTGCGTCGTCCCCGCGAGTGCCCGGATGATGCGGCGGGCGTGATCGGCATCGTCCGGTTTGCCCACGACCTGGCCGTAATGCCAGCCGACGGTATCGGCCGCGATGATGATGCCGTCGTCCACGGTCGGAGCGATGGCCTGCGACTTGAGCCACGCGAGTTCGGCGACGTAATGCTCGCAGTTGCCCAAACGGGCCTCGGTCGGCTCGGGGACATTCGACGGCCGCACCTCGAAGGTGTAACCGTGGAGTTTCATCAACTCCCGGCGGCCGAGCGACCCGCTGGCGAGGATCAAGGGCTTGGGCATTATTCCTCTCCGCCGGAGCGGAGGAGAACGTCTTTCTGCGGGGCGGGCTTCTCGGGGAACAGGATCGGATCGACCGAGGCCGGGCGCGGGGTCATCTTCGATTTCGCGCCAGGTACAGACGTGGCGTTCGCACTCGTCGGCAATTTCTGGTAATACACCACGGCGATCATGAGGACCGCAGCCAAGCCGGCCAGCATCCCGAGTTTCGAATCGTTCGCCATCGGATCTCCCCCAAAGTGTTCCTTGATAGCTTGCCGCACGCCGGCGTGGGGGTGCCGGAAACTTGAGGTCGAGCGGTCGGAAAGTCGCGGATGCTTCCGGCGAAAATGCCATCCTCGGCGCAACCGGCGCGTCGGGTGCAACCGCTTTCTCTTTCCAAATGCGGTGCCACGATGACGCTGGTCTTGTTGCTCGCGGTCGCCATCGTCCTTGCGGCCATCGTCGCATCGACGCGCGGCATCGATGTCCGGTTGACGCTCGGACTTGCCGCGCTTCTGTTGGGGGCGCTCGCCGGGGACCTCCCGGCCATCGGGCGGGCCTTCTTCGACACGTTCAGTTCGGAGAAGTTCGTCGTGCCGATCTGCTCGGCGATGGGCTTCGCCTACGTTTTGAAGCACACCGGCAGCGACATCGCCCTCGTCCGGCTTCTGTTAATCCCGATCCGCCGGGTGCGCGGACTGCTGGTGCCGGGTGTCGTGCTGGTCGGGTTCGTCGTCAATGTGCCGTTGATCAGCCAGACGAGCACCGCCGTCTGCTTGGGGACCGTCGTGGTGCCTTTGATGCTCGCGGCGGGCTATTCCAAACGGACGATCGGTTCGACCTTGCTGCTCGGCACGTCCATCGGCGGGGAGCTTTTGAACCCCGGTGCCCCGGAGTTGCTGAGCGTGAAGAAATTCACCGGCACCGACACGCAAGTGTTGACGCACCAATACATCCCGCAATTGGTCTTCCCGCTGCTCGCCATCGCGGCGGTCGCCTTTTGGATCCAAACGATCTGGCTGGAACGCAAGACGGCCTCCGCCGTACCCGCGCCCGAAGCGAATTCGGAACCCGCGAATCTCGTCCGGGCCGCCGTGCCATTGGTGCCGCTGGCGCTTTTGCTGCTTTCGGGTCCGCCCTTCGAACTGTTCCACATCCCGGATCATTGGCTGGCGATCGGGTCCGCCGATGTGCCGCACCCGGAGAAACTGTTGCGCAGCCGGCAGATCGGCTTGGCGATGCTCGTCGGCGTAGCGGTCGCGGCGCTCGCTGCCCCGCGACGGGCCCAAGGTTGCATGAAGGCTTTCTTCGACGGGGCGGGCTACGGCTTTGCCAACATCGTCAGTTTGATCGTGATCGCGACGTGCTTCGGCGAGGGGATCCGCGTCGTCGGTTTGGCCGCCGCGCTCGGGGAATTCATCGCGGGGAACCCCGGTTGGCTGCACCCATTGACTGCGGCGGTGCCATGGGGATTCGCGTGGGTCAGCGGCTCGGGCATGGCGAGCACCCAAAGTCTGTTCGGGTTTTTCGTCGGCCCTTCGGAGGCGCTGAACCAAGACCCGAACGCCATCGGGGCGATGGTCTCGGTCGGTTCCGCCGTCGGCCGCACGATGTCCCCGGTCGCGGCCGTGACGCTCATGTGCGCGGGCCTCACGGGCGAAACCCCGCTGGCGCTCGTCAAGCGCGTCGCGGGGCCGCTGCTGCTGGGTCTGGTCGCCGTGGTGATCCTGCGAATGCTGGGCTGGATGTGACGGATTTCAAGGCCAGTGTTGTAGACCGGTTTTTGTGGTCGCACGTTTTTAACGGTTCGGACCATGCTGAATCGAATCCGACACGTTGGGAAACGTGTCGCCACGGTGATGGCTGCAGTGTCCGGGTAGGGGTCTTTTGTGGCGGCACGTTTTGAACGTGTCGGACCATGCTGAATCGAATCCGACACGTTGGGAAACGTGTCGCCACGGTGATGGCTGCGGTGTCCGGATCAACGCGATTAAAACCGCCAGCGGAGTTCGGTTCGGTAAAGCTGTTCGGCGAAGCGGCCGGAGGTCACGTTGAATTGGACGCCGAAGCCGACGTCGATTTTGTCGCAGAAGCCGAAGCGGAGGCCCGGCCCGACGCTGAAGTACGTCGTGCCCGAGGTCCCCACCGTGGCGCCCGTGGCGGGGTCGGTGAAGCCGCCCGAGGTGAAGGTGTAGCCGTTGGTTTCGAACATCCCGACGACCACGGTATCGGCGACCGGCCGGAAGAGCACGGCGTTCAAGCTGTTGTGGTAGTGCAGCACTGTGCCGGCGGTTCCGGCCGTCCCCGCGATGGGGATCGTGAACGCGATTTGCGATTGCCAGTATGCATCGGTGTGCAATTTCACCGTCGTCAGGATCGACGGTTCGACCGAGACGTGCCCGACGCCGGTCCCGTTGCCGGCATTGGCGGTCGGGATGCTGGTTCTGAATTGGAACGCCATGGCCAAGAGTTCGCTGTCGAGGAACAGCGACTTCGTCCCGAGGACGAGATCCCCGAAGCCGCCGCTGCCGCCGTTTTGCTGGCCGTTCATGCTGCGGTAAGGCGTTTGGATCGAGAACGAGAACTTGTCGCCGCCGACTTCTTGGTAGAAGCTGAGTTCGTCGTAATTCAAGCTCGTTTCGGCGACGGGCCGACCGCGTCCGGGCGATTTGGCCCAGAAGTATTCGCCGCGATCCGGGGTCGTCATCCGGAGGCCGCGATCCCAGCGGAGGCGGGTCATCGTCGTGGGGCGAGCCGAATCAGCGAAGAGGGCGGAGTTGGCCACAGTGGTCCAGCGCGGCTCGTAGCACGGGTCGGGGCAACACATGGCATTGTGGAACGCGCCGAAGAGCCGGCCGGCCGGGCCGGTGCCTTCGCTCGTGACGCAGGCCGCCCGGCCCGAGACGCAACCGCCTTCCCCGCAGCCCGAACTCCCGCAGAGGGTATCGGTGCAGCCGGTGGTACACGATCCGCCACCGGTGTGACGGGGCAAAAAGATACCGCTGCTGGCCACCGGCATCGGGGCCGTCGGGGCGCAGGTGGTACAACTGGCGGGCGTGATTCCCGGCAGCGTCAGCATCGGCACGACGGCGTCGGCGGTCGTGAGGTCGAGCGGGGCCACCATCGGTGGAGTTTGTGCCTCGACCGCCCGGCCCCCCACTACTAAGGCGACTAGTGCGACCCAAGTCGACATCTTGCGGAACGACCTGTCCATGGCGACATCCTCCGGAATTCACAATCGAGGGGAGCGGGGGTTCTCCCGCCCATCGATTGTGTGCGAAAAGAACAAGCTGCCCCACTCTTCGTCTCGCCCGGCTTGCCGAGAATAGCCAAAATCCACAAAGCCCCCGTTTCCGTTTCAGCGGGTGTAATCCTCCCAAACAAATCGAAGCGCGGAATCGAGCCAGTCGACCCATCTTGATTAATCGGTGAAGATTGCCCAGCCCGTCGGCCGAAGAGAGAGGCAAGACGCATTCTCGACCGGGGAGGCTTATGATGTCTCGATTGTTTTTCGGTGCCGGCTTCGCGCTGGCCACACTTCTGATGGCGGCCACGACGGCCTCGGCGCAACTCGGCGGGGCGGCAGCAGCACCCGCCGCCGCGGCCGCTCCGGCAGCGGCGGCGGGTGCCGCCGGGGCCGCGGATGCGGTGAAGCCCGGATGCCTCGAAAAAATCTGCGTGCGCTGCGAAGCCTTCCGCCGCAAACTCTGCGTCACGCCCGCTGGGGCGCTCATCAACAACATGACGAAACCGCTATCGGCCCTGACCGGCGGCATCATTCCCCCGTTCTGCCCGATCCTGCCATCCCTTAAAGACTTGGCCAAACCCGGTGTCGCCGGCGCCGCGGCCGAAGGGAAGAAGGACGCGGCCGAAGCGAAGGCCCGCCAGATGGACGTCCGCTATTTGGGGACGCTCGACTGCCGGTACTATCCGAATGCGTCGAAGGGATTGTCGGACGCGCTGCGCACCGATCCGAGCGAATGCGTCCGGTTCGAAGCGGCCTCGGCCCTGAGCCGCGGTTGCTGCTGCAACAAGATCACGCTGGCCGCGCTCGAAGCGTCGGTCTCGGGGATGGAACTCGACGGTAACCCGGCCGAGCGGTCGGTCCGCGTCCGTTGCACCGCTGCAATCGCCCTTGAGAAGTGCTTGGCGTGTTACGTCGCCCCCGCGCCGGAACCGGAGCCGATCGACCCGAAGAAGGGCCAAGAGGGTCCGAAGGGCGAAGGCCCACCCAAGAAGGACGACGAGAAAGACGCAAAGCCGCCCCTGGCGATTTCCCCGACTCCGGTCGCGATCGCCCACGCCCGCAAGACGTTGGTCGCATTCCAAGAACTCTATGCGAACACGCTGCACCCGGCCCCGACCAACGGTTCGTCCGAACAAAGCCTCTTCTCGATCTTGAAAGGAACCCCGGTCGAATCGGCCCCGCGGATGGTCGTGACGACCCCGGAACCGACACCGATGTTGACGGAAGTTGCCCCGGCGAAAAAAGCCGTAGTCGATGCACCGTTGCCGTTGAAGGCGGCGCCGACCAGCGTTCCCGTGGTTCGATTTTTGAAAGTGGAACCTGCGACCCCCGTGATCGACGTGCCCGCCGTGATGCCGCAGTCGGCCAAGCCGGTGGAAACCTCCCCGAAGCTGACCCCGGCGAGCCACAGCGTCTCCGCCCCCAAAGATGCGACGGCTACGGAAGTGCTGAATTGTGCCAAGCAACTATTGCTGAGCAAGTCGGAATCCGAAAAGCACGCCGCGGTCCGGGCCCTCGTGAAGTACGATTGGATGCAACACCCCCGCGTCGCCTCGGCCCTGCTGGCCGGTGCGGCCTCGGATCAACCCGCCGCGGTCCGCGTCGATTGCATCCGCCACTTGGCCCACCATAACATCGCCCACCCGCAAGTCCTCGCCGATATGCAATCCCTCTGCGGCGACGCCGACGATTGGGTGAAACAAGAAGCGACCAAAGCCTTGGCCCAATTGAAAGCGGACCGCTGAGACTCGCTGGATGAAACCGAAGACGGGGCGAGCCAGTTGGCTCGCCCCGTCTTCGTTTGGCAGCGGCGTCTCGATCACTCGTCGTCTTCCCGCAGTTTTGCGAGCGCGCCGATGTCTTCGAGAGTCGATGTGTCTTGCGCACTGGTTCGCCCGGCGGCGATGTCGCGCAACAGCCGTCGCATGATCTTGCCGCTGCGCGTCTTCGGCAATGTTTCGGTGAACTTGATTTCGTCCGGCCGGGCCAGCGCGCCGATCTCCTTGGCGACGTGGGCTTTCAACTGCGCCTTCAACTCGTCGCTCGCAGAAAGCCCCTGCTTCAACGTCACGAAGCAGTAGATGCCTTCACCTTTCAAATCGTCCGGTCGACCGACGACGGCGGCTTCCGCGACGGCGGGGTGCGCCCCGAGCGCGCTCTCAACTTCCGCCGTGCTCAGCCGGTGCCCGCTCACATTCAGTACGTCATCGACGCGGCCCATGATCCAGATGTACCCGTCGGCATCGCGGCGGGCGCCATCGGCGGTGAAGTACATCCCCGGATTTTGGCTCCAATAGGTCGCTTGGAAGCGATCGTCGTCGCCGTAGATGGTCCGCATCAAGCTCGGCCACGGGTGCTTGACCACGAGGAAGCCCCCGGCGTCGGTCGGGACCGTCTGGCCGTGTTTATCCACGATCTCGGCTTGTATCCCCGGCAGCGGGTAGGTCGCGCTCCCCGGCTTCGTCGGTGTGGCGCCGGGTAACGGGGCGATCAAGATCGAGCCGGTTTCGGTCTGCCACCAGGTATCGGCGATGGGGCAGCGGCCACCGCCGATGACGGTGTGGTACCACAGCCATGCGTCCGGGCCGATCGGTTCGCCGACGCTGCCGAGCATCCGCAGGGAACTGAGGTCGTGCCCCTTCGGCCAGTGGTCGCCCCATTTGATGAACGCGCGGATCGCCGTCGGCGCGGTGTACAAAATGCTGACGCGGTACTTGGCCACGATCTCCCAGAAACGATCTTCGCGCGGTTGGTTCGGCGCGCCTTCGTACATCACGATGGTCGCGCCGTTGGCGAGCGGGCCATACACGATGTAGCTGTGCCCCGTGACCCAACCGACATCGGCGGTGCACCAGTAGACATCCTCTTCTTTCAGATCGAAAACCCACTTGTGCGTCAGCGCCACCCCCAGCAGATAGCCGGCGGTGGTGTGCAGCACGCCCTTTGGCTTGCCGGTGCTGCCGGAGGTGTAGAGCACGAACAGCGGGTGTTCGGAATCCAGCGGCGTCGCTAGGCAGTCGGCCGATTGGCCGCTGACAACATCGTGCCACCAGACATCGCGGCCCGGTTTCATTTCGACGGACGTATTGCAGCGGTTGACGACGATGCAGGTTTGAACCGAGGGTGACTTGGCGAGCGCCGCATCGACGTTCGCCTTCAACGGCACGACCTTGCCGCGCCGCCAGCCGCCGTCGGCTGTGATGAGCACCTTCGACTGCGCATCGTTGTTGCGATCCGCGACGGCCTCGGCGCTGAAGCCGCCGAAGACGACCGAATGCACGGCCCCGATGCGGGCGCAAGCCAACATGGCGATGACGGCTTCGGGGATCATCGGCAAGTAGATCGTGACGCGATCCCCGGCGGCGACTCCGAGTGATTTCAGGGCGTTGGCGAAGAGACAGACTTCGCGGTGGAGTTGCTGGTAGGTCAGCGTGCGGCTGTCGCCGGGCTCCCCTTCCCAAATGATCGCGGCTTTGTTGCGCCGCCACGAAGTCAGGTGCCGGTCGAGGCAGTTGGCGCTCGCGTTGAGTTTGCCGCCGAGGAACCATTTGAAGAAGGGCGCGTTCGAACCGTCGAAGGCGGTGTGCCACGGTTCGTCCCACGTCAGAAACGCGTTCGCCTGTTCGCCCCAGAAACCCACCGGGTCGGCCGCGGCTTTTTCGCGCAGCGCGCCCGCTTCGGCCGAATTTTTGATGTGCGCGCTCGCGGCGAACTCGGCGCTCGGCGGAAAGAGACGCGTGGAGTCGTTGGACATCGTCATGGGGGAAACCGGCTGGAGAGAGGATCGTGAACTCGTTATATCATGATTGGATACGAGTTTTTCAGAGCTGCCATCGTCGGCTTCCCTTGCCAAATCTGCACTCGGCTCCATAATAGTTGACTCTGGAGCATTGGCTTCGGTATCCACACAATACGGTCCCCGCATTGGTAGTGCCCTCACCGGCACGAGAGTCGCGGAAGGCCCGAGGTTCCAACCGTGTCGCAAATCGTCGCGCTGGCGGTGAAAGTCCGCGAAGGCAAAGGCACCAACCTTTCCCGCAAGCTCCGCAAAACCGGGATGATTCCCGGCATCGTCTACGGTCACAAAGAAACCCCCGTGCAGGTCTCGGTCGGCGCGAAAGAATTCAACCACGCCGTGCGCGTGCTGAAGGCTCGCACCATCGAGATCGAACTCGGCGGCAAGAAAGAAACCGTCCTGATCAAAGAATTGCAGTTCGATTACCTCAGCCAGCACATCACGCACTTCGACCTCCTGCGCGTTTCCGCGTCGGACACGGTCAAGGTGAAAGTGAAAGTCGAACTCCGCGGCACCCCGAAGACCACCGGCGGCGGCGTCCTCGACCAACCGCTCCACGAATTGCACATCGAGTGCTTGGCCACCGCGATCCCTGAGAGCGTCCGCGTCGATATCGCCGCGTTGCTGATCGGCCACCCGATCCACATTAGCGACCTCAAACTCCCCGCCGGCGTGACCGTGATGGAAGAGCCGGGCGCCGTAGTGGTCCAACTGAAACTCCCGGGCCAAGAACCGGAACCGGCCGAAGCGACCGGCATCGAGCCGGAAGTCCTCACGGCCAAGAAGCCGAAGGATGAGGACGAGAAGTAGTCGGGTGGAGGTCTCAGCCCGGGGCAACGCCCCGGGTCGGATGAAGGGCGGACGGCGCTATGAAAGTGATCGTCGGCCTGGGCAATCCGGGGGCCAAGTACCACGGTACCCGGCACAACATCGGCTTCGACGTGATCGAGTATTTGGCCAAGGCCCCGGCCGTCGGGGCATTCCGGAGTGCGTTCTCGGCACAAGTGGCCGAAGCGACCGAGGCCGGCGAGAAGATTCTGCTCGTGAAGCCCGAGACGTTCATGAACCTCAGCGGGCGATCGGTCCGGTCAATTGTGGACTTCTACAAACTGACGACGGCCGACGTGCTGGTGGTGTGTGACGACTTCAATCTACCGCTGGGTAAACTCCGGGTCCGAGCCAACGGGAGCGCCGGCGGGCAGAACGGCTTGAAGAATATCCAAGAGTGCTTGGGCACCGACGCTTACCTCCGGATGCGGATTGGCGTCGGCCAACCGGGCCCCGGCGAGGCGGTCGACTTTGTGTTGAGCCGGTTCAAGCCGGGCGAGCGGGCGGCGGTCGACGGGGCCATCGCGGCAGCCGCGAATGCGGTGGGGATCTGGATCCGCCGCGGGGCCGAAGCTTGCATGAACGCGGCCAACGGGCCGGCGGAATCGCCGAAGAAAAAGACTCCGCTGAGCCAAGAAGAAATCGACCGGCGGCGGGACTCCAAGAAGAAAAAACAGCCGGAGCCAGAAGCTCCGGACGCGAAACTCTAGATGGTCGTTCCCCCGCCGTGGTAGGCGGGGGTCGAACGGAAGACTTTCCTTCCGGCCGATCCACGGCGACCCCGCCCGCGACCGCGGGCTTTTTCGAAGAGGATGACGATGCCCGTCGAACTGTACGAGACGATGTTTCTACTCGACTCCAACCGCATGGCGACCGAGCCCGAAGTCTTGAAGAACAACCTCCACGCCGCGCTCGAGAAGCACGGCGCCGAAATCCTCGTCGCCCGCATGTGGGACGAGCGCAAGATCGCCTACAACATCCGCCGGTCCAATACGACCCACAAAAAGGGTTCGTATTACATCGTCTATTACAAGATGGAATCGACGAATCAGACCGCGATGGACGGCGACTTCCGCTTGAGCATGACCGAATATCTGCTCCGCCACCTGACGGCCCACATCGACTACCGCTGGGAAGAGGCGATGCTCGACGTCGCCCGCAACGACCAAACCCCGGGCTTCGCCCTCCGCGGCATGCAAGAAGAAACGTCCCCGACCGACATCAACCCGGCCCTCATCAACGATCCGGGCGCCGAATTCGGCGGCGGCTTCCAAGGTGGCCTCGCCGG
>JANXTU010000583.1 GCA_025352235.1 Fimbriiglobus sp.
CGTCGCTTTTCGCTCCGCGAAAAGTGTTTGACGCCAGCACTCGCGTTCCGCACCTCGCGGGCGAGCCCAGCTACTTTTCGCGGAGCGAAAAGCGACGTTCTCCGCTCGGCTCGGATAAGTTCCGCCAGTCCTGGGCGAGCCCAGCCACTTTTCGCGGAGCAGTGTCAACCCAGACTACGCTGAGAATAATATTGGCTGGCGATCAGCACGATGTTTTGCCCGCCGAAGCCGAAGCTGTTGCTGAGGACATGCCGGATGCCCGGTTTCTCGCGGGCGGTGTTGGGCACGTAATCGAGGTCGCACTTCGGGTCGGGCGTTTCGTAATTGATCGTCGGTGGGAGCACACCTTGCCGCATGGCGAGGATGCTGATGATGAGTTCGACCGCGCCGCCGGCCGCGATCAAATGCCCGAGCATGCTCTTGGAACTAGAAATGGGAATGCCGTAGGCCGCTTCGCCGAGGGCGGTCTTCAGCGCGAGTGTTTCGATTTCGTCGTTGGCCTGCGTGCTCGTGCCGTGGGCGTTGACGTAGCCGATGTCCGCAGGCTGCAACCCCGCGTTGCGGAGGGCGTCTCGCATCGCGCGGATCGCACCGCGACCTTCGGGGTGCGGGTCGGTCATGGCGTGGGCGTCGCCGGTGGTGCCGTAACCGGTGAACTCGGCGTAGATGGTCGCGCCGCGCGCTTTCGCGTGTTCGAGTTCTTCCAAGATCAACATGCCGCTGCCTTCGCCCAACACGAAGCCGTCGCGGTTGAGGTCGAACGGCCGGCTGGCCTTTTGCGGCGCCGCACCGCTGGTCGACAGGGCCGTCAGCAGGTTGAACCCCGTAACGCCGAAGGGGGAAATCATGCTGTGCGTGCCGCCGGCGACCATCACCTCCGCGTCGCCGTAGCGGATCGACTCGGCCGCTTCGCCGATGGCTTGGGCGCTGGCGGCGCATGCCGTGAGGGTCGTGCTGTTCGGTCCGCCCAGATCGAACTCGTGCGCGAGGTGGGCGCTCGTGGTGTTCATCTCCCCCTCGGCTTCGCGTGGCCCGTGGAGCAATCGCGACAGGTGCCCGGTGACTTCGCCTTGGTTCACCTTGTACCCACTCGCATCGACCGACAATTTGCACGCGGCGAGAACGGAATCGAAATCTTCGGCCCCTTCGCCGACGCCGAGATAGATGCCGATGCGCGAGCGGTCGAAGTTCGTCGTTTTCAACAAGCCGGCGTCGGCGAGGGCTTGATTCGCGGCGGCGAGGGCGAAGCGCGTATTCGAACCGCAGGCTTGGTAACGGCCGACATCGGCGACGTAGTTCCCGATATCGAGGCCCTTCACCTCGGCGGCGAACGAGGTGGGGAACTGACTCGCCGGGAAGTGCGTAATCGGCCCGACGCCGCTCTTTCCTTCGAGGAGGTTCGCGAACATCGCGGACACGGTGTGCCCCAGCGGCGTCATGACGCCCATCCCGGTAACCACGACACGGCGCCGGGGCATGTTCATTCCCATCGTTTCACCACCACGGCGGCGCATTGGCCCATGTCGGTCACGCTCAATTTCACGGCGTACGGTTTGATCTCGGCCACTGGTGCGCCAGTCGTCACATTCACCGGACAAGCGACGTCGGGATTTATGTAGTTCAGCGTACCCGGCACCAGGCCATGTTGCAGGGCGAGCAGACTCGCGGCGAGCTCGGTCAGTCCGGAGGCGGCCCCGGAGTTGCCGAGGTGGCCTTTGGGTGCGAACACCGGCACTTCGCCGAGGACTTCGCGGATGGCGCGGGCTTCCCAAGCGTCGAGTTCGCGCGAGCCCCGCGCCGCGGCATTCACATGGCCGATGTCCGCCGGATCGACGTCCGCATCGCGGAGGGCATTGCGGATCACTTGGACCAGCCCCTTCCCGGTCCGACCGTTGTCGAACCCGCTGGCGAACCCGACGAGTTCCGCGAGGATCTTCGCCCCGCGTTTTTGGGCGAATTCGAGTTCCTCCAAACCGAACACGGCCGCGCCTTCGCCGACGGCGGTACCGCTCCGTGCCGCATCGAATGGCTTCACGGCGGTCGCCGGATCGGCCGTCGGTTCGGTCACGAGTTCTTGGAACAGGCCGTGGCGGGCGATGGCGACCGGATTGATTTTGGAATCGCATCCGCCGACGAGGAAGAAGTCGGCCGAGTCGCGGGCCAACAGCCGGAACGCCTCGCCGAGGGCGAGTAGCCCGGCGGTGTCGGTGCTCGTGATGCTGTTGTTCGGCCCTTGGGCATCGAACAAAATGCTGACGTGGCACGCGGGCATGTTCGGCAGGTACTTCAGCATCCAAAGCGGCGGGACTTGCTGGATCCCTTCGCGGCCCCAGATGTTGTAATCGACTTCGGGCGGATCGCCGACGCAACTCGTCTGGGCACCTTTGCAAAGGTCTTCGAGTTCGGTGGCGACCATCACGCAGCCGAACTCGACGCCGAATCGGAAGGGGTCGATCTGCCCCTTTTGCAAACCGGCATCCGTCATCGCCAACTGGGCCGCGCACAACCCGAGGCGGATGGTGTGGGCCATCTTGTTCAGGCTTTTCCGCGTGTCCTTCATCGCGGCGGTGATGATCTTCTTGGGGTCGAAATCCGGGAGTTCCCCGGCGATTTGGCACTTCAACGCGGAGGGATCAAACGATTGAATCCGGCGGATGCCCGAAGTGCCGGCGCACAGGGACGCCCAGTACGCCTCGGGGGTGGACCCGATCGGCGTCAGCAATCCCATCCCGGTGAACACGGCCCGTCGCGCTGGCATCGGTATCTCGATAGCGGGATCAATCAGACCTTTGCCCTTCGCCCCAAAGGGGCCGACGTTTACAGCCCAGGGCGGAAGCCCTGGGACGGTGGCTCTTCATCTTCTTCCGCCCCAATGGGGCCGGCGTCGCTCGCTTCAAGCCAGCCCTATTAGGGCGAAGTTCAACCTCCTCTTACCCAGGGCTTCCGCCCTGGGTAAGAGCAGTCGGCCCCGTTGGGGCGAAGAATGTCACCCAGCCGCAGCCGGCAACTCCGGCGTCTTCGCCGCGGCGAGCTTCGCCAATCCCAGCAGGTGTTGCAACTCCCCGCTGAAGACGAAGTTCTGATCGCCGAAGACTTGCGCGCTGCGGCTGTGATCGAGGTGCGCGAAGAAGATCTCGGCCTCGGCGATCAACCGGGTCCCGCAATGCACGGTACCGCGGACGACAGCCCCTTCTTTTTTCAAATCGAGGATGTCGGTCTTGTACGTGAGTTGTTCCCCGGCCATCGCTTCGCCGGTGAACTTGGCGAACGGGATCTTGGCGAGGACCACCTTCTCCCGAAACTGGTTAACTTCGCCGACAAGGATGCCGCCGGTTTGGGCCAGCCCTTCCAGAATTAGCGGGGCGGGCATAACGGGAAAACCGGGGAAATGCTCCGCGAAATGATCCTCGGCATGGCTGAGGCATTTTGTCGCGGTGGCCGATTTCCCGGGCTCGAAGGCCGTGAAACGATCGATCCAAACCCAACGCATAGCGTTCTTCCAAATTTTCACCACAGAGTCACAGAGGGCACCGAGGAGAAAAACAGAGAACCGAGAATGTGGGAATGCGTCACACGAGCTTTCGCATTCTCTCTGTCCGATCTCTGTGTTCTCTGTGACTCTGTGGTTAAACCTTTTGATTTAACTTGGACTGAATGTACTTCGTGATCAGTTCGACCGTGAAGAGGTCGCCGATCAGCTCGAACTTCGGGTTCTTCTCAAACTTGGCGATGTCCGCGTAGGGCATCTTCGTGCGGAGTTCATCCAAGCCGTCGGCCGTGAGGACGCCGTTTTGGATCAACTTCGGGTCGCCTTGGAAGATCGACTCCGGGAACAGTTCGTTCCGGTCGATTTTCAAGCCAAATTCGCGCTCGAGGCGGAAGACGATATCGAGGAAGTCGATCGACTCGGCGTTCAAGTCCGCTTGCAAGCGCGAGGTCAACTTCACGTCGTCCTCATCGGCGCCGAGGGCGTCGACCAGTTGCGTTTTGACCCGCGGGAAAATCTCGTCCAGAGTCATGAGGCCAGTCCTCTCCACCGCGAGGTTGGCCGTGAGGTTGGCCCGACCCCGCGGAAATTCGGTTACGCGACGGTGGCGCCCAAGCTCAAGCCGCCGTCCACGGTAATCAGTTGCCCGGTGACGTACCCCGCCGCCGGCGAACACAAAAACAACACCGCGTTGGCGATGTCGTCCGGCTTCCCGAGCCGCTTCAACGGGATCATCTTCTTGATGATATCGCCCGCTTTATTCCGCACCGCTTCGCTCATGTCGGTTTCGATGAACCCCGGCGCCACGGCATTCACCGTGATGTTCCGCGATCCGAATTCCACCGCCAAGGCCCGCGTGAAGGCGTTGATCGCCCCTTTGCTGGCCGCGTAGTTCGTCTGCCCGGCGTTCACGTGCTCGGCCGCGACACTCGAGATATTCACTATTCGACCGGAACGCTGCTTGAACACCATCTGATTTGATACGGCTTTGCAAAATGAAAACGTCCCGTTGAGGTTCGTGTTCAGCACCGTGTGCCAATCGGCGGCGTCCATTCGCACGAATAGGCCGTCGCGGATGACACCGGCGTTATTCACCAGAATATCGACCCGGCCCCAATCCGCCAGCACTGCAGCGACAATGCGTTCCGCCGTGGCCGGTTCGGCGACATCGCCTTGGATCGCCTTAGCGACCCCGCCGGCAGCCGCGATCTCGACTTCGAGCGCCTTCGCGGCCTCTTCGCTACCCTTGTAGACGAACGCGACCTTAGCGCCGGATGCGGCCAAAATCTGGACGCAGGCTTTGCCGATCCCCCGGCTGCCGCCCGTCACAATCGCCACTTGATCTTTCAGGAGCATGGATTGTCTGCATTCTCAGGTCGGGGTTGGGGTGAGTTCGCCCGTGAGCAGAGCCCACCGGGCTTTCCAATGTTTCAGCAGTTGTTCGTCGGCGGCGAGTCCGGCCGGGCCGCGCTCGGCCAAGTTGTAGCCGTGGAGCACGAACTGGGCGGAGATCGTCGAGGCCCCGGCGTCGTCGGAGCCTTTGCCTTTGAAGGTGACGCTGGCGCCGTCCGACTTCACCCAGTCGACGGCGATGTCCATCCGCCGGCCGGGTTGGAGGAACGTCCCGTACTTCACGTTCTTTACTTCGCGGAGGACGATCACCGAATGTTCGTATCCGCTGGTCGAACGCCAGAGCCAAGCCCCTGCCTCGGTGAGCGCTTGCAGCATGAGCACGCCCGGCATCACGGGAAACCCGGGGAAGTGATCGGCTAAGTATTCTTCCCCGAGGGCCAGGAATTTGCAGCCGCGCAGGAATTTCCCCGGTTGGTGTGCATCGATCCGGTCGAGGAGAGTGAACCGCATGCCGAAAACCGCCAAATTCCTCGGACAACCCATACTACAGGATGGAAATATACCGGAGTCGGACCATCCGGACAAGGCCGCGCGGGCATCGGGCTGGAAAGGGCAACGCTTCGTCAGCGGACTTCGTTGTAGCGCCACGTCGGTACGTTCGGCGGCAATTGACCCAGGATGAAGGCTTCTTCGCCGATCGTCTCTTTCAGTTTCCGCAGCGCCGCCCGTCGGACGGTGACGTAGTAGAAATCGCAGCGGGCATCGCGGACGCAATCCCAGACCTTGTAGAGGCGGTCGGTCTCCATGAGGGCCGTGTCGTACTGCTCGGTGCGGTCGCGCTCCAGCGATTGTTTCTCCACGAGGTGTTTGCGGTAGCCCCGGTTGAACTGGATCAACTCGGTCACGGTGTTCCGCTCCGGGAACCGCATGCTATCGAGCACCCGCGGCGCGCCGTCGAACTCGCGGTACCTCCGGCGGAGAATGTTGATGTCGTCCGAGAACTCCTCGCGTTTGGCGAGCAAGTAAGCGCTCTCGCGGACGTCGAGGATTTCGAGGTCGATGGCGGTTTTTTGAATCGACTTGCTGAGAGCGGGCCAAGCCTCGGCGGACGGCGGCGCTTCCACGAGGCCGGGCGGGGTCGTGAGGAGCATGAACGCGACCAAAAGTTCGTTTCCAGACATGGCCAGATCCCCCCGATTTGGGACGACCGCGCCGAGCGCGGGCGTGCGGTTCCGGCCCGGCGGTCGCCCGTCGGGTCGAGGTCGAAAAATGGAACGGAGGTTTGCGACGGAGCGCAAACGAACGGTGCTGCACGGGCGGGTCGGGAGGTGCGGGGCGGCAACGGTCGGAGGAGGAGTACCGTTGTGAACGGCCGGCTGGTCGGTCCGTCCTGCCCTCGGCGATCCGGGACTTCGACTGCGGATGTCAAATTCGTTAGTGGATGCCGCCTAGCAGCTTCACGATAACTTTACAATGGCAATTATCGAAGATCGGCGAATAAACTTGCGAGAATCTACAATCGGTTGTCACCTTCAGGCAACATTCGATTCAACTGCTGCAATCCCACGGAAGGCCAGCCGATGCGCGAATATCGGGCACTGCATCCTGATTATTGTGCGTCACTTGACTGCCGAATGCTAATCCGATCATAAAAGTTCTCGAAGTTGTGCAGATTTCAACTCATTCTGCTGAATACATTGGCAGAATGCTAATGCGGTATTCCATTTGCTCGCTTCGGTGGCACGGCTCGGCTCTTTTCATGCACTGGGAATCTCTCCTATGAAGCTTGTGCGCCCCTTCCTAGTACTCGGCCTTCTGGCTGGGCTCTTGCTTTTTGCGGCCCCATCGTCGCTGCGCGCGGAAGAGCCTCCGGCCCCCGTGCCGGTCGCCCCCGCCCCCTCGCCACCGGCTACGGAAAAATTCGCGGAAGAGAAACGGGACGAGGCGATTAAGACCTCCGACATCGCGTGGGTCTTAGTGTCGTCGGCACTCGTGATGGTGATGATGCCCGGTCTGGCGTTATTCTACGGCGGCATGGTGCGTCGAAAAAATATCCTCGGGACAATGATGCACACGATGGCCGCGCTCGGAATCGTCGGTGTCCAGTGGGTACTTTGCGGCTACATGCTCTCGTTCGGCGAGACCAAAGACGGCTTGATCGGCTGGAGCCCCGAACTGATCGGGCTCAGCTCCTCGGCCGCCGTCGGAACGACCGACAAACCCGAAGACCAGCTCAAGAAGGATGGGATCGACCCGGCCAAGGCCACCAAAGAGGAAGTCGAAGCCGCCGAGAAAACCATCGCCCAAAAGAACCGATTCAAAACGTTCCCGAATACGAAACTGCCGCTCTACCTCCATGCCATGTTCCAAGGGATGTTCGCGATCATCACGGTCGCACTCATCAGCGGGGCCTTCGCCGAACGCGTGAAATTCGGTTCGTATTGCCTCTTCATTCTCCTCTGGACGACGATCGTCTACGATCCTTTGGCCCACTGGGTTTGGGCGTACAACTGGACGATGGGGCCGGATGAAAAAACCATGGCCGCGTCCGGTTGGTTGGGGGCCAAAGGGGCCCTCGACTTCGCCGGCGGTACGGTCGTCCACATCGCGGCCGGGGTCTCGGGACTGGCGGCGATTCTGTTCCTCCGCAAACGCCACGGCTATCTCAAGCAGACTTTTCACCCCAACAGTATGGTGTTCACGCTGCTCGGGGCGGGCCTGCTGTGGTTCGGCTGGTTCGGCTTCAACGGCGGTTCGGCGCTCGCCAGCAACGCCCAAGCGGTGTCCGCGTTCACCGTCACGCAAGTCGCCGCTGCGGCCGCGAGCTTGGGCTGGATGGCCGTGGAATGGATCCACCGCGGCAAGCCGACGGCGCTCGGATTCGCGTCGGGTCTCGTCGCCGGGTTGGTCGCGATCACCCCGGCCAGCGGCTTCGTGACACCGGGGGGCGCGATTCTCATCGGCACCCTGTCCGGGATCATCTGCTACTGGGCCGTGACGCTGAAATCGGTCTTCGGTTACGACGACTCGCTCGATGCCTTCGGCATCCACGGTGTTGGCGGGATTCTGGGGGCCGTGCTCACGGGGGCGTTGGTCAGCCTGCCGCTTTGGGTCTACGGCTTCGGCGCCAGTGATGCCACGGCCTTTCCGGGCAAGTTGAACACCGAGAAGACCGCCATCGATTACCCGGCTCAAATCCAAGTGCAACTGCTCGCGGTCGCCGCAGCCGCCATCTACGGATTCGTGGTCACGACGGTTCTCGTCTTGCTGATTGATTATACCATCGGTTTCACCGTGAAGCCGGCGGCCGAAGCGGAAGGACTCGACCTCAGCCAGCACAACGAAACCGGCATGGACGTCGGCCCGGATGTCGACGCCGGGGCCGTGGTGACAATGCCGAAGGCGGCGAACACTCCGCCCAGCATGACCAACGGCCATGCGAAGCGGTTCACCGTGGTCGTGGAAGGAGTAGCCGCGAAGGATCTGCAAAAGGCGTGGGAGGATCTTTGCAAGCCCAAGGAAGGCGGGCCGAGCAAAGAATTCGCCGCGGTCTACCCGTACCTGACGACGGTGAAAGGGAACCTGTTCCGCTTCCGCGGCGGCGACGCGATCCTGATCAAGGAATCGATCAAGGTGCTGTTCGAAGAAACCCTCAATACGACCGTGAACACGCACGTCGAAAATTGAACGTCGACCGTTGACGCCGCTCGCTCGCGCGGGCGGCTCACCACTCTTCCCACCGAGACACCATGAAATTGATCGTCGCCATCATTCGCCCGGAGAAACTCGACGAGGTGCAACTGGCCCTCGCCGAACGCGATGTCTACCTGATGACCGTCACCGACGTGCGCGGTTGCGGCCGGCAGCGCGGCCATACGGAGGTCTACCGGGGCCAAGAAGTACAAACGCGCTTGATCCCGAAATTGAAGCTCGAAATCGCCGTGAACGAAGCGTTCGTGGAAGCGACCGTCGAAGCGATCATTCACGCCGCCCGGACCGGCGAGACCGGTTCGATCGGCGACGGGAAGATTTTCGTGATCGCGCTCGAAGACGCCGTGCGGATCCGTACCGGCGAAAGCGGAGTCGCCGCTATCGGACCCTGATTGGAAATGCGGAGTGCGGAATTGGGAGTGCGGAATGAAGAAACATCTCTTCGTTTGACACTCCGAATTCCGCAATCGTCACAAGTCGATCCGTTCCGTCTGGAGCGTCAGCCGCATTTGTACCGTGCCGATTTGGATCACGTCGTTGGGTTGGAGCACGCGCTGCTGACCCGGGAAGAGCCGGGTGCGGTTCACGAACGTCCCGTTCAAGCTGTTCAAATCTTCGATCAACACGATCCGCCCGTCGAATTGAATGCACGTGTGCTGCCGGGAAGTCCAAACCCGCTCGATCGGTTCTTGGCTGGTCAGGTCGATATCGACCGGTTGATGCACCGTCCGCCCCATCACGTTCTTGCCTTCGAGGATCGGGAAGAAGACCCCGAGCTTTTCCCCGCGGATGATTTCAAGCCGCGGCTTGACAACGATGCGTGTCCCCGACGCGGGGGTCGCCCGGCCGGCGGCGGTGTCGCTGTTGAGGGCGTGCTTCGTCGGGGAATCGAAACTGCCGGGCGTGGCCCGCTGCGCATCGGAGAACTTCAAGCTGCCGGAGGCCTTCGTCAGGACCGACGGCGAAGTTTCGGATCGCGGCTCATATCCGCTGTCGGGGCGAAACAGACTCGCCATGACGACCGGTGTCCGGCTCGCTTGCGGGAGATCGGCCGTAACCGTGGCGACGCCGTTCTCGCGGAATTTGAACTTCCCGCAGCGGGCGCAGGCGTCCGTGCCATTCGGATTCACAAACAGGCAGATCGGGCAAATGTTCATGGCGACACCATCCAAAACGAGCCTCGTCGATCGAAGACGCGAGAGGATCGGGGAAGCATGGCACATACTCGAAGCCCGGGCCACCGGTTGTTGCCTGCGAATGGCAAACCGAGGACGAAAGCGGGGGAAATTGCGGTCGGAAAACGGGGCGTGGCCGCTCCGCGACGCCGTCCCAATCCGGCAGCGGGCGGCTTTTTTTCGGGGACACCGGAAAAACTACGACTCCGACACGAGAACTAGCAGGCCGAACGCAGCCACCGGGAGTTCGGCGCCCGAAGAGACGACAGCCCCCGAGTTTTCCGGGAAAAAATCGTCCGGGCTCGCTTCGGCCGTGTCGATCAACTTTCGCCAGAGCCGGCCGGTGGGCGACTTCGGCACCGCGATGGCGTCGGCTTCGGGGGCCCCGTTCATCGCGATTAAGAAATCGTTGTCGGGGCGGTCGAATTCCAAATCGTCGCGGCCGTGGAAGCGGCCATCGAGCGTGCAAACCAACAGCCGCGACTCCGGCCGAAAATCGGGCCGGTCCGCTTCGCGGCCGTGCCAGCGGATGTCCGACGTCAACGGCGTGAGAGTTCCCCGGAGAAACTCGCTCCGCCGGAGCACGGGGTGGCGCTTCCGTAACCAGATGAGTTCGCGCACGAATCGCAAAAACCCGGCGTTGCTCGCGCCGAGGCTCCAATCGACCCACGAGAGCCCGTTGTCTTGGCACCAAGCGTTGTTGTTCCCGCCCTGCGTCCGCAGGTGTTCGTCGCCGGCCAAAATCATCGGGACGCCCTGCGATAGCAGTAGCGTTGCGATCAGGCTCTTGGCCCGCCGTTCGCGCAGCCCGAGGATTGCCGCGTCGGTCGTCGGCCCTTCGACGCCGCTGTTCCACGAGCAATTGTCGCCGTGCCCATCCCGGTTGTCTTCGCCGTTGGCCCCGTTGTGTTTCTCGTTGTAGCTCACGAGATCCATCAGCGTGAAGCCGTCGTGGCAGGTGATGAAGTTGATCGTCTGCGCCGGTGAGCCGCCGGCGGGGCCGAAGATGTCGGCGCTCCCGCAGACGCGACTGGCCATCGGGGCCGTCAGCCCAGGGTCCCCTTTCCAAAACTTGCGGACGTCGTCGCGGTAGCGGTCGTTCCACTCGGCCCAGCGATTGCCGGCGGCGAACTGCCCGACTTGGTATGCCCCGCCCGCGTCCCACGGCTCGGCGATCAATTTGGTGCCGGCCAAAATGCCGTCGTCGGCGATCATCTCGATGGCCGGGGCGTTGGCCATGACGTTCCCGCGACGGTCGCGGCCGAGCACCGAAGCGAGGTCGAAGCGGAAGCCGTCGACGTGCATGTCGGTCACCCAGTAGCGCAGGCAGGTCACGATGAGCTCGCGCACCACCGGGTGATTGCAGTTCATCGTGTTGCCGACGCCGGAGTAATTCAGGTAGCGGCCGGCGTCGTCGAGCAAGTAGTACAGGTCGTTGTCGAAGCCGCGGAAGTGGTAGGTCCGGCCGCGGTCGTCCCCTTCTCCGCTGTGGTTGAACACCACGTCGAGGTAGACTTCGATCCCGGCTTCGTGGAAAGCCTTCACCATGTCGCGGAATTCGTCGTCTTGGCCGTGCTGCTCCCCGGTGGCGGCGAAGGCGGCCTTGGGCGCCGCGAAGCCGATGGGGTTGTACCCCCAAAAATTCGTGTGCTTCGCGCCCGTGATCGGGTCGAAAAACGGGCAGTCGCATTCGTCGAATTCGAAGACGGGCAGCAATTCGACGGCGGTGATGCCGAGCCACGAGAGGTACGGGATTTTCTCGGCGAGACCGCGGAACGTCCCCGGTGCGGCGACGTGCGAATCCTTGCCGATGGTGAAACCGCGGACGTGCAACTCGTAGATGATCGAATCTTCGGGGAGCGTCCGCAGTTGGGCATCGGCGCCCCAATCGTACGGGCCGGAGCGGAAGTAGAGGCTCCGCCGGCTCGTCCGCTCGGGGTCGACCTCGCAGGTGCTCGCCCAGTTCGCCCCGTTGGAAATGGCCGTGGCGCAGGGGTCGATCAACAACCGCGTCGGGTCGAAGCGATTCCGCAAGCCTTTGGGGCCGGACACGCGGAAGCCGTAGCAAAACAGTTCGGGCAAACCGTCGACGCGGATATGCCAATGGTCGCCGGTACGGTTCGCCTTGCGGTCGAGCGCGATTTCCGCGAGCGGGCGCGATCCGCCATCTTCGGGGAGAATCACCAGCATCACGCTCTCGGCGTGCCGGCTGATGACCGCGAAGTTGATCCCGTTCGGGGCCCGGCTCGACCCCAAAGGCAACGGCCGGCCGCGCGAGGTCGGGAAGACGGACATGCTGAGCCCTTCGATGGATCGGTCGTGAAGACTAATTTACGAAATGTCCATCGCGGGCCAACCGCGCCGGCTCTCGCTAAGCTGAGCATGGGTAGCAACTTCGCAGGGGATTGCCGTGGGCGTGCATGTGGCGGTGGTGGGGGCGACCGGGGCCGTGGGGGATATGATCCGCCGCGTTTTGGTCGAGCGCGAATTCCCGATTCGGTCCATCAAGTTCCTCGCCTCCGAGAAATCGGTGGGGAAACGGGTGGAATTCGCGGGGAAACCGTACACCGTCGAACTCCTGCGACCCGAAGCGTTCGCCGGTGTGCAGATCGTCCTCAGCAGCACCCCCGGCAGCGTCAGCAAGGAATTCAGCCCGATCGCCGCGAAGGCCGGGGCCATCGTCGTGGACAATTCGTCGGCGTGGCGGATGGACCCCGATTGCCCGCTCGTTGTGCCCGAGGTGAACGGCGCGGAATTGCACCACGCTCGCAAAGGGATCGTGGCGAACCCGAACTGCGTCGCGATCCCGCTGGCGGTCGCGCTCAAGCCCCTGCACGACATCAGCCGCATTCAACGCATCGTCGTGTCGACGTATCAATCGTCGTCCGGGAAAGGGGCCACGGGGCTCACCGACTTCGACGCGCAGTTGAAGCCGTACGCCCTCGGGCAACCGGTGCCCGCGCCGACGGCGCACAAGTCGCAACTGGCGGGGAACGTCATCACGCTCGATTGGACACTCGACCCCAACGGCTACACCGAGGAAGAGAACAAGGTCGTCCACGAGACCCGCAAAATCTTCGGCGACGCCACCATCGGCGTCTCGCCGACCTGCGTCCGCGTACCGGTGCGGATCGCCCACAGTTTGGCCATCAACGTCGAATTCGCGAGGCCGATCTCGGTCGAGGAAGCCAAGGCGGCGTTGGCGAACGCGCCCGGCGTCGCGTTGATGGACGAATTCCAGGGTCAGTTCCCGCAGCCGATCCACGCGGAAGGCTCGGACACGACCTTCGTCGGCCGCGTTCGCCTCGACCCGTCGAACCCCAAGTGCCTGAATTTGTGGGTCGTTTCGGACAATTTGCGCAAAGGTGCGGCGACCAACGCCGTGCAGTGCGCCGAAGAATTGATCCGGCGGGGCATCGTGAAGGGTTGAGTGGAGGATTTCTTCGTAGGGCGGGTGGAGTCTTCGGAACCCGCCGCGGAAACGACGCAACTTGCCGGAAAACAGCGAAGCACACTGGACGACTGCGGCGGGTTCCGAAGACTCCACCCGCCCTACGAAGAAACACACTTGCGCAACCTTAAGTTCACCGTACGGTACGACGGCACCGACTTCTCCGGCTGGCAGACGCAGCGCGGCTTCCGCACGGTCCAAGAGACCTTCGAGAAAGCCGTCCGCGACATCACCTGCGAGCCGCGCATCCGGGCGAATGCCAGCGGCCGCACCGACGCCGGGGTCCACGCCCTGGGGCAGATCGTCAACTTCTTCAGTGTGACCCGGCTCGACGAGGCAACGCTGGTGAAGGCGATCAACGCGAAGTTGCCCGACGATGTCAGCGTCCTCGACTGCGCGGCGGTGGGGCAGTCGTTCTGCGCCAGCCGCGACGCCGTGAAGAAGATGTACCGCTACGTCATCAACGATTCTCGGATCCCCGATCCGTTCCTGCGCCGTTACGCCTGGCAACCGCGGCGCGGGGTCGATCCCGAGCCGATGCAACTCGCGGGCAACGCCCTGCTCGGCCGGCACGACTTTCGCAGTTTCGAGACCGAATGGCCGAACCGGATGAGCAGTTTTCGCACGATTTCGACCGTCCGCGTGACCCGCCACGAGGAAACCGTGCGGATCGAAATCGAAGCCGACGGCTTCTTGTACAACATGATGCGCTCGATCGCCGGGACGCTGTACCAGATCGGCCGGGGCTACTGGCCGGTGGGCAAAATGCGCGAAGTGATCGAAATCCAAGATCGCCGCGAAGCGGGGATCACCGCTCCGCCGCAGGGTTTGTTCCTCGTGAAAGTGACCTACTGAGATGCGCACTTACCCGGCGACCCTGGAGATTCTGCCGCTATTGAAGTCGGTCGATGCCGTCGTGTCGGTACCGGGGAGCAAAAGCATCACCAACCGGGCGCTGGTACTCGCGGCGCTCGGCAGCCGCTGGACGCCGTGCCAACTCACGGGAGTGCTGCAGAGCGAAGATACCGAAGTGATGGTCGACTGTTTGGCGAAGCTCGGCTTCGGGCTAGCTTGGATCGGCGATACCGTACTCATCGTGGGTACGAACAATTCGGGCCGATTGAT
>JANXTU010000017.1 GCA_025352235.1 Fimbriiglobus sp.
TGCAAAGTGTCCGACTTCTTCGCGTGGCCGACCACGACCGCCGACACCCCCCGAGATTGACCCATGCGCTCGTTGAGATTCACCGCGTTGGCCTTGCTGGCCGGCCTCGGCTGCGGGAAGAAAGATGCTCCCGCTCCGACAACCAAAGATGTCAAGCCGATCGCGGAGACCGTCGCGACGCAGGTTTCGGATAGCTATCTCGCCAAAGTGGAGGCATTGAAAGCGGGCACCGCGTTCGTGACGGCGGTTCGCGATGGCAAGGCAACCGCGGCCAATCTGAGCCCGGCGTTGAAAGCGCTGATTGCCCCGCCGGAACTCGACGCGGACAAGGCGGCTGGGTATTCCGAGCACGGCCTTCGCGTTTGGTTGGACGCGGCCAAAGCCACGGCGAACCCCGACGGATTGAAGGTCGACCTCGCCGCGGCGGACTACGCGATTCTGAGCAACCCCGGGAACAAATCCGGCCGCATCTATATGAAGCTCGTGAAAACGGCCGGCGTTTGGATCGTCGAGCAAGCCCGGTTCCACGGCCGGAGCGGCATCGAGATCGCCTTCGTCGGCAGCACTCCGGGCGCGACGCTCGCCACGATCTTGTTCATCGAAGCCGCCCTCGCCGGGAGCAAACCGGAACTCGAAGCCCTGCTGAGCAAGTCGGCCAAAGGGAAACTCGCTCCGCCGGTCTTCCCGGACGAGATTCCCCAAGGTTTCAGCCGATCCAAATTGAACTCCGCGCTCGCAGACGCGTTCCCGGCCGGGATCGCGTACGTCGGAATCGCCCAAGAAAACGCCGCGATGAAAGCCTCGATCACCTTCGCGATGGCCGGGAAGAACCGGGTCGTGGAAGTCAAAATCGCCCCCGGTAGCGGCCCCGGCGAATTCCTCATCGACGACGTTCAACAAAAATAACGATCCCCCTCCAACTTCGAGATCGGTTTCATGAGCATTCTCATCGACAAAAATACCCGCGTCATCACGCAGGGGATCACCGGGTCGGCCGGTACGTTGCACACCGACAAGTGCCTCGAATACGGCAGTGTCTTCGTCGGCGGTGTCACCCCGAAAAAGGGGGGCACCACCTGGACCGGCAAAGACTCCGGCAAGAGCCTGCCGGTGTTTAACACGGTGGCCGAAGCGGTCGCCAAGACCGGGGCCAACGCCACGATGATCTTCGTGCCGCCGGGCGGCGCGGCCGATGCCATCATGGAAGCGGCCGACGCCGGCATCGCCGTCATCATCTGCATCACCGAGGGCATCCCCGTCCTCGATATGGCCAAGGCGAAGCGCTTCGTCCAAAGCAAACCGGGTTGCCGGTTGGTCGGCCCGAACTGCCCCGGCGTCATCACGCCCGGCCAGTGCAAGATCGGCATCATGCCGGGCTACATCCACAAGCCGGTGGCGCCGGGCGGCACCGGCATCGGCGTGATCAGCCGCTCCGGCACGCTGACGTACGAAGCCGTGTTCCAGCTCACCGGCATGGGCCTCGCCCAGACGACTTGCGTCGGCATCGGCGGTGACCCGATCATCGGCACGAACCAGATCGACTGCTTGGAGATGTTCCAAAACGACCCGCAAACCGAAGCGATCCTGATGATCGGCGAAATCGGCGGTACTGCCGAAGAACTCGCTGCGGCCTACGTGGCCAAGCACGTCACGAAGCCGGTGGCCGCGTTCATCGCGGGCAAGACGGCCCCCGCCGGCCGGCGTATGGGACACGCCGGGGCGATCATCTCCGGCGGCAGCGGCAGCGCGGCCGACAAGATCGCGGCGCTCGAAAAAGCCGGGATCGTGGTGGCGGCGACCCCGGCCGACCTAGGCACCGCCGTGAAAGAGGCGATGGCGCGGAAGAAGTCGTGAATGAGAATCGGCGGTCCTTCTAAAGTACAGTCCCGCTGTCTGTGGTCCGTCTTCTGTTTTTTCTAAATGAACCCATTCACAATCACTCGCAAGAGGCGGATATGGCGATTTCGTGTTTGGTGACGGGCGGGGCCGGGTTCATCGGCTCGCACCTCGTGGATGGGTTGATCGCCGCCGGGCATACAGTGCGTGTTTTCGACGACCTCAGTACCGGGTTGGCGAGCAACCTCGCGCACCACGGCTCGAAAGTCGAGTTGATCCGGGGCACGCTCACCGATCCCGAGGCCGTCGAACGGGCGGCACAGGGGATCGAGGTCATTTTCCACCTCGGAGCGTTGGCGTCGGTGGCCCGAAGTGTCGAATCGCCGTTGGTGTCTCACGCGGCCTGCGCCACGGGAACGGTGCACGTGCTCGATGCCGCGCGGAAGGCCGGGGTGAAGCGCGTCGTCTACGCGGCGAGTTCGAGCGCCTACGGTGGCGAGTCGAGCGCGAACGCCCAGAGCACGAACTTATTGCCGGTGACCAAGTCGCCGTATGCCGCGGCCAAACTCGCCGGCGAATTCTACATGCAGGCGTTCGCCGCGACCTACGGACTCGAAACCGTCCGGTTGCGCTTCTTCAACATCTTCGGCCCTCGGCAGCGGGCCGATTCCCCTTATTCCGGGGTCATCGCACTCTTCATCGCGGCTTTGGCCGAAGGGAAAGCTCCGACGATTCAAGGGGACGGCCTGCAATCGCGGGACTTCACCTACGTCGCCAATGCCGTGCAGTGCCTGATGAAAGCGGCCGTGGCACCGGGCGTTTCGGGGAACGTCTACAACGTCGGCACCGGGGCGAGCAGCACCGTCGTCGATTTGGTGAACGCCCTCAACCGGGTGATGGGCACGAGACTAGAACCGACCTTCGGCCCCTCCCGTGTCGGCGACGTGCGCTACTCCTTAGCCGACATTTCCCGGACAAAAACCGACCTCGGCTACGAACCCGGCGAAAATTTCGAGAGCGGCCTGGCGAAGACTGTAGAGTGGGCGCGGAGTCAGACTGCGTGATCGAGCTACACACGAGTTTCGCCCAGGCCCATGAAGTTTCGAAACTTCCATCTGTTTGTCTGCGCTCTCTCATCTCTTTCTTTGTCAAAAGAAGGCAGACACGAGACCGGAGACGGGAGATAAGCCATGTCCCTCTTTCTCCGCACCGCAATCCTCTTCGCCCTCGCCGTGGGTGTCGCCTCCGCCGATGAACCCGTCAAGCCGGAACCGAAGTTCAAGCTTGGCCGGGACACCACGTTCGTCGACGGGCCGCTCGACAAAGACGGCTACATCGACTACGAAGCGGCGCTCAACGAGCGGTTGAAAGGGAAGATCACCCCGGAGACGAACGC
>JANXTU010000025.1 GCA_025352235.1 Fimbriiglobus sp.
AACTCGCGACCCTCAAAAACCTCACCACGCTCGATTTGAGCGGCACGAAGGTGACGGACGCGGGGCTGAAGGAACTCGCAACCCTCAAAAACCTCACCACGCTCGATTTGGGCGGCACGGAGGTGACGGACGCGGGGCTGAAGGAACTCGCACCCCTCAAAAACCTTACCACGCTCAATTTGAGCGGCACGGAGGTGACGGACGCGGGGCTGAAGGAACTCGCACCCCTCAAAAACCTTACCACGCTCAATTTGAGCTTTACGGAGGTGACGGACGCGGGGCTGAAGGAACTTCGGGACGCTTTGCCGAAGTGTAAGATTTCCAGGTCCAGGTGAGCGAGGGGAGCGTCCAGCAACCTGCCGGGATCGGGAGCGAATCGCGGCACTTATTCAGGAACTCGGCGACGAGGAGTTCGCCGAACAGCCACGGGCCGACCGTCTTCCCGTTCGAGTCGTACTGGCGGGACTTGGCGTTCGCCGCGGCGGTCTCGCCGGTCGCGTTACGCGCCCCGTTCCCGGAGTTCGCGGGCGATGCCGGCGGCGGTCGCGGTCGCGGCGGCCCGAACGACGGTCACGTCGCCGCTGGCGTCGCCGTTGATCGCCCCGGAGATTACGCCCGAACCGGGGGTCTTGAACATTTTAAAGGGCTCGCCGGTCAGGAACGACTCGTCTATGATGCCGCGACCTTCGGTCACGGTCCCGTCCACGGGGCAGATCTCGTGGGGGAATAGCACCAGCGTGTCGCCGACGGCGACGTCGCTCAGGGGCACATCCGCCATTTGTCCCTTCCGTCGGCGATGGGCGAGCACGGGCATCCGCCGCGCGGCCAGGCCGGGGCGCGACGGCCGCTTCTCACCGAAACCCGGATAGGTGAGCGGTACAGTCGGACGGGTTTTAGAGTAGCATAGCCAATAGTACCGGTCGTTCCCACGCGGATTTCGCCGCCCGGCCTTCGGTGGACCGAGGACGCACTTGCCCCGGAGCCGCCACGCACGTGCCGCTGATCGCGAGCGGGCCTGTGGTGGTCGGTGTGGAAGGTAGCAGGTGGCCGCTCGCCCCGCCTGACGGGATCAACTGTTCCAAAATTCCATCAAGAAGAAGAACTCACCCACGGTCCCCCACATGATCCGCTCCCTCACGCTTGGGTTGACGCTTCTCGTCGTGCCGTGTGCGCCCGCGCTGGTCCGCGCCGCGGAACCGAAAGAGCCGAACGTCCTATTCCTGTTCGCCGACGACCAGCGCGCGGACACGATCGCGGCGCTCGGCAACACGCACATCAAGACGCCCAACCTCGACCGCCTCGTGAAGCGCGGGCTGGCCTTCGACCGCGCGTACATGCAAGGCGGGATGCAGGGCGCGACATGCGTGCCGTCCCGGGCGATGTTGCTCTCCGGGCAGAGCCTGTTCCGGGTCGACGAGAAGCTGCTCCGCGACGCGACGTGGCCCGAAGCGTTCGGGAAGGCCGGGTACGCCACCTTCATCTCGGGCAAGTGGCACAACGGGGAGAAGTCGCTCGTCCGCTCGTTCCAGGAAGCCCGCGGCATCTTTTCGGGCGGCATGACCGGCCCGCTGAAGGCCAACCTTGCCGATGTGGCCGACGGCAAACTCGGCACCCCGAAGCTAGCCCCCAAACACGCCTGCGCCGTGTTCGCCGACGAGGCGGTCCGGTTCCTGAACCGGAAGCATGACCGGCCGTTCTTCTGCTACGTCCCGTTCAACGCCCCGCACGACCCGCACGTCGTGCCGGACGAGTTTCCCGTGACTTACGACCCGGACAAACTTCCGCTGCCGGCGAACGTCCTGCCGCAGCACCCGTTCAACAACGGAGAGATGACCATCCGTGACGAGGCGCTGCTCGGCTGGCCCCGCGACCCCAAGAAGGTGCGCGAGATGCTCGCGGACTATTACCGCTACATCTCGTACCTCGACGCCGAGATCGGCCGCGTGCTCGACGCGCTCGAGAAGTCGCCGCACGCGAACAACACCGTCGTCGTGTTCTCCGCGGACTCCGGCGTCGCCCGCGGCAGCCACGGGCTGATCGGCAAGCAGAACCTGTACGAGCACTCGATCCGGGTGCCGCTCGTGATCGCCGGCCCGGGCGTGCCGAAGGACAAACGAACGGCCGCGATGTGTTACCTCTTCGACGTGCTCCCGACCCTCGGCAAACTGTGCAAGGTGCCCGCGCCGACCGCGAGCGAGGGGCGCGAGTTCACCGCGACGCTCACGGACCCCGACCGTGCCGCCCGCACGAACCTGGTGTTCGCGTACCGGAACGTCCAGCGGGCCGTTCGCGACGACCGCTGGAAGCTGATCCGCTACCCGCAGGTCGACAAGACACAGCTTTTCGACCTGAAGGCCGACCCGGACGAGGTGACCGACCTCGCCGGCAAGACGGAACACGCCGCGAAGGTCAAGGAACTCCACGCGCTCTTGGAAGCCGAACAGAAGCGATACGGCGACAAGACTCCGCTCACAGTCGAGAAGCCACTGCCGGCGGAGTGGACGCCCCCCAATAAGGGCAAGAAGTAGCCCCTGCGTGGCGCCTCGTCATGGCTTCGCGTCCGGGTGCTTATCCTTCGGGTGCGCTGGCATCTTGTACCCGACCTCCAGGAGCCCGAGCAGATCGAGAACCTCCTCACGGGTCAGCGATGGCGGGTCGCAAAAGCACGTTCTTGGACAGCGCGCCGTAGTGATCCGACCGCCAGTAGAGCTTCAGGTCTTTCGCGGTGATCAATTCCAACCCGGGCGAGGCGATGGCGGGTTGTGCACAGGAGGCGGCCCGCCCGTGTCCCTTCGCCGCCGCGGATTTCCAAGCCTCGAGAGCCTTGCGAACGTCGTGATCCACTCCCTGGGCGACGAAGTAGCACTGGCCGAGGTTTCACGCCGCGGCGGCGGACTTGCCGGCCGCGGCCCGAAAGTACCCCGCCGCGACCTCTGGGTTTTGCTTCACCCCGAGGCCCCGGATATACATCCACCCGACGAAGTCCATCGCGTCGGCGTAGTCCCGCGCCACGCCCTTGCCGTCGCGGTACCGCTGCGCTTTGGCGAGCAGTTCCTCGGTCGGCATCGCACCGTCGTCGTCGCGCGTTTCGGGTTCGTACACGAAGGCGCGGTCGTCCGCGGGGAGCACCCACACGTTGCGGAACTTCACGGGGTTGCCGTGGTCTTGGAGGAACACGGGACCGGTCGCCGTCTTCTTCAGTTGGTCCCGGATCTTGTCCAGGTACGGGGTGTTGCCGAACCGGAATGGGTGGAACGTCGACTTGAGCTCGCCGAACTCGGTGTTGTCCTGCACCTTCTTCCCGTTGAACCAGACCGTGACGGTTCCCTTCTCGGTGATCTTGCCGGCGTCGTCCCGCCGCGGGGCGCGGTACCGGATGTCGAACACCTGCCACTCGCCCGGCTTCCGGCAAGCGTTTTCCAGCTCCCGGTATTTGGCGATGTCCTCCGGGAGCGCGTGCAGCGGGAAGTGCGGCGCGTGCAAGGCGATGTACTGGAAGAACGGCGTCTTCGCGTGGTTCGCCGCGTGGTCCTTCAGGCACCCGATCGCGTGATCCGTAGTCGCGATGGTGAGGTAATAGCCCTTTTCGTCCGCGGGCGGTTTCACGGGCACGTCGTCGAGCGAACTGCCCCGGGCGGTGAAGTGATTCCCCGGACTGGCGACGTTCAGCGAGCGGTCGAAGCCGCCGTCGAGGACCTTGCCGTCGATGTGCCACTTCCCGCTGTGGTAACTGCGGTAGCCGGCCGGCTTCAGGTAGTCCGGTAGCAGCCGCGCCCACGGCTGCCGCAAGCCACCGGCCACGCCGGGCAACTTGTCGCGGAGGATCTGCTGCGGGTAGTAGCCGCTCAGCAGAGCCGCCCGCGAGGGCCAACACCGGGTCGAGTTGTAGGACTGAGTGAAGCGGAGTCCGCTCTTCGCCAAAGCATCAAGATTCGGCGTGGTGATCTCGCCGCCGTAGCAGCCGAGGTCGGAGTAGCGAGATCGTCGGCGAGGATGAAGACGATGTTGGGCTTCGGCGCGGCGCCGACCGCCGGGCACAGGCCGAGCAGCAGAACGGCGGCGGCTGTCAAACGCTCCATCATTTTTTGTTCTCCAACAGATCCGCCATCGCCCGGCCGAGGCGCAGGCCAGTTTCCATGTAGGTCTCGGCGTTGTGGTTGTAGTGGTAGCCCTGGTTCGCGGGCGAGTCGGCCGCCTCACGCCACAGGTCCCGCGTGTCCACGGCCCTCACGTTGCCCTTGAACTCGGGGTACTTCTTCGCATCGCCGACGGCGAGTTGTGCCTCCGCGATCTTCCGCCCGAAGCCCTCGCGGCCTGGGTTCCCGCATCCGGTGGCCAGCACGAACTTTGCGCCCGGCGCGTCGAAGTCCTTGCGCAGCGACTTGATGAGCCGCACGAGGTTCTCCTCGTACTTGCTCGCGTGCGCCGCGTTCTGGTCCTTGTGGCCCTGCCACCACACGAACCCGGCGACCTCGTACCCCTGATCCTTGTAATCGGGAAAGTATTTCTTGAGGTTCTTGAGCACCGCTTTGGCGTGCGCGGTGTCCGCGTCGTATTGCCGGCCCGCGTACCACGACACCGCCTTCGGGTCCGCGCCCTTTACCCACGAAGGCGACGTGTCCTTGTAACCCGCGTACACCTTGCCCTCAACCTCGTACTGCTCGCTGCCCGGAGGGAGCAAATCCCAGCCGAGGCTGCGGTTGCCGATGCACGCCTTCAGCACCAGCACCGGTTGGTCGAGCGCGTGGCCCATGACGTGGCCGAAGCCCAACTCCGGGCCGAAGTTGCCCTTCACCGTGAGCCAGTCGTTCTTCACGTCGCCGAACTTCTCCAGGTCCTTGTAATCGACGCCCCGTTGATCCATCACATGAACGTCGCGCACGTCCTTGCGAACGGTCCACTTGCCGTCGTCGTCCACGAGGAAACCGTACTTGTCCTTCTCCTTGATCATGTACTCGAGGGAGCCTTTGGTTTCCTTCGGCCCGACCCGCCCGAAGCCGAGCATGTTGGACTGACCGAGGAGGATGAACACCTTCACCTTCTTGGTGTGATCGGCGGGCTTGCCGTCGGGGCGCGGCAACTCCTTCGCGTCCTGAGCGAACGCGGGCGTCGCGCCCGCCGCCAGTGCGATGAGTGCGGCGAGGGTCAGTAGTGTGCGGTGCAGCATGTTGCGTCTCCTGTTGTTTCGCGCGTGGGCGCGTGATTATTCCTTGATGCCCTGTCGCGTGACGATCGCGTTGTTAATTTCTTCAAGAACGCGGCATTGCAGGCCCTCGTCTGCGGGTCTTCGGTTCGCTTCATCTGGGCGAGCAACGTCCTGCCGACCCCGGAGTAGTACCCGTTGTCGCGGAGGATCTCGGCCAGAGTCGGCACATCGCGCCGGGATCGGGTTGAACCCGACGGAGTTTGCACTCATGTCGTCCGCGGTGATATCGAGTACGCCCGAATACCGTGCCCTCCTGACAATGAGTCGGCCCGATCACGGCTTCCAGGCGGCATCGAGCTTCTTCGTCAGTGCCGCGACACGCTCCCCATCCGAGGCCGCGAGGTTGGTCTTCTCGTGCGGGTCGGCAGTGATGTGGTAGAGCTCGACTTCAGCGTTCCGTTCTACCGCGGCGTTCGGCAGGATCAGCTTCCATTCGCCCTCGATGATCCAACGGTAACGGAGCGAACTCGCGGGCTTGTCGATGTCCACCGCGTCGTGGGCGTAATCCTCGCCGAAGATAGCCGGACGGGCTTTCAGGGCAGCCTTGTCGAGCAGGTTCACGCCCGCCATTGCTGAGTCGGCCTTAACTCCCACCGCCGCCAGCAGCGTCGGGGCGATATCGACCGAACTGGCCAGGGCTTCGCTCTTAGAGGGTTTCACCTTGCCGGGCCAGCGGACCATCATCGGCGTGCGGTGTCCGGCGTCGTATTGCGAGAGCTTCGACCGCACGAACTTTGCGGCGTGTGGATCCTGGATCCAGCCGTTGTCGGTCACGTATACGACGAGCGTGTTCTCCGCCAGCTTCGCCTTCGCCAAATAGTCGAGCAGTTGCCCGCAGCTTTCGTCGAACCATTCGACGTTGCCGGCATACTTGCGCTCGAATTCGCTCGCGGTCTTATCTTTGTAGTGGGCCAGGAGCCGCTCCGGTGGGTTATGCGGCTGGTGGGGCAGCATCGGCGCGTACCAGACGAAAAAGGGTTTCCCGTCCTTCGTCGCCTTGTCCATGAAGTCGAAGGCCGGTTGCATCGTCTTGCGGCCGATCGTCAACCCCTCGTCGCCGTGGCGGCCCCCCTTGGCCGCGTCGCCGTGGCTCATGCCTGCGGTGAAGCCGCCGGTGGCGAAGTTGCCCTGCCACCACTTGCCGGTCTGGAAGCTCACGTACCCCTTCTCGGCGAGCAGTCGTGGCAGCGTCGGCAGCTTTCCCATTTTAGCGATCATCCGCTCGCGGTCCTTGGCATAGGTCGGGTCGGTCGCCAAGTCCTTGGGCGGCAAGCCCCGCTTCGGAGGGTCGTTATTGCAAATCCGGGTTTGGTGCGGGTACTGACCGGTGAGAATCGATGCGAGGCTGGGGCAACACACGCTGGTCACCGAATAGCCGCGGGTGAAGACCGAGCTTTGCGCCGCGAGTTTGTCGAGGTTCGGCGTACGGATGTACGGATGCCCCATGAAGCCGTAATCGGTCCAGCCTTGGTCGTCGGAAACGATCAAGACGATATTCGGCTGGTTTTGAGCCGATGCCGAGCCTGTTAGACACGCCGCGGCGAATAGGGCGGTGAGAAACCGCATCGGAAGGCCTCCAAGGAACTGTGAGGATGACTTGCCCAGCCCCACGAGGTCTTGATGATCAGGATCGGCTCATCGAGTATCTTCTCCATCGTGATGCCGAAGGTAAACTCCGGCCCGATCTTGTTGTCTGGGGCACCGAACCCGGCCGTCAGTTTGCCCTTCTTCTCGGTCAGGTCCGAGTAGGCGTCGCCCTGACAGCCGACGGACGTGATCCACACCTTATCGCTCACCCGCGGCTTGCCGTCCTTGTCCCGCATCTGCTTGAGCAGCGGGGCCATCTTCGGGTCGTCGGCCATGCTGTCGAACGTGGTCACGCTAGCGTGCCCCTGCATGTTCGACTGCCCGGCCAGGATGCACACCTTGAGCGGCTTGTCGGCGGCCGTCGCGGTGGTGGCCTGGGCGACGCCGACCAGCAGGGTTGCAATGGAGCGACTGGTCATGTCGGGCACCGTGATGAGGGGAGGACGAACGGTCTCAGCCGAGGAACTGCTTGATCGCGCCGGCCTGATCGATGCCGAACCGGGCTAGGCCAGGGTCGGGGTCGCCGTAGTGCTTGACCGGGTTGCCATGCGCGTTCAGCAGGGTGGTGTACCAGTTGCCGAGCGTCTTGTGCCCCGGCTCGCCGTAGTTCGGCAGGCGGATGTACCGCCCGCGGATGTCCAGCTTGGCGTTCTTCCCGGACAGGACCACGAACGGGAACTCGGTGCCCTGCGAATGGTGCGTCTCGCCGTTGTCCGGGAAGTAGCAGATGGTCGTGTTGTCGAACACCGTACCGTCGCCCTCGGGGGCCTTCTTCAACCGGGCGGCGATGGCGTCCACGAGCGTCATGTGGTGGCGACGGACGGCGAACCGCACCTCGTCGGCGGTCAGCTTGCCGAACCCCTTGCCGTGCCCCACGTCGTGTAGGTTCACCTTCTCCGTCTCTAGCCCCGGCAACCCGGTGTACTCGTGCCCGAGTTCGTCGACGGTGAAGGCGGCCACGTTGGTCAGGCCGGAGATGAGGGCGGCGAGCAAGACCTCGACGTGACCGCGTTGGCGGTCCACGGTGGTCATCTCGTCGGCCAGGTACTTGGCGTCGAGCTTCGGCACGTGTGGGCGGATGGCGTCGGCCATGCCGTCCACCTTGCGGTCCCGTTCACGGACGGCTTCGAGCGAGTCGGCGTAGCTCTTCACCTTCGCTCGCTCGGCCCCCGGTGCGGTCTCAGCCAGTTGGCCCTCCCGTCGGGCGGCGAACTCCAGCGCGGTCCGCCCGAGTTGCGACCGCGACTGCACGCCCTTATCGGTCGATACCGACTTGAACAACTCCTGGGCGGCCATTTTGGGTGAACCGAAGGCGTAGTTCGGCTGCTGCGGGCCGCGGGCCGAGAAGCCGGTCGCGATGCCGTTCAGGGTGCCGCGGGCGTTCCCCCCGCCGAGCGGGAAGCACGCGAACTCGACGTGCTCCATCGGCGACGGGTACAGCTTCGCCAGTTCAAAGTCGACGGTCGCCCACTTGATGGAGCTGACCCGCTCGTTCGCCTTGAACACGCCGAGCGACGAACACCAGGTGTGATGCCCGGTGGTACACATCTTCCCGGACAGCCCCTGGAGGATGGTCAGGTCGCTCTGGTGCGCGGCCAACGGCTTCATCCACTCGGGCAGTTCGTGCTTGGCGAGTGGCAGGTCGAGCGGCCCCTTCTTCGCCTCCGTGGCCGCGTCGTCCTTGCTCAGCGAGGGGGGCACCATAACCGACGGGAACAGCCCGTTCCCCTTGTGCAGGAAGATGAACCGCATGGGCGGCTTGCCGTCGGCCGGCTTCGCCCACACGGCACGCGGGGAGAGCGCGAGGGCGCCGGCCCCGAAGGCCGCGGTCGCCAAGAACTGTCGGCGGGTGGTCATGCTCAGTTTCCCACTTTCTTGCGGTAGATGAAGGAGTCGGACGTCAGGAGTGAGACGACCACGGCTTTGAAACTGCCGCCACTCTTGAGGTAGGCCTGGTCCGCGGCGATGAGCGTCCGCGAGTCGGACGGCAGTTCATTGCGGCCGAGGAAGAAGCGGAAGGCGTGGCGGATAATCGACTGCCGCACGCGGTCGGACTTCGCCAGCCGGTCGATCAACTCGAACGAGTCTTTCACTGGGCCGTCGAGTTTCGGATCACCCGTCCCAGAAAGAACCCCGGTCGGGTCGATCGGTTTCGTCTTGTACACGTCGAAGGTGGACTTGCCGTCGCCTGTCGCAAGGAGGTTGTCTGGGTGTTCGAGCGGCTCGACTTTTCGGAAGCGGCCGAAGTCGTCGAACTGTTCGAGCGGGTAGCCGAGGTCGTTCATGCGGCTGTGGCACTTGACGCACGCCGCCGCCTGGGTGACGGCATGCACCCGTTCACGGAGCGACTTGGGGGCGTCGTCTGGCACTTTCGCATCCACGGTGATGGGCACGTCGGGGACCACCCCGGCGAGCAGCTTCTCGCGAATCCATTTGCCGCGGCGGATCGGGTCGGACGCGGTGTTGGCGGAGAAGGCGACCAGCCACGCCGGGTGCGTCAGAATGCCCTTGCGGTTCGGCAGGGCGAACGGCTGCACGGGCTGGTAGTCGAGCAGGTCGTTCCCGCCGTACTTGCCGCCTTGGCCGGGCATCTTCGGCAGGTTGTAGATGGGCGAGTACCAGAACTGGTTACCGTGCGCCCAAGGCAGGATGGTGAACGGGGTGTGCCCCTTCCCGAACGTGTACTCGAAGTGGGTCATCAGGCGGACGACGCTGTTGTCGTGATTCACCTTGCTCTTCCCGGTGATACCTTTCGGGTCGATGTACTTCTTCAAGACTTCGGCGTGCACTTCGGCCACTTTGTCTGGGTCTTTCTTCCAGTCGGTGTCCTTGATCGCGTCATACACGGCTTTCCACTTGTCGATCTGAGCCTGCCCCTTCTCGTTGTCGATGGGGTGGTACACGAAGTACTGGTCGGTCGTGAGCAGAGTCTCGAACACCGCGGTGTCTTGCTCGAGCGCCCACAGCACCACCCGGTCGGCCTCATCGATCAGTCGGCCCGGCGTCTGCGTGTTCCCGCGGTCGGCGTTCTGGAAATGCCCGTCCGCTCGCTTGCCGTCCTTGAACACCTTCACCGCCATCGGGTAGCCGAAGAACTCGCGGAAGAAGCGGACCTGCCGCGGGTGCGTCGAGGTCGTCGGGGCGAAGAAGCCGAGCGACTTATCCACCGTCCCGGCGAAGTACGAGGTGTTGGCGAGCAGGCGGAGCACCTCCCGTTCGTAGTCGGTCTTCGTGATCAGTTTCCCGCTCTCGGCCGCCTTCAGCAGTTGGGCGTCCGGCCCGCGGTCGCCCAACGCGTAAGCGATGGCGTTGGCCGCTTCCCGCGGGGACAGTGGCACCCGACCAGACTCGTCTGGTCGGCCCGCGCCGAACTCCAGCCGGTAGACGAACTCCGACTCCAAGAGCACCCCTTTCAGCATCTGCCGCAGCCCTTCGGTGTTGCCGGCCAACTTGATTGAGTCTCGCGTCAGGGCCAGGTACTGATTCAATTCCGTATCCGTCGCTTTGCGCTGTAGCACCAGCCCGAATTGCGTTTGCACCGCCGCTTTGATCTCGTCATCCGACGGCGCGCCCTTCTTGGACACGACCGATTCGAACGCGGGCGGGGTGGTCTTCGGTGCCCACTTGTCTTTCGGGTCTTCGGGCACCGACTTGCCGTCACCGGTCTTCACCCGCGCGGCCTGCAATTGCTTTGTGGCGATCCATTCGGCGTTGCCGAGCATCACCAAGAGGTGGCCGCCGTCGAGCGGGGTCAGGTCGTAGTACCGCACCCCGGAATGGTCGGGCAGCACGAACGGGTTGGTGATCCCGTAGAAGCCGGACCGCCGGAAGTTCTCCCGCTCCTTGCCCTCCATCTGGAACACATCCAGCACCCGCTCTTCGAAAATCTGCGGGCTGACCAGCCAGCGGCGGGCGGGGGTAAAAGATTTGTCTTTGTTCGACCCGTCGAACAGGGCAGCGTGGTCCACGTAGTTGCCAGCGTCCGGATACGGCAGGCGGTCGTCGAGTTTGGACGCCTTGTGTGCGCGCAGTTCGGTGCGCACCCAGGCGGCCAGTGCGCGGGATTCGTCCGCACCTGGCTGTGCGGCGCGCGGGGGGGGCATCATCTTGTAGAGGAGTTGATCCTGAATCTTGTTGAGCGTGTCGAGTCGGTCATTCAGCTCGAGTTTGTGGAGCGCGGTCATGTCGATGTTACCCTTGCCCCGCTCGGCGTGGCAGTCGACGCAGTGCGCGTCGAGCACGGCCCGCACCTCTTTCGGAACTGCGAATGCGGTCGGCCCGTCGGCGGCGCGCGCGGGTGTCGTGCAGGCAATGATTGCCACCGCCACCCTGAGGGCCGGTAGGAGCGAGCGCGGCAACGAGCCGCCGAAGGGTGTTCGCATTGCGCGAGGTCCGTGAGCCGGAGTCGGGAGTGTGACGCAGGTGGGCGAGGGACTATTTCAATGTGCCCGGTTATCGCTGTCAAGAAAAATGGTAGCGATTTTGAGAACGCCTCGTGAAACGCGAGCAGCGGCACATCGACCAACTGGTTCACCAACGGGTATTCCGCGTGCACTGTCTGTTCGCCGACTCGAGCCGCACTCTGATCTTCCCCACGGAAAGTGGACAGGGTTTTAGCGAGTATCGGGGTGATGCGATCGTTCGTACTCGTCTGGGCTGAGGTAGCCGAGCGTGGAGTGGCGACGTTCGCGGTTCCAGAATCCTTCGACGTACTCAAACAGGC
>JANXTU010000062.1 GCA_025352235.1 Fimbriiglobus sp.
TCGGCTGGCTCGGACGGTTCCGGCGGCTGACGCGAGACTACGAGCGGCTGACGATCACGCTGGCCGGGTGGCACTGGCTGGCCAGCATCGTCACTATGCTCAAACAAGCATTCGGATGGGAAAGTCAATAACAGGCTCTAGCCGCTGCAACTGCCCGCCGTGGGCGAGGTAGACGAGGCCAAACCCACCCTGGCCCAGCACTTTGTCGATGCGGTAACGACCGACGTGTGCTTCGGCACGGCGGCGATGGGGACAACGGCGGGCGATTCTGGGCCGTCCGGCTGCTACGCACCTCTATTGTCGGGATCGTTCATGGCTCATGTCGCCCAACGCTTACGGAGTCCGTCGTAGCGGGAATTGTACCGAAAGCGCTTGCCGGGAGCCAGATCGAGGCCGAAGTCACCGCAGCTCAGGATGACACTCCGCTATTCCACGACTTCCAGTACCAGCGGTTGCGTAGTCGGCAGATCGTCGCCGATGCGGTAACTCTGGCCCAGTCGGGCCAAAACTTCCGTGATGCTTGGGCCGTTGTGGTGAATCTCGAAAATCACTTCGCCCGCGCGCACGGCTTCGCCCGGCTTCTTGTGTACTAAAATCCCGACCGCCGGATCGACCTGATCTTCGGCCTGCCTACGACCGGCACCAAGATCGAGTGCCGCGAGCCCCACCGCCTCCGCGTCTATTTCGACGACGAATCCGGACCGGTCCGCGAAGATCGGCGTCCGCGATTCGGCCCGCGGCAACTTCGAGGGATCACCCACGACGGCCGGGTCTCCCCCTTGGGCCGCGATCATTTGCCGGAACTTCTCGAGGGCCGCACCGCCGTCGAGCGCGGCGCTCGCCAACCGGAAACCATCCAGTATCCCCGCCGAGTCCAGCATCTCGGCCGCGAAGACCAAGCAGAGTTCGCGCAAATCCGCCGGCCCCTGACCGCGCAGGATTTCGATGCTCTCGATCACTTCGAGGGAATTGCCCACGGCCCGGCCGAGCGGCGCGTCCATGTCGGTGATGATCGCGCGGACGTTCAACCCGTTCAACCGGCCGACGCGCGCGATCGATTGGGCTAACTCGCGAGCTTGGGGCCGGGACTTCATGAAGGCCCCGCGGCCGCACTTCACGTCCATAACGAGGCACGAAATCCCTTCCGCGAGCTTCTTGCTGAGGATTGACGCTGTGATGAGCGGGATGCTTTCGACGGTGCCCGTGACATCGCGCAAGGCGTAGAGTTTCTTGTCGGCCGGCGCGACCTCCGCCGTCTGGCCGATCATGGCGACGCCGACTTTCGCCAAGGTGCTTTTGAACTCGGCCTCGGACAGGTTGACGCGGAAACCGGGGATCGATTCGAGCTTGTCGAGGGTACCGCCGGTGTGCCCGAGCCCGCGGCCGGACATCATCGGCACGACCGCCCCGCAGGCCGCGACGAGGGGCGCGAGCACGAGCGAAACTTTGTCGCCGACACCGCCGGTGGAGTGTTTGTCGACCTTGATGCCGGAGATCGCGGACAAGTCGAAGACGGTGCCGGAGTCGGCCATCTCGCGGGTGAGGATGGCGGTCTCTTCGGGCGTCATCCCGCGGATGCAGATCGCCATCAGCAGTGCCGAGAGTTGATAATCCGGCCAAGTGCCCATTGCGGCGGCGCGGACGAATTCGCGGATTTCTTCGGGTGCGAGTTCTCGACCGTCCCGTTTCTTGCGAATGATTTCCACAGCTGACATCGCGGGGCCCTCGGGTTGCTGTCACGATAGCGGGGAAGGTGCGTAGAATCATCTTTTGTCTAGGAGCATCATCGTGGCGGATCGCTGGGTCTTGTCCGTCGGCATCGACAAATCCCTCGACCCGAATTGGGGCGCAGTGCCCTACGCCGAAAGCGCCGCGGGCGAGATCGCCAAGGCCCTCGGCAATTCCGCGATGTTGCTCGGATCGCAGGCGACGAAGGCGGTCGTCGAGTCCAAATTGCGGAAGATCAAGAAGAGTGCGAAGTCCGGCGATACCGTCGTCGTGTGGTTCGCCGGTCGCGGGTTGAGCAAGGGCGGCCGGGGGTATCTGGCGGCGTGGGACACCCAGACCGACGATCCCACCGAAACAGCCTTGTCCGTCCGCGACCTGCTCAAGGATCTGAGCGCCACGAAAGCTTCGCACGTCATCGTGCTCCTCGATGTCGGCGTCGGGCCAGAACTCGCGGGGTTCGACTCGCACCTCGACGAACGCGAACTCGAAAGCCTGTTCGCCGACTCGGCGAAAGCCGTCTGCGTCTCGACCTGCACACCGGGCGAAGAATCGACCGCGGCGGGCAACTTGAAAGCTAGCACCGCGACGCGATTGATCCTCGATGCCCTCACCGGGCAAGCCCGCAAAGCGGCCACCACGGTTGGGACTGTCACCGCGTTGACACTGTACCAGTACCTGACCGACGAATTGCCGCGATCGTTGCGGAAGCATTTCGACCACGGCGTTTCGCAAACTACCCGGCTCTACGGCGAACAAAACGCTACTGCGATCTTGATCGACCTCGCCCCGTTGCTCGGGGCCGGGAATTCGACGCTGCTCGACCCGGAGCGGTTGAAACGGGTCGTTTTCCGCACCGAGAGCGGTGGTCGGGTCAAGGAGCTTTCGGGCTTCCGCAAGTCGTTCCAACTCCCCGAAATCGCGACCCCATCGGCGCGCAAGTTCATCGCCAAGTGCGCCACCGACGACTTGCGCGAGGACCTAAATCGCCTGTACGGATCGGCCCGCGAGCACCTCGGCTACAAACGCAAAGACATTGACACCGCCGTCGACGCCGAGGGGATCGGCACCCTACGCACGCCCGACTTCGAATACACCATCCGCCTGACGCTGGACACCGATGACCCGACCCAAGTGACTTGGCGGCGCGAAGTCGGCGCGTTCTCCGACCCCGGTTTCCTGCGCGGCCCCGGTTTTAAAAGCCTTTTCGGGACCCTGTTCGATCAACTCGTCTTCGAGTTCGATCAACCGGTCGATGTCGAAGCGTGGATCGACCGGCTCGAAGACAAGCCGCAGACCGGGGTCAAATTGCACGTCGAAAGCGACGGCTCCGCCTGCGAAATCACGCTCGCCGGTTTCAACGGCCGGATGCGGATCGAACGTGCCGCACTCACGGTCCGCGGCCGCGGGCATGACTCGGCCGGGCTGCTGGATCAGTTCTTGGCTTTCTTGCGGAACTTCGGTTCGCTCGGCGAAAGATTGAAGTTAAAGGCCTGATCTCCAGACTCGAGTGTCAGCCACCTATACTACAACCTATCCACTACCCACTGGTTTCACCTGTGCTGTCAGGCCCGCAGATTATTTTGACCCTCAAAGTCCTCGTCGTGGTCGTCTCGGTGCTATTCGCCGCGGCGGTCGTCTCCATTGCGCTGGGTCGCAAGAAACTCCACGGGCGAATCAACACGGCTTTTTTCATCCTCACCATGACGACCGTCGTCGGGTTCGAGGTGCTGCTGCGATTTTTCGTCGATGTCAGCGCGACCTTCAGCGAAGAAGCCCGCCAAGCCCTGCGCGTCCACCTCTGCTTCGCGATTCCCTCGGCGCTGTTGCTACCAGTGATGATGCTCTTGGCACTCAAGCATTGGGTGAAACTGCACGTCGCCTGTGGGATCCTGTTCACCCTCGTTTGGATCGGCACCTTCATTACCGGGGTATTCTTCCTGCCGCACGATGGGTAACGTGCCGGCATGACTCCACCGGACGAATCCGAGCGACCCAGCGGTTGGACCGAAGCCCTCGCGGCGGCGTCCGGGCTGGCGGGCGTGTGGGAACTCGACGCCGAGCCCGGGGAATTCGAGCCGGAGGCGCCGCCCGTCGCCGTCGAACCGCCGCCGGTGCGGCTCTTCCCGAAGGCGGTCGCCGAACCGGTCGAAGCGCCGCCGACGCCGTTGCAAATCATTGAGGCGATGCTCTTCATCGGCGGACCGCCCCTCACGCCGACGACGGCGTGCGCCGCGATTCGGGGACTGACCGAAGAAACATTCCGCGAACTCGTCGACGAACTCGCCAAGATGTACCGCCGACAGAACCGGCCCTACGCCGTCCAATCGCGCGACGCCGGTTGGATCTTGGCGCTGCGCGACCAATACCGCGGCATCCGCGAGAAACTCTACGGCGGACCGAAAGAAACGCGGCTGCCGCAGCCGTCCATCGACGTGCTGAGCCTGATCGCCTACCGGCAACCGATCGCGAAGGCCGAACTCGACACGACCCGCGGCGCCGATTGCGGCGCCGTCCTCCGGCAATTGGTCCGGCTCGGATTGGTCGCCTGCAACCGCGGCGACGGCGGGTACGCAACGACCCCGCGCTTCCTCGATATCTTCGGCCTCCGCAGCCTCGACGACCTACCGCGCCTGGCCGACGGCGGCTTGTGAGTTTGGTTTGTTCACTAAACGCCGATGAAATCGGCGGCATTCCGATCACCGCCGATACTTCCAGCCTAAAGAGCCCCGCTTGTTGTGCCACAGCGCCAAGATGCGAATGCGATCCGGTTTGATGCGGTAGAAGATGGAAAACGGGAATCGATTCACGGGAGCTTGGCGGATCGTTGGCGTCACCAGCGCGAATCGGGTGGGATTGGCTTCGATCTCGGCGAGGGTGATACTGAGCTCGTCGAGGAATTCTTTCCCGAGTCCGGGCAGACGAGCTTGGTACCAGCGGAAGTAGTAGTCCGCCTCTTTGGGATAATAGCGGTGGTACGTGAGCGGAAGCATCACTCCCCGGCCTCGATGCGCTTCCGGATGTCTGTCCACGTCAGGCCAGAGTCGGGTTCCTCGTCGAGATCTTGATCGCGCCGCTCAAGTTCCGTTTGGTCCTCGGCGGAGAGGGGGGTCGTCGATAACTCCCCTTCGAGGCTCTCCCAAATATCGAGGGCCAATTCGGCGCGCGCTGCGACCGTCATCCGGTCGATGCCGAGTTCTTTCATCGCGGTGGTCATGTCGAAATCCTCCTACTGCGATTGTACACGAACTTGCGGGCTGATGAAGTGCGGCCTACGCTTTCCCCAACACTAAATCGAGCAACCATTAACCCCGGACATGCTGGCCCGGATTTCGTGGCGGTACGTTTTTCAACGTGCCGGTAGTCGATTGGGGAAAGCTCCACGAACTGCGACTGTCCGACACGTTAAGAAACGTGTCGCCACAAGGAATCCCGGTTTTCCGTGGCGGCACGTTGTCCAACGTGCCGGAAATCGATTGGGGAAAGCTCGACGAACTGCGAATGTCCGACACGTTAAGAAACGTGTCGCCACAAGGATTCACGTCTTCCCCAGCACCAAATCGACGACCCAGCAACCCCGGACGTGCTCGCCCGGTTGCCGGCAGTGGAGCAGCACATCGGCGTTCGTACACCCCGCTTCTTCGAGGGCATCCGCGAGGATCGGCAGCCGGTCGAAGGCGCGATCCCGGTAGATGGAGAGGGAAATGGATTGGACGGTGGGCGAGAGCCAAGCGGGATCGAGGAGGGACAGTCGGTATGTACACATCCACTGCTTTGCATATGTGATGCATTCTTCGTCAATCATCGCGTTTGTTTTTTCACGGTACTCCTCGGGATAATCATACTCATGGTAGTAACCAATTAAAGTGCGTATTGGAACCCAGTCGACCTTCCCTTGCAATGGATGGCACGGATTATACGAACTCTCAACACCCGCGTGATCGTGATACGATATTTCCGAGATGCAAAATGGCGTGGCACGCCGGTCCGCAATCCGAATGAAATATTGGGCGGCAAGTTCTTCAACGGAGTCTTCCTGGGAAGGAACAGTAAGCTCTATTTCATCGAATACTTTGGCAAATCGCCGATTCAATTCGATCCAATTCTCGTCGGAAGCGGTGATGATTTCGCCGAGAGAACTGGAATAGTACCCCGCGTCCAATATCGCGTGAGCGCAGTCGACAATATCACTCGCACTTGCCAAGCCCAAAACGTGGCGGGCGATCAGCCCCCGAATCGGCTGTGTGAATTGCAATCGAAAGGGTACCGTTTCCAATCGCTCACTCCTCGAACAGCGCCGCGACGAATTCGTCCGGGTTGAACGGCTCCAAGTCCTCCATCTGCTCGCCGACGCCGATGAACTTGACCGGCAGGCCGACTTTCGTTTTGATGCCGAAGATCGCCCCGCCCTTCGCGCTGCCGTCGAGCTTCGTGAGGATCAAGCCGGTGCACTTCACGGTCTTCGTGAATTGCTCGGCTTGCGTGATGGCGTTCTGGCCAGTCGTGGCGTCGAGCACGAGCAGCACTTCGTGCGGGGCGCCGGGGATCTGCTTGCTCACGACGCGGTGGATCTTTTCGAGTTCGCGCATGAGGTTCGTCTGCGTGTGCAACCGGCCGGCGGTATCGACGATGAGCACATCGTACTGCCGGGCCTTGGCCCGCTCGCAAGCATCGTGCGCTACGGCCGCGGGGTCGGAGCCCTGCTGCTGCTTGACGATGTCCACGCCGATGCGATCGGCCCAGACGGTGAGTTGCTCCACGGCTGCGGCGCGGAAGGTGTCGCACGCGGCCACGAGGACCTTCTTGCCGTCGTTCTTGAAGCGCAATGCGAGCTTCGCGATGGAAGTGGTTTTGCCCGAACCGTTGACGCCGGCGATCATCACGACCGTGACGCCGTTCGGTTGGAAGTTCAACCCCTCGGCCGGGTCGAGGAGTTGCTCGCGCAGTTGCTGCTTCACGAACGCTTTGACATCGTCGCCGACTTGTTTATCGAGGTAGCCTTGGCGGACTTTCTCGACGATCTGCGAAGTCGCCCCGATGCCGACGTCGGCGAGGAGCAGTTGCTCTTCGAGCTTGTCGAGGAAGACGGAATCGACCCGGTAGGCCCCGGTGAAGAGTCCGACAACCCCGGAGAAGACCGAGCGGGTCTTGGATAACCCTTTTTTGATCTTCGCGAAAAACCGCCCGAGCATGATCGCCGCCTGAATCGAGGGAGGGCCGTTGCCCGCAATTGTATGGCATCCGACGGGGATGTGGGATTTGCCAACCCCTCGGAAGGCGGACGCCCACCGAGGGGGTTCGGAACTTCGCCCGTCCCCGCGAGTCTGGCAAATCTTTCTGGCGGTCTCAAGTCGTTTGGGGGAGTCGGCTTGTCCAGTACTTCTGCCACAGGTCGCTTTGGTGCAGCGATTCCAGCGCCATCAGGGCTTCGGCGTTGTCGGCGTCCCAACGCAGGCCCGAGCCTTTGAGCCTCTGCGTCAGGGTCTTGCAGCACGCTTCGGTCGGGCCGCTGCCGATCTGCCAGCCTTTCTCGGCGAACTCGCGATATTGGATCATCTCGCGCCGGTCGCCGACGTAATTCAGCAGCGCGTCGGCCGCCGCCCGCTTGGCCCCGCGCCAC
>JANXTU010000063.1 GCA_025352235.1 Fimbriiglobus sp.
TCGGCTGGCTCGGACGGTTCCGGCGGCTGACGCGAGACTACGAGCGGCTGACGATCACGCTGGCCGGGTGGCACTGGCTGGCCAGCATCGTCACTATGCTCAAACAAGCATTCGGATGGGAAAGTCAATAACAGGCTCTAACCCCGTGTGGGACGACTGCCTCAGCAGTTGGGCGTGTGCGACAAACCAAAATCCTGCTGGGACCTGTACCTACACCGCGGGGCGGGTGCCAACTTGCAAGGTTGTCCAAGAGGTAGGTAAAACATGTGACAGGGAAGCCGCACCAGGTTACGTCTGTCAAGGCCAAGACGCCAACATGAACCTCTGCACGCAGAGTTATTTTGGTTGCCAGTAATTTTTGGGGGAGCGGAACGCGGTCTTTCGCCCCGTTCCCGTCCCCAGTCCACAAACTGGAACACGGCATGAGTCGCACATTCTCCCGCATCGCGGTACGGATATCGGGTGTGGTGGTCGGCATCGTGTTCTCATCGGTGGGGCTCGGCGCGGACTCCGTACTCACCGAGGCGGTAGAGCGTCACTCGTCCTCGGCCGAAGCGATCCGGACCCTGCATTGCAAAATCGCGATTCGTCGCACCCCCTCTTCGGATGGGGGCACAACGGCGGAATACTGGCGGATGGGTGGCGACTTCCGCTGCCGCAGCAAGAGCGACGGTGTCACAATCGAGTACCAGCGCCAGAACGGTGTGACCACCCAATACGTCTCCTCGGCGGGCCAGCTCGGGGAAGCTCAGATTACCGATCGGAATATGGCCTACACCTCGGAAGCGTGGTCATTCGGGCTGATGTCATTTTACGGTAATGATCAACACCGGGTCGAACTCAAGGATTTGCTCGCCGATAAACTGACGACGGCGACCGCATCCCGCGCCGAACGCGGCGGCCGCAAGATGGTACGGATTAAAGTCTCCCACACCCGCGCGGACTTGGAGATCTGGTTGGACCCGGCCGTCAATCATTTGGCCCGTCACGTCGTGCTCAAAAGCAAATTGCAAGATGGCCCTCCGGAATCGGATACGACCGTGGAATCGTTCGTCGAAAACGCCCCGGGGGTATTTTTCCCGTCCAAAGTGGTCTGTTCCGTCGCGGCTGGGAAAAACGGCCAAACGAGCAGGTGGGAGGCGAATTTTTCGGAGATCGAAGTGAACAAACCGCTGTCTCCAGAATCCCTGCGCCTCCGCCTTCCGGCGGGTATTTTGGTGAGCGACGACCTGCGCAGCGGCATGTTCCGCACGGATGCCTCCGGTAATCCTGTCCTCCCGGCGACGAACGCTCAAGGCAAGCGGTTGACAGTTGCCGGAGCCCAGCCCGCGCAATTATCTCCGTCCGACTCCGAACTGCCGACGCGGGTGACGGAAGAGGAGCCGCGGTCGCCCACGCGCTGGATTCTCAGAGTGTCTCTGGTGTTCCTCGCGTCGGCGTCTTTGCTCTGGCTCATCCGCACCGTCCGGCGCCGCCGGGCCACCGGGACGTGATCGGCACCCTGCGTCAATGGGAGGATCCATGCGTCGCAATCGTTTTGGAATCGCGTTGGTCGCCTTCGCGATGGTCGGCATCTCCCTGCACCTTTTCGGCGATCGGCATCCCCGAAGGGCCTCGGGATCTCACCGTCCGGTTGTTGGCGACCCTGGGCGAGCGCCAACACGAGGTGGACATCATCGTAAGGGTCCGACCCGGGGGAACGGAATGATCGTCATGTCCCGTCGCGCAGGCGTGTCGCTGATCGAATTGCTGGTAGTCCTGGGCATCCTTGGGTTACTCGTCGGGTTGCTATTACCTGCGGTTCAGAGCGTGCGCGGCGCGGCGGCCCGGGCTAGCTGTCAAAACAACATGAAGCAAGTTGCCCTCGCGCTCCAAAACTACCATGCCACGCACGGGCATTTCCCACCGGGGCGCCCCGGCGGGGGAATCGACTTGGCCAAGCATTCCTGCGTGAGCTGGATGGCTCTGATTCTGGCGGAGATGGACCGCGGGGATCTCGCCGGCCAAACGGAGTCGGCGTTGAAGCTGGCTTACGCCACACCCTATTGGAACCCGCCTCACGTCGGTCTATCGACTCCGATCAAATCTTATATCTGCCCGTCCGACCCTCGTTTGCACTCGCCTTTAACGGATCGAGATGGCATTCTCGCCGCGTACACGTCCTACGTTGGAGTGCGTGGCGGAGAGCGCAGAGACGGCGTGATGGGCGGGTTCCCCCCCACGAGGATCGGAGACATCACCGACGGCACGAGCGGCACGGTGATGCTCGCCGAGAGACCCCCTCCCGCCACGCTTCAAGCCGGAAAATGGTACACTTGGGTCAGTCCGCACGGTGTTTGGGGAAGTTTGTACGGCCCCGACGAGAGCATGTTTGCGCTCGGCGGCTTGGTTCCCGGAGACCGTTGCATCGGGGAGTTCCGGTTCGGGCCCGGTCGTCTCGATCATCCCTGCGACCGGTACCACTTCTGGTCCCTGCACGCCGGCGGGGCCCATTTCGCCTTCGCCGACGGGTCGGTGAGCTTCCTTTCCTATGCCGCGGCACCGTTGATCCCGGCACTTTCGACCCGCGCCGGCGGCGAGAGCGCCGCCGTGACGGAGTGAACGGCAACCCCGGTTTTGTCGCTCGGTCGAAAAATTCGCAAAATTCCGATGCGGATTCGCTGGCATGCGGTCGTCCCGTCGGATAAGCTTCTTTTCAGGATGGGAGTTGCCATCCGAGATGACGAACGTGACTGTCTTGGTCCGGCCCCGGATCGCATATCCGGATTCGTGTTTGTTGTCTGGAGGCTTGGCGTGCTTGTCAAGTCCCCACTGTTCTCTGGTCGCGGCCGATGATCGGTCGCAGAAGGTGATTCGTGAGCAAGAAGTTGTACGTGGGGAACTTGGCCTTCGGGACGACGTCCGAAGACCTGATGGCACTGTTCGGAGCCTACGGGCCCGTGACCAGCGCCCAAATCGTTATGGATCGCGACACCGGTCGGTCGCGGGGCTTCGCGTTCGTCGAAATGGCGAGCGGGGCCGATGCTGCGATCGAAGCCGTGAACAACGCCGAATACCAGGGTCGTCGCCTCACGGTGAACGAAGCCAAACCCCGTGAAGAACGCCCTCGTGGCGGCGGCGGCGGTGGTGGCTACGGCGGTGGCGGTGGCGGCGGCGGCGGCTACGGTGGTGGCGGGAGCGGCGGCGGCGGTGGTGGCTACGGTGGCGGCGGCGGCGGTGGTGGCAATCGCCGCTACTAACCCCTCCTGCGGACGAATCGAGCAATTCAATCGGAAGCCCGTCACACCGTGACGGGCTTCTTCCGTTTCGAGGATTCCACTGTCCGCGTTGGCCCGGCGAATCGCATTCCCTATTTGAAGCTTTGCGAAAGCCGATGGCGCCGAGGTCCACCCCATGCTCGCTTACACCCAGAGCAACAGTCCGATCCGGCTCTCGACCGCGCTCGGGCCGGATGCCCTCTTGCTGCTCGGCGTGCGCGGGACCGAGGCGATCTCCGAACTCTTCTCGTTCCAACTCGACGCGATCGCCCCCGAAGACGCCCCGGTCGATTTCTCCGGAATCCTCGGCCAAGCCGCGCTCGTCGAAATCGATTACGGAGCCGGGCAGACGCGCTTCTTCCACGGCATCATCAACCGCTTCAGCCAAGGCCGACGGGATTCCCGGTTCATCCATTACCGGGCCGAAATGGTCCCGCTGCTTTGGTTGCTGACGCGGCGCGAGCAGAGCCGGATTTTCCAGCACCTCACCGCGAAAGAGATTTTGACGACCGTCTTCGGCAGTATCCCCACGAAATGGTCGACGTCCGGGGAATTCGCCACGCGGGATTACTGCACCCAATACCGCGAGACCGATTACGACTTCGCCGCGCGGCTGATGGAAGAAGAGGGGATCTTCTACTACTTCGAGCACACCGCCGACGGACACACGCTCGTCCTCGCCGATTCGCCGCAGGCGCACGCCGACATCCCGGAACCCAAAAGCATCGTCTACCGCCCGTCGGACGGCGGTTCGGAAGCGGACGATTTCGCCGTGGCGACCTGGGAGAAAACCCAAGAGATCCGCACCGGCAAGTTCACGCTCTGGGATCACCACTTCGAACTGACGGATCAGCACCTCGACGCCGAAAAAGAAATTGTCGAGACCGTCGCCGTCGGCACCGTCTCGCACAAATTGCAGGTCGGGCCGACGGCGCAACTCGAGAATTACTCGTACCCCGGTGGCTACGCCGATTGGTTCGATGGCATCGACCGCGGCGGCGGGGAGCAGGCCTCCGATTTGCAGCACGTCTTCGACCAGAAGGTCCGACTCGTCGGGCTGCGGGCGCAAGAAGAAGCCGCGTCGGCCCTCCGCATCCGCGGGACCAGCAACTGCCCGAATCTGACGGGCGGTCACAAATTCACCGTCACCGAGCACTTCGACGCCGACGGCGATTACGTGTTGGCGAGCGTGGCGCACGATGCCTCCGTGAGCGGGTCTTACACGTCGGGGGATACCTCCGAACTGAGCTACGCCAATTCGTTCGAGTGCCTCCCGGCGGCGCTAGCGTTCCGGCCGGCGCGGAAGACGGCCCGCCCCGCCGTGTGGGGGACGCAGACGGCCATCGTCGTCGGCCCGGCCGGAGATGAAATCTTCACCGACAAATACGGCCGGGTGAAGGTGCAATTCCACTGGGACCGCGACGGGAAACGCGACGGCGATAGCTCGTGCTGGATTCGCGTCGCCACGATCTGGGCCGGCAAAAACTGGGGCGTGATCCACGTCCCGCGCATTGGCCACGAGGTGATCGTCGATTTCCTCGAAGGGAATCCGGATCGGCCGATCATCATCGGCAGCGTTTACAACGCGGACCACATGCCACCGGGCACGCTGCCGGACGACGCGATGATCAGCGGGTTGACGTCGCGCTCGACCCCGGGTGCCGGGCCGGACAACTTCAACGGGATGCGGGCGAACGACACGAAAGATACCGAACACCTGACGATCCAAGCCGAGTACGATCAGACTTCGTTGGTCAAGCACGACGAAAAACACACGGTCAACAACGACCGCACGACGCTGGTCAAAAACAATCACAAAGAAAACGTCGACGTCGATCAAGCGGTGACCATCGGCGCGAAACAGACGGTGGATGTCGGGGCCGACCAAATCGAAACCGTCGGGGCCAACCGCAACATCAAGATCAAAACGAACGACACGTTGAAAGTCGGCGGCGATGGCAAATCCGGGATCGACGGCACGTGGACGTTCGACGCGACCGGCGATGCAAAGCACACCTTCGGCGCGGCCTACACCGAGGCCGTCACCGGGGACCGCACGACCACGGTGAAAGGGGCCGACAAGCTCACCGTCACGGGGGCGCTCACCGTCGATGCGACCGGGAAAATCAAGATCTCCTCGCCCGCGGGCATCGAAATCGTCTGCGGCGGGACGAGCATCAAAATCACCCCGAGCGGCGTCGAAATCAGCGGGCCGAAGATCGATGTCACCGGCAGCGGGCCGGTGACCATCAAAGGGGCCGTTGTCAAAGTCAACAGTTGAGGATCGCCATGGAATCGCTCGAACGGGCCGCGATCCCGCTGGCCCATAACAATTCGCTGGTGGTCGAGCCGGTCGCCGGGGGCTCGGTGCTGCGGCTGTTTGCGGCGGACGGGAAGCAGACCATTGCGCTCCGTGTCACGGCGGCGGGGTTGGAACTCGAATTCGTCGGCGGATTGTCGCTCAAGACCGACGGCGACCTCGCGCTCTCCGCCCGGCGGATTGACTTGACCGCCAGCGAGGGGATGTCCCTCACGACGGCGGGCGACTTGAAAACGACCGGGCGATCCCAGACCATCGTCGCCGACTTGGGCGACGTGAAGGTCAAAGCCAACGACGACGTCCGCTTCAACGGCGAACGGGTTCTGGTCAATTGTTAAATGTTCCAGTCGGACTGATAGCTGACTGCTGGCTACTGATTGCTATTTTTGACCTCCGAGTTTGTTCGGAATCGTTGTCAGCGATCAGTTTTCAGCAATCAGCCAGAACTGCGGTGGATGACAACTCCTATGGAACTCGAGAACCACACACCGTTCCCCGCGAGCCTCTACCGGGGCTGCATCGACGAAGAGCGCATCG
>JANXTU010000066.1 GCA_025352235.1 Fimbriiglobus sp.
TCGGCTGGCTCGGACGGTTCCGGCGGCTGACGCGAGACTACGAGCGGCTGACGATCACGCTGGCCGGGTGGCACTGGCTGGCCAGCATCGTCACTATGCTCAAACAAGCATTCGGATGGGAAAGTCAATAACAGGCTCTAAATAGCTCCCCAACTCAGCGACAGTATCATGTTGCGATGGGGATTTTATAGAGAGACGGCTCGACGATAAAGTGTGGCGCCACTTCGAGCCACTCCATAACGAGGTCGAGCAATTGCTCGATGGTCTGGCAGCGGTGGTTGCGGGTGATCTCCTCGTGCAGGTGCCACCAGACGCGTTCGATCGGGTTGGTGTCGGGCGAGTAGGTCGGCAGGAAGTGGATCTTGATCCGGTGACCCCAGCGTTCCACGTACTCCTTCACGTTCCGGCACCGCGCCGGGGTGTGGAAGGCGGCGTTGTCGCAGATGACGGGGATGACTTTGAACCGCCGGAAGCGGCGCCGGAGGTCGTCGAGGTGGGCCAAGACGAGGTCGGCGTTGCGACGCTTGCCCTCGGTCAAAATCAACTCTCCGGTGCGCCAGTTGAGCGAACCGGAGAGATAACGCTTGGTGTTGTTGCCGGGTGTGACGACCTCGGCCTGTTGGCCGCGGCGCATCCACATCGAGCCGATTTTGGGGTTGGTGTTGATGTCGACTTCGTCTTGGAACACGGCCATTTCATCGGCGGGCAGGTGCCGCAGCAAGGACCGGATTCGCCTGAGTTTCACGGGTCGCTCGGGGTCTTTGGGTCCGAGCACCGGCCGCGGTCGGCGGTAGACAAGATCGTGCTCCCGCAGGCGTCGCCGCACGGTTTCGCGGCCGACGCGGACGCCGTGGTCTTCGCGCAGGAGCAGGGCGATGGTGCCGCAGGTCCAGCGGCTGCGGGTGAAGCCGAACTCGCGCGGCGACCGCGCCGTGACCCAGTGGATCATCATCGCGACCCAGAACGCCGCGATGCCGGAGCGCCGCCGCCGGCCGGGCGCGTCGAGGATGGCGTCGATCCCGTCGGCGAGATCACGTTTCCGCCAGCGGTTGATGGTGCTGCTGCTGGTGAAGAGCGCGGCGGCGATCCGGTCCCAAGGGACGCCGTCGCCGAGCAGGAGGAGGATGTGGGCCCGCAGACGCTGCTCGTGGGTGTCGGCGGTCTTGTGGAAGCTCAACAAGAGCTTGCGTTCCGACGCCCGAATCGAGATACTACCCTCCATGGCTTGGGCCCGAGTGAGATCGGTGTGATAACCCCTCTCTTTGGTCCAAGCTATAATTTTTCGCCAGTCCAACTCCACTGTCGCTGAGTTGGGGGGCTATTTAGTATTTGAACCGCTTGAAATTCCAACGGAGACCTCACCCCCCGGCCCCCTCTCCGAAGCGGAGAGGGGGTGACTCCTTCTGCCCGAAACTCAATCGAGTTTCGCTGGTCTGGCTCCCCCTCGCCGCTTCAGCTTTTGCCGACTGCCAGAAAGATTTGCCAGACCCATTTCGATCTCGATCCCGGTCGAACTAGTGGGTCATTTGCGTTGTATATGGCCATAAGCCCTTCGGCCTCGCTTGAGGGGTCTCCGCGTCCGGGCGCCGGTCCCGCTCGCGCTTCCTCCGCGCGGCGCGCCGGCCGCCCCACACGAAGGGCGTCGGGGCCGCGTTCCAGTGCTTCGCGACCGCTTCGATCCACGCGATCACCTCGGTGGGACTCGCCGGGTGCTGGCCGTCGAGCGCCCGCCTCTTCAAGGACCTCTGGATGCTCTCGGCCATATTGAGCCACGATCCCGAGAGCGGGGTGTCGAGGGGTATGATCCCTTGCGCGAAGAGCCAGAGCACGAACGCGGGCGTCTTGTGGCCGGCCAAGTTGTCGAGTACAAGTTATGAATGCGCCCATAAAAATCGCTCGGGGATCACTTGGGTTTTTGTAGCAAGTCTTTTCGCTTGGTGGTGGCAGTTTGCGCTTGCGCCGTGGTGAATCGCCTAGAATCGGATACCGAATTCTTCGCTTTCGTGGAGCCAAGATGGACGGCGAACAAGGCCGGCGCGTCACGCGCATCCAATTGTTCCAACTTCAGCTTGACAAATTGGGTGGGGAGGGCGATTTGGACGGGCGGAGGAATCGCGTCAGCATGGTGGACTTGGGGCTGGGCCCCGTCAGCAGATTCCCCCGCGAACTCGATGACCTTCGTCACCTTCTGCCCGGCCGGGGTCG
>JANXTU010000081.1 GCA_025352235.1 Fimbriiglobus sp.
GCAGAAAGGAGACGGGGCGGAAATGTATTCTCCGAGACGCCACGCGGCCCGCAAAGAGAGGCGGCTCCGGGGGCTCACGCCCTCGTTCTGATGTTGAAATAAAGGGTGGGACAAGCTGGGATTCACTTGTTTAAGGGTTAGGCGGAGCCGGACGCTCCTTAAAAGCGCAGTTTCGCGATGTGTCACTCCAGAACGCGCTGAGCCGTCAACTCGGCGCGATCTGCACTTCCCCACTGCGACGGCCGATGGGCATTTTCGCCTCAATGATCGTTTCCTCACTCGCATCTGCCTCCAGTAACGGGAAAGCCGGTGTCGCTTTCGGTCTCGTCTTGAACATCCACCCGAGGCCGTCGGTGATGTCGTCCCAGATGGAGTACGCCACGGGCGTGATGAGCAGACTCAGCAGCAGCGACAGCATCTGGCCGCCGAGGATGACCTTGGCCATGCTCGCGCGGGCGCTCGCCCCCGGCCCCTCGCCGGTGGCGATGGGGATCATCGCCGCCACGAGCATGATCGTCGTCATCAAGATCGGCCGCAACCGCGCTTCGTTCGCCCCGAGGATCGCCTCGTTGCGCGGCAGTCCCTTTGCCCGCAACACGTTCGTGTAGTCGACTTGCAAGATGCCGTTCTTCTTCACGATGCCGAAAAGCATGAACAGGCCGATCATCGCGTAGATGTCGAGTGGCGTTTGCAAAATCAACAGCGACACGAGGGCGAAGGGGACCGTCAACGGCACCGCCATCAGGATGGTCAGCGGGTGGACGAAGCTCTCGAATTGCGCCGCGAGGATCATGTACATGAACAAGAACGCCAGCGCGAAGGCGAGGGTAAAATTTGAATCCGAATCCGCCATCAGCTTTGCTTCGCCGAGTTGTTCGGTTTGATACTCCGGGGGCATCCCCAGCGATTTCACTTTCGCGTTGATGATCGGCAGGACGTTCCCCAGCGGGATGCCCGGCGCGAGATTGCAGGTCACGGTCACCTGCCGTTGGCGGTTGTAGCGCTCGATGGTCGCCGGGCCGCGTGCGGCTTCAAGTTCGGCGACGTTGCGCAGTTCGACCAGTTGCCCCGTCGAGCTCGGCACCGTCAGCGACGAAATTGCCTCGCGGCGGTCGCGATTCTTGAGGTCGGCCCGGAGCCAGACGTCGTATTGATCCGGGCCGTCTTTGAACTTGCTGATCGGTTCCCCGCCGACGAGCACGCCCAGCGTCGACGCGATCGCCTGCACGTTCACGTTCAAAGCGCCGGCCTTTTTCCGCTCGATGACGACCTGCATCTCGGGCGTCCGCACGGCGGCGTTCGTATCGACGTCGGTGAAGTCCGGATTCGCCCGCATCCACTTCACGACCTCTGCGGCGTACGCGTCGAGCTTGTCCGAATCCGACCCGCGGATGCTGAGTTCGACCTGGGCGTTTTTAAACGCGCTCCCGCCGAACAACTTCACCTCCTGCACGACGAGGCGCAGGTCGGGGTACACGGCCATCGCGGCGCGAGCCTCGGCCATCGCGTCCTTTTGCGAGTAGTTCCGGTCCCGCAGGTCGACCATCCGGCAGTAGATCGTCACGCGCGTGACATCGCCCTGCCCCTTTGAAATACGGCCGCTGGTTTCGCCGACGGTGGTGAAGACGCCGGTGACACCGCGGACTTTCGCGAGCTTCGCTTCGAGTTCTAAACAGATGTCGCTCGCTTCGATCAAGGTCGTTCCTTCGGGGAGCGTCCCCGCGACTTCGAATTCGCTCTGGTCGTCTTTCGGCACGAAGTCGGAGCCGACGGCCACGAACAAACTCGGCGTCATCATCAAGACCGCGACCGCCGCGCCGACCACGGCGAGCCGGTGCCAGCCCCGCTTGCCGCCGAGCGACCAGCGCAGAACACCGATGTAGCGCCGCGTGACCCAAGTCCAGAAGCCGCGCTGCGACTGCGTGGCACCGGTGCCCCGCCGGTGTTTCGGGGCTTTCAAAAAGTGAGCGCAGAGCATCGGGGTGAGGGTGAAACTGACGACCATCGACAGGAGGATCGAGAAGCCGACGACGAACCCGAAGCTGTTGAAGAAGCGGCCGACTTGGCCCGACATGAACGCGATCGGCGCGAAGACGACCGCCAGCGACATCGTCGTGGCCAACACCGCGAGGGCGATTTCCTTCGTGGCGACGCTAGCCGCTTCGAGGGGCGTGCGGCCGTAGTCTTCCATGTGGCGGAAGACGTTTTCGAGCACCACGACCGCGTCGTCGATGACGATGCCGACGGCGAGAATCAGGCCCAACAGCGTCATGCTGTTCAAGCTGAAGCCCATGAGGTCCATGAGGGCGAAGGTGCCGACGATGCTCGTGGGCACGGCGAGGGCGGCGATGATGGTCGTGCGCCAATCGCGGATGAACAGCAGCAGCACGGCCGAGACGAGGATCGCCGCGAGCAGCAGGTGGAACTTCACCTCGTCGATCGAACCTTTGATGAACTTGGATTGGTCGCGGATGACTTCGACGCGGATGTCTGGCGGGAGGTTCGGTTTGATGAGTTCGAGCCGGGCTTTCACCGCCTCGGCGACCTTCACCGTGTTCCCGCCCGACTGCTTCTGGACGATCAAACTCACGGCCGCGTCGCCGTCGAGCCGACTGAGACCGCGCGGTTCTTCGATGCCGTCTTCGACGCCCTCGCCGGTGTCGACGCCGACCTCGCGGAGTTGGACTTGATGGCCGTTGCGGGTGGCGAGCACGAGGTCGCGGAAACCGCGCACTTCCTTCACACGCCCCACCGTCCGCAGGCCTTCCTCGCGCCGGCCTTGGTCGATTTTGCCGCCGGGCAGTTCGATATTTTGTTCCGCGATCGCCTTGCGAACATCGAGTACCGAGAGATCGCGGGCCCGGAGTTTCTCCGGGTCGACGGTGATGTTGATGGCCCGCTGCTGCCCTCCGACGAGGATGACGGCGCCGACTCCGTAGACGTTCCCTTCGATGTCTTCCTTGATGAGCTTCTTGGCGATCTCGGTGATCTCGCGCAGGCTGCGCTTGCCGGAGATGGCGATGGTGACGACCGGCGTCGCATCGAGGTTGAACTTCTCGACCTTGGGATAGTCGGTACCGGCCGGGAGTTGGCCTTGGATCAGCGTCATTTTGTCGCGGATTTCTTGGGCCGCGATGTCGCCATTCTTTTCGAGTTTGAACCCGACGACGATTTGAGACAGGCCGTCCTTCGTGGTGCTGCGGAGTTCGTCGATCCCGGAGACGGTGTTCACCGCCTCCTCGACCGGCTTGGTCACGTCCGATTCCATATTCTCGACGTTCGCGCCTTTGAGCGTCGTCGTCACGACCACGACGGGCACGTCCACGTTGGGGAACAATTCGACGCCGAGGCGCGTGTACGACGCCAATCCCAGCACGACCGGCGCCAGGATGAACATGGTGGTGAAGACCGGCCGGCGGATGCAGATGTCCCAAATCACGGTGCACCTCGGAGCGTGATTTTGCTCCCATCCACCACCTGCGAAAAGCCGCTCGTCAGCACCGGAGCCCCGGCGGGGAACTTCCCCGTCACTTCGATCCAGTCTTTGTCGCGGATGCCCACCCGCACTGGAACCGCAACGGCCCGATCACCGACTTGCACGAAGACCTTGTCAACGCCGGCAAAGCTGACAAGCGCTTGCGGAGGCACCGTGGTTAGAGTCATCGCATCGCCGAGGATCGCGACTCGGGCGAAGCCGCCGGGCTTGAGATTGCCCCCGAGGTTCGGCACTTCGATCTCGACTTGGAAGGTGCGGCTCGACGGGTCGATGGTCGGGTTAATCCCGGCCACGCGGGCGGCGAACATCTTGTCGCCGTAGGCGTCGACGCGGACTTCCACCGGTTGGCCAACGCGGACCTCGGCGGCGTGGCGCTCGGGCACGGTCACGACGAGTTTCAGCAGGTAGGTCATGACGAGGCGGTAAACGTTCGTGATCGGCAAACTCGGGACCCGTTCCCCGGCCGAGACCATGCGCTGGGCGACGACGAAGCGCAGCGGCGGGGCGCTCGGCCCCATCAGCGCGGCCCACGCGCCCCAACCCGCGGGCTCGGGGACACGCAGCTCGGCGTCGGCCAAGTGCTGCTCGGCCACGGCCAGCGCGACTTGCTTCTGCTTGGCCCGCGCGAACGCGGCGTTCGTATTCGCGATGGTGTCGCTGTACTTCGACTTGGCCACGTCGAATTCGAGCTGCACTTGAAGAAACTCGAAGTCCGATACGGCCTTGGTCGCTTGGAGTTTCGGATAGGGGTCGAAGGTCTTCTTCGCCTTCTCGTAATTGGCCTTCGCGATCACCACGGCGTCGTTCGCGTTGGCGTCGAAGGCGTCGAAGTTTTCCGTCGTCAGGCTCAGCGCCCGCATCTCGGAGTTCAACGCCGCTTGCGCCTCCGCGACCGCGAGTTTCAGATCGACGGTCTCGACTTCCAACAGCACCGCGCCGGGGATCGCCAAGTCGCCGAGTTTGCAGTGGATCGCCTTGATGCGCCCATCGACTTTCAACGCCAGTTGCACATCCTCGATCCCGTTGAGCGTCCCCGTGCCGAGGACGCGCCGCTGGTAGGCGCGCGATTCGACCGCCGCGACCGTAATCGGCACCGGCGGGAGTTCCGTCGGGGCCGTGCTCGCGCCCGGCTTCGGCGAACAGCCGGCCAACAGGATCATCGGCAATAGTAACGGCGACCGGCGCATCATCGGGTACTCCTTTGCATCAAGTCGAATTCTTGGGATAGCGCTTCCGCCCGACCGCGCTCAGAACCCCGAAGCCGATCACGTCGAATACGTCGGCGGCCTGCGCCTCGACATCGACGGGCCGGCCGGACAGCAAGTTCGTCAAGATCGTGCCGTAGAGCAAGTCGGCGATCACGGCCATGAAGCGATCTTGGGGCATCGGCCGGATCGCGCCGGATTCCATCAATCGCTCGAAAAAGTCGGCGTGCTTTTGGCGTTCCGCTTCGTCTTTGTTGCTGAAGTAGAGGGGCCGATGGTGGTGCGGAAATGCCGCGCGCTCTTGGATGAACAACTCGGCCATTTCGGGGCGGTCGTGGAAAAATAAGAGGTAGGCCCGGATCGCCCCGCGGAACTGTTCGAGCGGGGGAACGTCCGCCGCGATCACCGCGTCCATCACGGCCGTGAGTTCGGCGAGGCCGCGCTCCACCGTCGCCAGAAAGAGTTTTTCTTTGGTCGGGAAGTACGAGTAAATCGTACCGTGGCTGAGCTTCAATCGATCCGCGATCGTCTGAATCTGCGTGTTGGCAAAGCCCAGTTCGGAAAACAACTTCGCCGCAGCCGACAAGATCTCCGCCTCCCGGCGAGTCTTGAGGTCGGGATCTTTCGGCCGGCCCGGTTTGCGTGCGACTGCCGTCATGGAAGCAGAACCGCCGAAACACGAGTTAATTAACTGACGGGTCAATCAACTAATTATACGCGAAGGAATGGTCGCCTGACAAGGGGAGTTAGAACGCCTGCACGTACAATATCTTCCTTGATCCAGTCTCACTCCGCGAGTCGACGATGCCCCTCGATTGGTCCCCGTTGGTCGATTTGATTCGAGAGCACGACGACTTCTTACTGATGACACACATCCGGCCGGACGCGGACGGACTCGGCTCGCAGATGGCGCTGGCCGATGCCCTCGGGCGCATCGGTAAAAAGGCCCGCGTCGTCATCGGCAGCCCGCTCCCGCCGCGGTACGAATTCCTCGACCCGAATCGCGAGATCATCGTCAATTACGAGCCGCCGGGAGATGCCTTCGCCGATTGCCAGGCAATTTTCGTCATGGATACCGGCACGTGGAACCAACTCGGCGAGTTCGGCGACTATATGAAGGCGTCGAAGTTGCCAAAGGTCGTGATCGACCACCACCGGACGCAGGACGACCTCGGCGCGATGCGGTTCGTCGATACCTCGGCCGAGGCGACCGGCCGGATGTCGTACGAGATCATCCGAGCGCTCGGGGCCCCGATCTCGCCGACGGCCGCGAACCACCTATTCATGGCCTTGGCGCTGGATACCGGCTGGTTCCGCCATCCGAATACCACGGCCGAAAGTTTCAAATTGGCCGAGGAACTCGTCCGGCTCGGGGCAAATCCCCCACCGCTGTTCGAGCAATTGTTCGAGTGCTCGCCCGTGGAACGCCTGCGGCTCGTCGGCGTGGCGCTCGGGCGATTGCAGACGCGGGCGAGCGGGCAGATCGCCTTCACCGAAGTGTACTTGACGGATTACGCCGCGACCGGCGCCGTGCCGGGGGACACCGAGGACCTCATCAATTACCCGCGCAGTGTCGTCGGGGTCGAGGTCGCGCTGCTGTTCATCGAGCAGCCGGAGGGGGGCACGAAGATCAGCTTTCGAGCGCGCTCGCGGGTCGACGTGTCCAAGATCGCGGAAGCCTTCCAAGGCGGCGGGCACAAGCTCGCCTCCGGAGCCCGCTCCGACCTCGATCTGCCGACGGTGAAGGAACAAGTGCTGAAGGCCGTCGAGGCGGCGTTGAATCTTCCCGACTCTCCGCGGTTATAATATCTTGTCAGTCTGCTGAGTGGACCCCTCTCAACCGCGGAGCCCTGCTATGCTCGAACACGCCCCGCGCATCGCGCTCCGCCAACTGCCCCTCGCGGCCCGCCTAGTCCTTAGCGTTTTCCTCATCGCCGTCGGTTTGGGCTACTTCTCGGCGATGATCCAACTGCACATGAAGCACTCGAAGCGAGAAGGCGAGCCGTTGCCGACCCCGGCCGATGTCGTCGAGGTCTTCGCCGGACTCAAACTCTACGATCCGAATGAAAAACCGCCCTGCAGCCAGTTTGAATCGCTCTTGAGCGGTAAAACTACCGACGCCGAGGTGAGCAAGAACAACATGGCCCCGGCCTTCTTCGCGAAGTCGAAGGGCTGGAACGGGGAAGCCAATCGCGGACGCGATCTGGAAGCTCGGAACAAAGAACACCAAGGCGAACTGGACGCGATGCTCGCTTGGGTCCGCAGTGACGCCGAACCGAAAGAAGCGGCCTACAAGAACGACAGCTTCCCCAAACCTGTTGAAATCGAGGCGATCACGCCCGAGTTCCTCAGGCCCGACGGCGGGGTGAAAGTGAAGTCGCTGATCGAGGCGCGCTGCCAGAATTGCCACGCGAACCAAGCTCCGTCGCTGGCGAATTACGACGAACTGAAATCGCGGATCACGCCGCCGAGCCAAGAGATCATCGATGGCAAATGGGTGCGCACTGCCAAGCAGCCCGATATCGAACGGCTAACGCAATCGACGCACGCGCACCTGTTGACGTTCGCCGTACTCTTCGCCATGACCGGTCTGACCTTCGCTTTCACTTCGTATTGGAGAACGGTCCGCTGCGTCCTCGCCCCGGCCGTGCTGGTCGCGCAGGTCGCCGATATTTCTTGCTGGTGGCTCGCCTTGGTACCGCACTACGGCGTCTACTTCGCCTACTCCATCATGGCGACCGGGGCCGTCGTCGGCATGGGGCTATCGCTCCAAATCGTCCTCAGCTTGTTGAACATGTACGGCGTGCGCGGGAAGTTCGCCGTTCTGCTGCTCCTTTTCGGCGGAGCGGCGGGGTTGGGCTTCATCGGGCTCAAGGTGATTCAACCGGCGCTCGACGACGAGCGGAGAAAAGCCGACGAGCGGAAGAACCCGGTCCCGACGGTGCTCGAAGTGGTTCAAGGGCCGGTGCCGGCCGATGTGGGCCA
>JANXTU010000082.1 GCA_025352235.1 Fimbriiglobus sp.
TGCAGAAAGGAGACGGGGCGGAAATGTATTCTCCGAGACGCCACGCGGCCCGCAAAGAGAGGCGGCTCCGGGGGCTCACGCCCTCGTTCTGATGTTGAAATAAAGGGTGGGACAAGCTGGGATTCACTTGTTTAAGGGCTAGATCTGCGGGTGATGCTGCTCAGCGGCCTCTGGACAAAGGCCTACCGGAGGATCTTAAACGAGCGATCCGACCGCATCTGCCGAGAATCGATGGGAATCGCCGCGTAAACGACGCGGGGGAGAGATTACACCCCCTCTGTACGTTGTTCCTTCGGCCGATGTTCTATCGGGCAATCTCGAGATTTGGCCGAAACAAAGAATCGATCAGATCCTCACCGACTTGAGCTGACGTAACCGTTCACCTCCATTCCGGTTGGTCTTGCGCTTTCCTTTTGATTTCGGCATACTGCGGGCAAGGATGTCCCGCCAGCCCCTCCGATTCCCGACTGCCCCCGGTGACGAGGTGCGCAAGCTGCATCAGCTACTGCTGGAAAAGGCGGCGTCCGCCGACTTGCACGCATGACGATTCCACATCCCAATTGTATGGGAAGAATGGAGGATTCGAGAATCGGAGCGAGCCGGACGGAGTCGCGGTGCGAATAGAATGCTCGAATTGAAACACCGGAGTAGACCCGATGGGCACCGCGTTCCTCGAAACTCCCCGGGCGGCACCGTCCCTGTATGAAACCGACGAAACCGGCTGGCTCGAACAAATGGCCCGGTTGATTGCCGAAGGCCGGTTCGATGAGATCGACTACCCCCACTTGGAGGAGTACCTCACCGATATGGGCATTCGCGATCGCCGCGAGGCGTGGAGCCGGTTGGTCGTGTTGCTGGCCCATTGGCTGAAGTGGGAGTACCAACCCGATGGGCGGTCGACGAGTTGGCGTCTGACCATCAACGAGCAGCGTCGGCAGCTCTCGCAGATCGCGGATTCAAAAACACTGCGGAACCATCTCCGCGAAGTTTTAGATGTCGCCTACCTCGATGCCGTGGAAGATGCTGCGGTCGAAACGGGCCTTCCCGTCTCCGCGTTCCCCGCGTCCAGTCCCCGCACCCTCGAAGAATGGCTCGCCCTCGGCTTCGACCCTTGATGGCATTCTCCCGGAGGGCACCGGGGAATAGAATGATCGGAATGGTAATCGGGAGAAGTGAGATATGAGCGCAGCGCTGCTCGACAACCCGACTGCCGTTTCCTACGAAACCGACGAAACCGGCTGGCTCGAACAAATGGCCCGGTTGATTGCCGAAGGCCGGTTCGATGAGATCGACTACCCCCACTTGGAGGAGTACCTCACCGATATGGGCATTCGCGATCGCCGCGAAGTGTGGAGCCGACTGCATGTTTTGCTCACGCATTGGCTGAAATGGGAATTCCAACCCGATCACCGCAGCAACAGTTGGAGAGCGACGATCCGCGTCCAACAGGCGGAAATCGGAAAGCTCCTCGACTCCGGAACACTGTTGAACCACGCGCGCGATGTTCTCGATGAGGCGTACGAATTGGGGGTGGAACTCGCGGCTGCCGAAACCGGTCTTCCGATGGCAGCATTCCCACCCGCCAACTCCCGCACCCTCGAAGAATGGCTCGCCCTCCGCTTCGACCCTTGACGCGGACTCCGGTCGGGGTAACGTGGAGTTGCCGAAGTCTCTCCCCGAGTTCCCGTGTCGAAGGTCTGGTATGCCCGCAACGTGTGTCGTCGGATTGCAGTGGGGCGACGAAGCCAAGGGGAAAATCGTCGACATCTTGGGCGATTCGCACCAATTTGTGGTGCGCTACAACGGCGGAGCCAACGCCGGGCACACGGTCGTCTGGGGCGACCGTACCTTCAAGCTCTCGCTGCTGCCGACCGGAGTTCTCAAACCGCACGTCACGTCCGTCATCGGCAACGGCCTCGTGGTCTATCCGCCCCGGTTTATGGAAGAAGTCGATCAACTCGTGGCCGCCGGTGTCCCGGTCGGCGCAAACCTCGTTCTCAGCGATCACGCCCACGTCATCTTCCCCTATCACATGGAAGAAGAGCGCCTCGCCGAAGCCGACGCCGATGCGAAGATCGGCACCACGGGTCGCGGCATCGGGCCTTGTTACCAAGACAAAGTCGGCCGACGCTACGCCATCCGCGTCGGCGAATTGCTGCACGCCAAGCACCTCACCGACCGCCTCCGGCAGATCGTGCCGTTCAAGAACCGATACCTCCAAGCGTTCGGCGGCAAAAGCTTCGATGTCCACGAACTCGCGGACGAGTACCTCGGCTACGCCGAGCGACTTCGGCCGCACGTCGCCGATACGACGCGCGTCCTTCAAGACGGAATCGCGGCCGGAAAAGACATCTTGTTTGAAGCGGCCCAAGGCTCGCTACTCGATGTCGACCACGGTACGTTCCCCTACGTGACGAGCAGCAGCAGCCTCCCCTCGGGAATCTGGGCGGGCACGGGCATCCCGTCCCGTAACGTCACGCGGATCATCGGCGTCATCAAGGCGTACACGTCGCGGGTCGGTCGTGGCCCGTTCCCAACGGAATTGAACGACGGTCCCGACGGCATCGGCGAACGGATTCGCAGGATCGGCCGGGAGTTTGGCACCGTCACCGGCCGGCCGCGCCGCACCGGTTGGCTTGATACCGTGGCGCTGCGTTACACCGCGTCATTGGCCGGGGCCGACGAAGTCACGGTCATGTTGCTCGATGTTCTCAGCGGCTTGAAGGAAGTGAAGATCAACCGGGCTTACACGCTGCGCGGCGAACGGATCACGCACTTCCCGAGCGATGCCTACGAACTCGACCAATGCGAACCGGAATACGAAACGCTGCCCGGTTGGAGCGAAGACATCACGGGTTGCCGCAAGCCGGGCGACTTGCCCGCGGCGGCGCGGCGGTACGTCGATCGGATTCAAGAACTCGTCGGCTTGCCGGTGTCGATCGTGTCCGTCGGCCCGGATCGCGCACAAACCATCCCGATGAAATGAGCGAGCCGCACGATAGCCTCGAATATTGTCGCGGGGTCGGGGTCGATCCTGCCCGGCTACCCCGGCACATCGCCATCATCATGGACGGCAACGGCCGCTGGGCCGTGGAGCGCGGCGACGAACGCATCGCCGGCCATTTGAAGGGCGCCGATGTCGTGCGCTCGACCGTAACGGAGTTCTGCCAACTCGGGATCGAGCAACTCACGCTGTACTGCTTCAGCGCCGAGAACTGGAAGCGGCCGAAGCCCGAAATCGACTTCTTGATGGCCTTGTTGAAGCAGTACCTCCTCGATGAACGCCAACTGATTTTGGATCAGAACATCCGCTTCACGGTCATCGGCCGGCGTGAGGGGATGCCGGACGACGTGCTCGAAGAGATGGATCGCAGCATCGCCCTGAGCGCGGCGAACACCGGGCTGATTCTGTGTCTGGCCATCAACTACGGCAGTCGGACGGAGATCGTCGATGCGGTGCGGGCGCTCGCGGCGAAAGTGCAGGCGGGGGAACTCGAACCAGGCGCGATCGACGACGATGCGATTTCGAACGCGCTCTACACGGCCGGGATGCGCGACCCGGACTTATTGGTGCGGACCGCCGGCGAGATGCGCGTCAGCAATTATTTGCTCTGGCAGATTTCCTACACCGAAATCTGGGTGACGCCGAAGTGCTGGCCCGACTTCGACGCGGGCACACTGCACGACGCCTGCCGCGCGTTCGCCGCGCGCGATAGACGTTTCGGCGGGCTCGTCAATCTCCGCGGAGCCGTGGGATGATCCAGATCGCATGTTGAAAACCCGCCTGCTCTTGGGATCGCTCATGGCCGCCGCGGCCGGGGGCGTGCTGTTTGTCGATTCCTTCTTCGCACCCTATTTTCCAATCCTGTTGCTGCTGGCGCTCGCGGTCGGCGTCTTGGCGACGCGGGAATTGGTCGCGTTGATCCCACCCCAGAATCGCCCGCGCGAATGGCTCTGTTTGTTCGGGGTGGTGGCGTTGGTGTCGTTGCCGTTCGTGTTTCAATCCCTCGGAGGGCTCACGCCCCCCGCTCGGGAAATCACGCCGTTCGCTTTTGCCTCATTTGTCTTGATCGCTTTACAGGTCGAGATGTTCTTCTATCACCTGCCGGGGCAGTGCGTCGCCCGCGCGGCGCACGCGGTCTTCGCCGTCGGCTACCTCGGCCTGCTGCCGAGCTTCTTCCTGATGATCCGTTGGTTGCCGGAACATTCCGGATGGATGCTCGCGCTGGCGATCTTCGTCCCCAAGTGCTGCGATATCGGCGCGTATGCGGCGGGTCGAATTTTCGGCAAGCACCCGTTCACCTCCTTGTTGAGTCCGAAGAAAACTTGGGAAGGCATCGCCGGCGGGCTCGTCTTCGCCGTCGTCACGGCGGTGGCGGCGGGGGAATTCGTCCCCGTGTTCCGGCATGGTCTCGTCGAAGCCATCGCCTTCGGGCTCGTCGTCGGTTTCGCGGGAATCCTCGGCGATCTCGCCGAATCGATGATCAAACGCGATGCGTTGGCGAAGGATGCCTCGCGCGCGGTCCCTGGCTTCGGCGGCGTCCTCGACGTGATCGATTCGATACTTTTCGCCGGCCCGGTGGCCTATTATTGGTTCGCGCGTTGAACCCCGACGGCGGGGCGGTGTCCGTGGCGGATACGATTTCGGATACTCACAGGGCGATTCGATGTCCGAAACACAATTGGTTTCCAAAACGTTGACGCTCGACAGCCGCGAGGAGGCCGTGATCCTCTTCGGGCCGCGCGATCAGTTTCTGCGCACCGTCCGCGACGCCCTCGGCGTCAAGATCGTCGCCCGCGGCGATACCCTGCAATTCGAGGGGGCCGAAGAGCAAGTCGATCAGGCGGAACGCGCCTTCTCGCAACTGCGCGGACTGCTGCGAAAAAACGGTCGGCTCGTCCCCGAAGATGTGCGTTCCATCATCGAAGTCGTCCGCGGTGACGGCCGCGGTTCCGGCAACGCCATGACCGTCCTCGAATCGGGGCGCTACCTCCGACCGCGCACCGATGGCCAAGGGCGGTACGTCCAAGCCCTGAAAACGCACGACATCGTGTTGTGCGTTGGCCCGGCCGGGACCGGCAAAACCTACCTCGCCGTCGGTTGGGCCGTGACCCTGCTCCGCACCGGCGCGGTGAAGAAGATCGTCCTCGTTCGCCCGGCCGTCGAGGCGGGTGAACGCCTCGGCTTTCTCCCCGGCGACCTCATCGCCAAGATCAACCCGTACCTCCGCCCGCTCTTCGATTCGCTCAACGACATCATGGAACCGGACATCGTCAAGAAGTACATCGAGAATGAGATCATCGAGATCCTGCCGCTGGCCTACATGCGCGGCCGGACGCTGTCGAATGCCTGCATCATCTTGGACGAAGGCCAAAACGCCACCTGCACGCAGATGAAGATGTTCCTGACGCGGATGGGGTTGAATTCCAAGATCGTCGTGACGGGGGATCTGTCGCAGATCGACTTGCCGACGAGCGTCCGCAGCGGTTTGTTCGACGCGGTGCAACGCCTCCGCAACGTCGAAGGAATTTCGGTGCTGACGCTGGAAGATTCGGACATCGTCCGCAATCCGCTGGTTATGAAAATCGTGCAAGCTTACGACGACGACATTCCGAAAGCCAAGAAGTAAAATTGGCACGGGAACGGTTCATCTTACGGCGTCAAATTTCCCAACTTGGAGCCGCAATGTCCGATTCCCCCGCCCCGATTCCCGGTATGGGCGCGATGCCCCACGATGGCGGAATCGCCTTCCGCGTCTGGGCGCCCCATGCCAAAGCCGTCTCGGTTGTCGGTGCCTTCAACGACTTCCAACCGACCGCGAACCCGATGGCCCACGAAGCCGAGGGCTTCTGGTACGCCGACGTCCCGGCCGCGAAAGTCGGGCAGGAATACCGTTTCTGGCTCGACATCGAAACCGGCCCCGTCACCCGCATCGATCCGTACGCGCGCGAAGTGACCAGCTCCATCGGCAACGGCGTCATTCCCGATCCGCACTTCGATTGGGGCGACGACCAATTCCAGATTCCGAATTGGAACGAACTCGTCATTTACGAACTCCACGTCGGCACCTTCAACGACGATCAACCCGATGTCGACGCCCCCGCGAAATTCGAGAGCATCGTCCGCCGCTTCGATCACCTCAAGAAACTCGGCATCAATTGCATCCAGATCATGCCCATCGCCGAGTTCGCCGGGGATCGCTCGTGGGGCTACAACCCCGCCCACATGTTCGCCGTCGAATCGGCCTACGGCGGTCCAAAGGCTTTCAAGGAACTCGTGAAGCAAGCCCACAAAAACGGCATCGCTGTCATCCTCGACGTGGTCTACAACCACTTCGGCCCGAGCGATCTCGACCTCTGGCGCTTCGACGGCTGGAGCGAGAACGACGGCGGCGGAATCTACTTCTACAACGATGGACGCCGCACCACGCCGTGGGGCGATACCCGGCCCGATTACGGCCGACCGCAAGTCCGACAGTTCATCCGCGACAACGCCTTGATGTGGCTCGAAGAGTTCCACGTCGACGGCTTGCGGATGGACATGACGCTTTACATCCGCGCCGTCGATGCGTCGGCCAGCCAAGTGCTGCCGGACGGCTGGAGCCTGATGCGGTGGGTGAATACGGAAGTTCGCAAGTATTTTCCGAAGGCGCTCACCATCGCCGAAGACCTCCAAAATTGCGACGCCATCACGGACACCGCGGAGAACGGCGGCGCGGCGTTCGGCTCGCAGTGGGACGGGCAGTTCGTCCACCCGATCCGCGAAGCGGTCATCACGGGGGCCGACGAACACCGCTCGATGGAAGCGGTCAAGAACGCGATCCTCTGCCGATACAACGGCGACCCGATTCGCCGGGTCGTCTACAGCGAGTCGCACGACGAAGTCGCCAACGGCCGGGCCCGCGTCCCCCAAGAGATCGATCCGAACGGGGCATCGAACTGGTTCGCCCAGAAGCGATCCACCCTCGCGGCGGCGCTGGTGCTGACCTCGCCGGGGATCCCGATGCTCTTCCAAGGCCAAGAATTCGTCGAAGGCGAATGGTTCCGCGACACCGTGCCGCTGCACTGGGAGCAGACCGAAACCTTCCGCGGCATCGTGCGGATGTACCGCGATCTGATCCACTTACGGTTGAACAAAAAAGGATCGAGCAAGGGATTGACGGGGCCCAACGTCGCCGCGACGCACGTCAACGATGACTCGAACCTCATCGCGTTCCGCCGCTGGCAGGACGGCGGGCCGAACGACGAGGTCGTCGTGGTGGCCAATTTCCACCGCGATCCGCGTGAAAACTATTCCCTCGGTTTCTCGCAACCGGGAACGTGGAAGCTCATCTTCAATTCGGATTGGAAAGGCTACAGCGAGCAATTCCAAGGCTACGCCAGCGCCGACGTGACGGCGGTCGCCGGAGAATATGACGGCTTGCCGAACAGGGCCAAAGTGAACATCGGGGCGTACAGCGTGTTGATCTTCGGGCAGGCGTGATCGGTCGTTGTGGCGACACGTTTTTAACGTGTCGGGAGAATTGCGCGTCAACGATGGAAACTCTTGAAGTTCCTGCCGGCAGAAATGACCGACACGTTAAAAACGTGTCACCACAACCAAAAGAAAGCGGCCTGAGTCTTCGCTCGGGCCGCTTCGATTCAACCGGTTGATTTACTTGGCGGCTGGCATGAGGACGGTGTCGATCACGTGGATGACGCCGTTCTTGCACTTGATGTCGGTGATTTTCACGGTCGCGTCGCCGATCTTCACCGTCTTGCCATCGACGCTGACTTTGAACTTGGTGCCTTGGAGCGTTTCGACTTCCTTGCCATCGAGGGTGACGACCTTCTCGGCGAGAACGCTACCCTTCACGACGTGAGCCGTGAGGAT